>DLMX01000086.1:56218-56474 GCA_002479405.1 Methylophilaceae bacterium UBA7525
GCCAGATGCCGGGCAATCGGCATCAACCGGTTCCCCTCTTCGCCGATCTCATCCACCATGACCTTGAAGCGCCGGTGCCATTTGTCGATATCGGGCGGATTGGCGGCAAACTCTTCCGGGTAGGTTTCTTGCAACATCTTCGACCAAAGGCCGGAAATTACTATATCAAGCCGGTCCGAGTTGGCTTCGCAACAACCCCATATACCGGTATCCAGATGCTCGGATAGCCCGATCTGGCCAAGATTCAGGCGCTGGA
>DLMX01000046.1:0-10833 GCA_002479405.1 Methylophilaceae bacterium UBA7525
TTAACCCTCATACAAATTAACCCCTCATGCAAAACCAACCCATCAAGAAACTGGTACTCGGCATCACTGGCGGCATCGCTGCCTACAAGGCGGCTGAGCTCGTGCGCCTGCTGGTCAAGGCCGGCATCGAGGTACAAGTCGTCATGACAGAGGGGGCGCGTCATTTCATCACGCCGGTCACCATGCAGGCGCTGTCCGGCAGGCAAGTATTCACTGACATGTGGGATGCCGGCATCCCCAACGGCATGCCGCACATCGAACTGTCACGGCAGGCAGATGCGATTCTGATCGCACCGGCCAGCGCCGATTTCATGGCCAAACTGGTACACGGCAATGCCGACGATCTGCTTTCCACACTATGCCTGGCACGTGAATGTCCACTGCTGGTAGCGCCGGCCATGAACCGGCAAATGTGGGAGAACACGGCGACACAGCGCAATGTACAACAGCTGCAGGCTGATGGCATCGCGATCCTCGGCCCGGACAGCGGTGAGCAGGCCTGCGGCGAAACCGGACTGGGACGCATGTCCGAACCGGAAGACCTGCTTGAAATGCTGATGGCTTTTCAGCAGCCGAAACTGCTCAAAGGAAAACACATTTTGATCACGGCCGGCCCTACGGTAGAAGCCATAGACCCGGTGCGCGCCATCACCAACTTCAGCTCCGGCAAGATGGGCTATGCCATCGCCGGCATGGCACGCGCCATGGGCGCCGAGGTGACGCTGGTGAGTGGGCCGACGCAGCTGAAACCACCGAGCCAGGTAGGGCTGGTAAATGTCATTAGCGCCGCGCAGATGCTGGATGCCGTCATGCAGCGCGTCCGTGAACAGGATATATTCATCGGCGTCGCCGCTGTCGCCGATTACCGGCCGGCACAGCCCAGCACTCGAAAAATCAAAAAGAGTGAGCAATCACTGACGATGGAACTGATACCTAACAAGGACATACTGGCAGAAGTCGCCAGCCTGCCGCAGGCGCCATTTTGTGTTGGTTTCGCGGCGGAAAGCGAAAACCTGCTACAGCATGCCGAAACCAAGCGCAAGAAGAAAGGCCTGCCATTGCTGGTCGCCAATCTGGTGCAGGAAAGCATGGAGCAGGATGACGCCAGCGTGGTCTTGCTGGATGATGCCGGCAACCATCCCTTGCCGCGCGCCGAAAAAAACCGGATCGCGCAACAACTGCTGCAACATATTGCCTCCATGTTGGATCAACAATCATCGAAAGCCGCCACATGAACCTCAATGTAGAACTTAAAATCCTGGACGACCGTCTTCACAACATGATGCCGGCCTATGCCACGCCCGGTTCTGCCGGCCTTGACCTGCGTGCTTGCATCGAACATACGCAGACGCTGCATCCGGGCGAGACCACACTGATCCCGACCGGCATGGCGATTCACCTGTCCGACCCCAACTATGCCGCCATGATCCTCCCGCGCTCCGGCCTCGGTCACAAGCACGGCATCGTACTGGGCAATCTGGTCGGCCTCATCGATTCGGACTATCAGGGCCAGTTACTGGTCTCCTGCTGGAACCGCGGACGCGAATCCTTCATCCTCAACCCGCTGGAGCGTATTGCCCAACTGGTGATTGTGCCGGTCATGCAGGCCAACTTTACCGTCGTCGATGAGTTTGCAGCCAGCGAGCGCGGCGAAGGCGGTTTTGGCAGCACCGGAAAACATTAAGAAAACCGCAAAAAAGCAGATTTTCCTTGAGGAGAGCCTGTTTTTTATGGTATAAATGCGGACTTTCGAATTTCGGTAAGCGGTATTAGGAGATTTAACATGGCACGCGTATGTCAGGTAACCGGCAAGAAGCCAATGGTTGGGAACAACGTATCCCACGCAAACAACAAGACCAAGCGTCGTTTTTTGCCTAATTTGCAGAACCGCAAATTCTGGGTTGAGAGCGAAAACCGCTGGGTAAGCCTACGTATCACCAACGCTGCACTGCGTACAATCGACAAGAACGGCATCGACGCTGTTCTGGCTGATCTGCGTGCTGCTGGCGAAAAGATTTAAGGAGCATTCAAGATGCGTGAAAAAATCAAACTCGAATCAAGCGCCGGTACTGGTCACTTCTACACCACGACCAAGAACAAGCGCACCATGCCAGAAAAGATGGAAATCAAGAAATTTGACCCCGTCGCTCGCAAGCATGTGATGTACAAGGAAGCCAAGCTCAAGTAATTGACTAGTTCAAATAATTGAGAGGCTCGCAAAAAAACCCGCAACAGCGGGTTTTTTTATGTCCGTCAGCTCCGCATCGGAAACATCAGGCCATCTTGTAACAACGCAGACGCCTGGAGAACACCTGCAAGGCCTCTATGCCGCTCGTTTCGGCACGATGGCACCAGTCCTCCAGCATTCTCAGCAATTGCTCCTGACTGGCATTGGAGCGCGCCCAAACGGCTGCCAGCTCCTGCCTGAGCTGATAGAGAACTTGCAGATTCCTGCTGTTCTGCAGGACTCTGCTTAATGCCTGTTTTTCCTGATCCTGCAGATCCTTTGCATCCAGCGCCAGCCATCGCCTCAACCTTTCCTGCATCAAAGGCTCCTTGCCATACTGCAGATACACTTGCTGCAGCCTGGACAACTCTTCCCTGCAGGCGATTTTAACTATCTGGCCATAACTGCCCATCACATCGAAACGATGCGTGATGACCGCCTGCAAGGTGTCCAGATCGCAACGGGTCTTGGCCCAATCAAAGCGAATCCTCGGGGCAACCTTCTTGACACTGGCCAGATGCAGGAACTGCATGATGCGGATATACATCCAGCCGATGTCGAATTCATACCACTTGTTTGAGAGTCTTGCCGAACTGGCATAGGCATGGTGGTTATTGTGCAGTTCTTCGCCGCCGATGAGGATACCCCAGGGCAGGATATTGCAGCTGGCATCGGCCGCCTCGAAATTGCGGTAGCCCCAGTAGTGGCCGACACCGTTGATGAGGCCAGCTGCAAAGAATGGAATCCAGATCATTTGCACTGCCCAGAGCGTGATACCTATCGGGCCGAACAATACGACATCTATAACCAACATCAGCCCGACACCGGCGCTGGGATAACGGCTATAGAGATTCCTCTCGAGCCAGTCATCCGGCGTGCCCTTGCCAAATCTATCCAGCGTTTCCTGCCTGGCCGCTTCCAGCCGGAACAGCTCGGCGCCTTCCAGCAGCACCTTCTGCAGGCCCAACACCTGCGGGCTATGTGGGTCTTCGGCGGTTTCACAGCGCGCGTGATGCTTGCGGTGCACGGCAGCCCACTGCCGGGTCTGCATCCCCGTGGTAAGCCATATCCAGAAGCGGAAAAAGTGACTGACTACCGGATGCAGATCAAGTGCACGATGCGCCTGACAACGGTGCAGATAGATTGTCACTGCAGCAATCGTGACATGCGTCATGGCTAGGACAAAGACTACATAGCCCCACCAAGCTAGTTGAAACAGACCGTCAAGCATGAATGGATCCCTCCATGCATTCATTACAGCCATTGTATGCCTAAAAAAAGCCGATGTTAAAAAACCGTTCCCGCGGCATCGGGTGCCGGCGGTTGATTGTTCAGAATACGTATCTCGCGCTGCGGATATGGGATGCTGACGTTGTGCTTTTTGAACGCGCGCCAGATATCGAGATAGATTTCGGATTGCAGGCTGGCGGTACCGTTCTCGGGGTCACTGATCCAGACATTCATCATCAGGTCGATACCGCTCTCGCCGAACGCCCGCAGCAGAGCTTTGGGAGGTGGATCGCGCAAAACTCGCTCCTGTGTACTCGCAGCCTCTACCATGAGCTGCATGGCAAGTTCGAGGTCGGCCTGGTAGCTGACCTGCAGTGACAACTGCACACGCACCTTGCGGTCGGTCATCGAGTGATTGATCATCACGTTGGAGACCAATGTTTCATTGGGGATGATCACTTCCGTATTGTCCAGCTTGCGCAACACCATATAGCGAGAGCGCAGCTCGCTAACGATACCGTAGTGCGTATCGACTGTGACGATATCACCGATATGTATGGAATCATCCAGCAGCAGAATAAAACCGCTGGCGTAGTTGCTGGCGATCTTTTGCAAGCCAAACCCCAGCCCGACACCAAGAGCCCCGCCAAACACGGAAAGCAGGGTGATATCCAGCCCGACCGCGGATAGCGCGAACAGCACGGCAATCAGCGAGAAGAAAATGCGTACGAGCTTGCTCAGCACGACCCGTACGTTCATGTTGATCTGCTGCGCACCCATCAAGCGATTCTCGATCAAACGGCTGATCCAGAGCGCACCGAACAACGTAAGCAGAATGATGACAATAGCCTGCAACAGCAACAGCAGCGTCAGCTCGCCCTTGCCTACAGAGAACCTGACACTATCCAGCGCTGCCAGGATATCAGGCAGCACACCGATGAGATGCAGCGCCAGTAACAGCCAGACAGTGCCGGCGACGACACCTTCCATGGTCCGCTCCCAGCTGCCGGGAGCGAAGATATACCGTAGCGTGTAAACCACCAGCCTGATGATAGCCATGGCCAACAGCAAGGTCATGGCCAGTTTGAGCAGACTCACATCATGCCAGTGGCTTAGAACAAGATAACCGGAATAAACAAAAATCAGCGAGGACAGCGGAAAGAGAACACGATTGATCCCGCCTATTCCCACTTTCCAGCGCTCGGCTGCACGCCGCATGACATAGGCGCGCAGCATGCCGTTTACAGACCACGCCAGTAGCAAGCTCAGACCGATGACGCTAGCCTGCCAGAGCAAAGTCAGGTTATTGGTTCCCGTTTGAAGTTCCTGCCAGATCAAGCTCATCTCGGGATTCATCAGATACCTCTATAACAATACGATGCTGGCAAGGCCAAGGAAGATGAAGAATCCGCCACTATCCGTCATCGCTGTAATCAGCACGCTGGAGCCGACCGCGGGATCCTTGCCGAATTTGGTCATCATCAGCGGAATCAGCACGCCCATGACAGCGGCCAGCATCAGATTCATCGTCATCGCCGCAGTCATGACCACGCCCAGTGCAACATTGTCATACAGCAGATAGGCCACCACTCCCAGCACACTGCCCCAGATCAGGCCATTCAAGAGCGCTATGCCCATTTCCTTCTTCAACAGGGTTTTCATATTATGCGAGGCTACCTGACCCAATGCCAGACCACGCACAATCATCGTAATGGTCTGATTACCGGAATTACCACCAATGCCGGCAACGATAGGCATCAGGGCGGCCAACGCCACAATTTTCTCGATTGAGCCCTCGAATGCGCCAATCACGCGCGAGGCGACAAATGCAGTCACCAGATTGACTGCCAGCCAGGTCCAGCGATTCTGCACGGCCTTCCACACCGACGAGAACATGTCTTCATCTTCGCTCAGGCCGGCCAGTGACAGCATGTCGCTTTCCGCTTCTTCACGAATGAAGTCCATCACCGTATCCACCGTCAATCGACCGATCAGCTTGTTGTTCTCATCGACGACCGGAGCTGTCACCAGGTCATAACGCTCAAAGGCCTTGGCGGCATCGGTTGCCTTGTCTTCCGGATGGAACACCACGGCATCGTCCGCCATGACCTCATCCACACCCAGCTCGGGATCGCTGACCACAATACGCTTCAATGGCAGCACGCCGTGCAGTACATCATGCCGGTCAACGACAAACAGCTTGTCCGTATGGTCCGGCAGATTGCCGATACGACGCAAATAACGCAGAGCGACTTCCAGCGAGATATCCTCACGGATGGTCACGATGTCGAAGTCCATCAAGGCGCCTACCGCATCTTCCGGGTAGGACAAGGCTGATTGCAGCCGCTCGCGATTACCTGCATCCAGACTCTCCAGCAGATCCTGCAACACATCCTTGGGCAGGTCATGTGCCAGGTCCGCCAATTCATCCGTATCGAGTTGTTCAGCCGCAGCCAGCAACTCCTCGCTGTCCATGTCAGCGATCAGCGTCTGTCTGACCGCATCCGACACTTCCAGCAGGATATCGCCGTCACGCTCGGCTTTTACCAGATCCCAGACTTCGAGACGTTCCTCCAGCGGCAGCGCTTCCAGAATGTAGGCGACATCAGCCGGATGTAACTCATCCAGCTTCTTCTGCAGTTCAGCAAGATTCTGTCTGTGGACGATGGTCTCGACCAGAGGCTGATTCGGCATGTCCTGCCTGTGCACCAAGCCTTCGACCAGTTTGTGCTTGTGCAGGAGCGCGATGACTTGTTGCAGGCTTTCTTGCAAGCTTTCTTTTGATTCTTGAATTTCAGCCATTGGTTAGCCCACAAGTATTTGATTGGAATTAAAATGGACCGGGGCATCTCCCCAGACGTTATTATGGTGGTTTTTCAGGCCACGGAAAACGCTTATCAGCCAATTAGTCGGCAGATTGTATAAAAACTGGAAATTAATTGCCCATGTCACATGATTTCATTCTCTACGGAACCTCAGCCTGCCATCTGTGCGAACAGGCGACTGAAATGCTCGCAACACTTGCATCGCATGACTTACACTGGCAGGAAATCGACATCAGCAACGATGGTCAGCTTTTGACTCGCTACGGCACAAAGATACCGGTGCTGTGCGATATCTCCAGCGGCCTGGAACTGAACTGGCCCTTCGATCGTAACGATGTCATCAGCCTGCTGAACTCAACTGCAAGCCAGGAATAAGTGCGCTAAGAGACAAAAAGCAAAAAGCCGGTGCTTGACCGGCTTTTTGCATGATACGACTAGTAGCTGCTTTATTCTGCAGCAGCAACCACTTCCACTTCTGCTTCCGGACGATCAACCAGTTCAACCAGTGCCATCGGCGCATTGTCGCCAACGCGGAAACCGCACTTGAGGATACGCAGATAACCGCCGTTACGTGTCTGATAGCGTGGGCCCAGTTCATTGAACAGTTTGCCGACGATATCACGGTCACGTGTGCGACTGAAAGCCAGACGACGATTTGCCAGCGTTGCATTCTTGCTCAGGGTGATCAAGGGCTCGGCCACACGACGCAGTTCCTTGGCCTTGGGCAGCGTTGTCTTGATGACTTCATGGCGCAACAAGGAGTTGGCCATGTTACGCAACATCGCCTGACGATGGCTGCTGGTACGATTTAATTTACGATTGCTGTTGCGATGACGCATAGTGATACCCTCACACCTTTTCCAGACCGACCGGTGGCCAGTTTTCTAATTTCATGCCCAATGTCAGACCCTTGGATGCCAGAACATCCTTGATCTCGTTCAGAGATTTACGACCAAGATTAGGCGCTTTAAGTAACTCATTTTCGCTGCGTTGAATCAGGTCACCGATGTAGTAGATGTTCTCTGCCTTCAAGCAGTTTGCCGAACGTACAGTCAGCTCCAGATCATCAACCGGACGCAACAGGATCGGATCGACCTGCGGTGAATGCTTGACCTCAATCTCAGTCGGTGCGCCTTCAAGATCGGCGAACACTGCCAGCTGACCCATCAGGATACGTGCCGCATCACGGATAGCCTGCTCCGGCTCAACCACACCATTGGTCTCAACATCCATGATGAGCTTATCCAAGTCAGTGCGTTGTTCAACACGCGCACTTTCGACCTGATAGCTGACCTTGCTGATCGGGCTGAAAGAAGCATCAACCATGATAAAACCCAACACACGGTCTTCGTCCACACCCTTTTGGCGGGCAGGTACCGGCTGATAACCACGACCCATTTCGACCTTGACTTCCAGGTTCAACTTGCCGCCTTTGGTCAGATGTGCGATGACATGATTCGGATTAACGATCTCAGCGTCATGACCGGTTTCAAAATCACCAGCGGTGACGACACCTTCGCTGGATTTGTTCAGCGTCAGAACGGTTTCCGTCTTGTTGTTCAGCTTGAGTGCGACACCCTTCAGATTCAGCAGGATGTCAACAACGTCTTCCTGAACACCATCAATAGTGGAGTACTCATGCACAACACCGTCGATTTTTACTTCTGTAATTGCATAACCAGGAATGGAGGAAAGCAATACACGACGCAGCGCATTGCCCAGCGTATAACCAAAACCACGCTCCATAGGCTCGAGTGTTACCTTTGCACGCAATGGTGACAGTACTTCTACGTCAACCACACGCGGCTTTAAATATTCTGTCGGACTGTTTTGCATAAACTTTCCTTATGACCCCTAACTGACAGGGTTTAATTACTTGGAGTAAAGTTCGACGACGAGAGACTCGTTGATCGTAGCTGGCAGTTCATCACGTTGCGGCTTGGCCTTGAAGGTACCCTTCAGCGCCTTGACGTCAACGGCAATCCACTCCGGGAAGCCACGCTGCTCGGCCGCTTCCAGCGCGCCCTTGATGCGCAACTGGCTCTTGGCGGAGTCAGCCACTTGAATCTCATCACCAGGACGCACCTGATAGGATGGAATGTTTACGCGCTTGCCATTGACCAGAATGCTGTTGTGACGAACGATCTGACGTGCCTCTGTACGTGATGCACCAAAGCCCATACGATATGCAACATTATCCAGACGGCATTCCAGCAACTGCAACAGGTTCTCGCCAGTAATGCCTTTTTGACGATCGGCTTCTGCGTAGTAGCTGCGGAATTGCGCTTCCAGAACACCGTAGATACGGCGGACTTTTTGCTTCTCGCGCAATTGCACACCGTAGTCGGACAGGCGCTGATTACGGCGCTGACCATGCTGACCTGGTGGGAAGTTGCGCTTTTCGATCGCACATTTGTCGGTGAAACACTTTTCGCCCTTAAGGAAAAGCTTTTCGCCTTCACGGCGACACTGACGGCACTTAGGATCAAGATTTCTAGCCAAAGTATTCTCCTGTTATATCAAGCGCGAATTAAATTCTGCGCTTTTTAGGTGGACGGCAGCCGTTGTGCGGCACTGGCGTCACATCTGAAATACTAGTGATTTTAAAACCGGCAGCATTCAAGGCACGCACAGCAGATTCGCGACCAGGACCAGGGCCCTTGATACGAACTTCAAGATTCTTCACACCGCATTCCTGCGCTGCCTTGCCGGCAGCCTCGGCAGCCACCTGAGCTGCGAACGGGGTGCTCTTGCGCGAACCCTTGAAACCAGCGCCGCCAGAAGTCGCCCATGAAAGTGCATTCCCTTGGCGGTCAGTGATCGTGATAATCGTATTGTTAAAAGAAGCGTGTACGTGAGCAATGCCCTCGGCAATGTTCTTTTTAACTTTCTTACGAACGCGTGCGTTTGCTTTAGCCATTTACTAAATCCTTACTTAGATGCCTTGATTGGCTTAATGGGACCCTTGCGAGTACGCGCATTGGTCTTGGTGCGTTGACCATGAACCGGCAGGCCACGGCGATGACGGATGCCACGATAGCAACCAAGATCCATCAAACGCTTGATGTTCATTGTCACTTCACGACGCAAGTCACCTTCGACTCTCAGCTTGGCGACTTCATCGCGCAGCTTTTCGACTTCAGCGTCATTCAGATCTTTAACTTTAGCTGTCGGGATTACACCGGCTGCCAGACAAATCTGCTTCGCCGTTGTACGACCAACACCGTAAATCGACGTTAACGCGATTTCGGTATGCTTATGATTTGGGATGTTTACCCCTGCTATCCGAGCCATGTACCTACTCCAAAATTATGGCGCAATTATTTTACTAATCGCCAAAAAAGCCCAAAATTTTAACAGCTTGACCGATTTTTAACAATCGGCTTCGCAAAATTAACTAACAATTACCCTTGACGCTGTTTGTGACGTGGGTCTGTGCAAATGATACGCACAACACCACGACGACGAACAACCTTACAATTACGGCATAAAGCCTTTACAGATGCACGAACTCTCATTTCACAGCCCTCACTACAAAACTTACTTAACGCGGAAAATAATCCGCGCACGTGATAAATCATATGGCGTCATTTCCACAGTGACCTTGTCACCTGGCAGGATGCGAATATAGTTCTTGCGCATCTTGCCGGAGATATGACCCAACACTACAAAATCGTTTTCCAGCTTCACACGAAAGGTTGCATTAGGCAGGTTTTCCAACACCACCCCTTGCATCTCAATCGAATCTTCTTTTGCCATGCCGCTTAACCCTGATCAACGCGGTGAAACCGCACCGCCTTTAAAATTAGCTTTTTTAAGCAAGCTCTCGTACTGGTTGGACATCAAATGCGATTGCACTTGCGCCATGAAATCCATCGTCACCACTACGATAATCAGCAATGACGTACCACCAAAGTAAAACGGCACGTTGTAATTCAAGATCAAAAATTCCGGCAACAGACACACGGCTGTAATGTAGAGCGCACCCACCAGTGTCAAGCGACCCATGATGCGATCGATATATCTTGCTGTCTGGTCACCCGGACGAATACCTGGAACAAAGGCACCGCTCTTCTTCAGGTTGTCTGCTGTTTCCTTGGGGTTGAAAACCAATGCCGTATAAAAGAAACAGAAAAATATAATCGCTGTTGCAAACAGTAAAATATACAGTGGTTGCCCCGGGGATATGGTCGAACCGATATCCTTCAACCAGGTCATGCTTTCACTGCTACCGAACCAACCCGCCATCGTGGCCGGGAACAGGATAATACTCGAGGCGAAAATCGGCGGAATCACACCGGCCATGTTCAGCTTCAAGGGCAGATGGCTGGTTTGACCACCAAACACCTTGCGGCCTACCTGACGCTTGGCATAGTTCACCGTGATCTTGCGTTGACCACGTTCCACGAATACAACAAATGCAGTCACGAGCACCACAGCCACAATCAGGAACAGCACAAAAATCGGGTGGAACGTACCTGTTCTGGCCAATTCCAGCGTACCGCCGATCGCACTTGGCAAACCAGCGACAATACCGGCAAAGATGATAAT
>DLMX01000046.1:11052-12824 GCA_002479405.1 Methylophilaceae bacterium UBA7525
AACATGGTGCCGCTGACCAGTGTAACCACTGCGGTAAAGCGGAACATCATACCCGGATCAATCACCAACCCTGCCTGTCCTTCCAGGGCTATGGATATACCCAACGCCTGAAATGTGGCCAGCACCAGAGTACCGTAACGCGTGTACTTGGTGATCTGGCGGCGGCCGCTCTCACCTTCCTTTTTCAGCTGTTCAAGCCTCGGTGAGACCACAGTCATCAATTGCATGATGATCGATGCCGAAATATACGGCATGATGCCCAATGCAAACAGACTGAATCTTGACAGTGCACCACCGGAAAACATGTTGAACATACCGAGAATCCCATCTGACTGGGATTCAAACAGTTTCGCCAACACATCCGGATCAATCCCCGGTACGGGTATGAATGTACCCAAACGGAAAACGATCAGCGCACCGATCACAAACAAGATACGGCTTTTCAGCTCTGTCATCTTGCCTACCGAACCCAACAAACTATCTTTAGCCAACTTGTCTGCGCCCTCTGGCCTTACTCAACAATCTTACCGCCGGCAGCTTCCACTGCTGCGCGCGCACCCTTGCTCAGCAACAAACCTTGCACATTGATTGCGCGGGTTACATCACCAGACAAATAGACCTTGACAGAACGAACGCTAGCCGGGACAACCTTGGCCTGTTTCAATGCCAGCAAGTCAATGACGTCAGCTTCAACAACCAGCAGTTCACTGGTACGCACACGGGCAGTATCATCCTTGGTCAAGGAAACGAAACCACGCTTGGGCAAGCGGCGCTGAATCGGCATTTGGCCGCCTTCAAAACCAACCTTGTGAAAACCGCCTGTACGCGACTTCTGACCCTTGTGACCACGGCCAGCCGTCTTACCCAGACCGGAGCCGATACCACGACCAACGCGACGTCTTTCCTGCTTAGCGCCTTCTGCAGGCTTAATCGTATTCAGTTTCATTATGCTTCTACCTTCAAAAGATAGCCGACCGTATTAATCATGCCGCGATTTGCAGGAGTATCCAGCACCTCAACGGTATGATGCATACGGCGCAAACCAAGACCGGAGACACAGGCGCGATGCGCCTGGATTCTGCCGATAGTGCTCTTGACCAGAGTCACTTTCAGCGTTTTAGCTTCTTGTTTAGCTTTAGCCATCATTAACCTCTAATTTCTTCTATGCTTTTACCACGCTTGGCTGCAATTTCCGCAGGTGTATTCATGGACTCAAGGCCGTTGAGGGTAGCACGCACCACATTGTAAGGATTGGTTGAACCAATACACTTAGCCAGAACGTTGGTTACGCCCATCACCTCGAAGATCGCGCGCATCGCACCGCCGGCGATAATGCCGGTACCTTCTGAAGCAGGCTGAATGAACACCTTGGCCGCACCATGGACACCAGTCACTGCGTGATGCAGTGTACCGTTGTTCAGGCTGACCTTGACCATGCCGCGGCGTGCCTCATCCATGGCCTTTTGCACGGCAACCGGAACTTCACGCGCCTTGCCCTTGCCCATGCCAACGCCACCATCACCATCACCCACCACGGTCAGCGCAGCAAAACTCATGATACGGCCGCCCTTAACCACTTTGGTTACACGGTTGACACCGATCATCTTCTCGCGCAGACCATCGGTCTGCCGTTCAACTTCTTTATCTCTTGCCATCATCAACCCCGTCTATTAGAAGGACAGACCGTTTTCACGCGCTGCATCAGCAAGCGCCTTGATACGGCCGTGGTATTTGTAACCGGAACGGTCAAAAGCTACGGTGGTAATGCCGGC
>DLMX01000046.1:13005-13369 GCA_002479405.1 Methylophilaceae bacterium UBA7525
TCTTGCGAACTTCCACCTCATTGGTGGAAGCACTGGCAAGCACCTTATCGCCGGTTTCAGCAATAATTTGCGCATAAATATGCGTATTGGTGCGATGAACGCTCAAGCGCGTCATCTTCAATTCGGCAATTTTTGCGCGCGTCTTGCGTGCACGACGCAGACGGGAATTTACATTGTTCAGATTATTCATGGCTAAACCTTACTTCTTCTTGGTTTCTTTAATGACCACCACTTCATCGGAATAACGAACACCCTTGCCCTTGTATGGCTCTGGTGCGCGGTATGCGCGAATTTGTGCGGCAACTTGACCAACCACCTGCTTGTCATAGCCAGTCAGGACCACTTCGGTCTGAGTAGGAGTCTG
>DLMX01000046.1:13504-19030 GCA_002479405.1 Methylophilaceae bacterium UBA7525
CGAACGCAAAGTACCCGACATCGCACGCGAGTGCTGACTGTCATTAGCAGCAACCACAGTAATCGTATTGCCTTCTCTTTCCAACCTGACAACATCGGTCAGGGGATGGCTCAACTTGCCCAACGGACCGCTTACCGAAATACTGTTAGCAGATAGCGCCACTTCAACCTTTTCAGGGATAGCGACTGGATTTTTAGCTACGCGAGACATGCCTCTCTCCTTAAGCCACGACACACAGCACTTCACCACCGACACCGGCAGCTTGTGCTTTGCGATCAGTCATCACACCCTTGGACGTTGACATAATTGTCACGCCGAGGCCATTCATTACCTTTGGAATATCCTGGCTACCACGATAAATACGCAGACCAGGACGGCTCACGCGACTGATGCTCTCAATCACGGGACGGCCAGCATAGTACTTAAGGCTGATATTCAGTTGCGGTTTACCTGCGACATCCTGCACCGCAAAATCATCAATATAACCTTCATCCTTCAACACACCTGCGATAGCAGTCTTGAGCTTGGATGACGGCATGGAAACCGTAGGCTTGTTGACACTTTGCGCGTTACGAATACGCGTCAGCATGTCGGCAATCGGATCACTCATACTCATTACTATAACCCTCCGTTACCAGCTAGCTTTGGTGACGCCTGGCACTTCGCCGCGCATCATCAACTCGCGCAATTTGCCACGCGCGATACCAAATTTACTGAAAACACCACGTGGACGACCGGTCAATGCGCAACGGTTACGCAAACGCACCGGACTGGAATTACGTGGCAGACTTTGCAATTTTTGACGCGCTTCACGACGCTCTTCGATCGATGCATTTGCATCACCAATGATCGCCTCTAGCGCAGCACGCTTAGCTGCATATTTTTTTACTGTGTCGCGACGTTTTTGTTCGCGCTCTATCAGACAGGTTTTAGCCATGTTGTCTAATTCCTAAATGGAAAACTGAAAGCAGTCAGCAAAGCACGCGCTTCGTCGTCTGTCTTTGCTGTCGTTGTAATGGTGATATTCATCCCACGCAAGGCATCAATCTTGTCGTATTCGATTTCAGGGAAAATGATCTGCTCTTTCACACCCATGTTGTAATTTCCACGGCCGTCAAAAGACTTGCCGGAAATACCACGGAAGTCACGAATACGAGGAATCGCAATAGTCACCAAGCGATCCAGGAATTCATACATACGCTCACGACGCAGCGTCACTTTGCAACCAACCGGATAACCGTCACGAATCTTGAAAGAAGCAACCGACTTTTTGGCATTGGTCACGACGGCCTTCTGGCCTGCAATCTTTTCCATATCAGCGACTGCATTTTCCATGATCTTCTTGTCAGCAACGGCCTCACCAACACCCATGTTGAGCACGATCTTCTCGATGCGAGGCACTTCCATGACAGACTTGTAACCGAACTGCTCGGTCAACTGCTTGACCACGGTATCTTTATAAAACTGTTTTAAACGAGCCATGATATGTCCTTAAGCGTCCACAACTTCGCCACTTGATTTGAATACGCGCACCTTGCGGCCATCATCAAGTGTTTTGAAGCCAACGCGATCACCTTTTTGGGCAGCCGCATTAAATAAAGCAACGTTGGAGATATCAATTGGCATCTCCTTGCTGATGATACCGCCGGCAATGCCGCGCATCGGGTTCGGCTTTGCATGCTTCTTGACCAGATTCAGGCCTTCCACAATGACATGACCGCTAGCCAGCACACTCAACACCGTGCCGCGCTTGCCTTTGTCCTTGCCAGTATTCAGGATGACTTCATCACCCTTGCGAATTTTGTTCATCGACCAGCTCTCCTTACAATACTTCTGGTGCCAGGGAAACGATCTTCATGAAACGCTCACCACGAAGCTCACGTGTCACTGGCCCGAATATACGGGTGCCGATCGGCTCCAGCTTGTTATTTAAAAGCACGGCGGCGTTGCCATCAAACTTGACCAACGACCCATCAGGACGGCGCACGCCCTTTGTGGTACGAACCACAACTGCGCTGTAGACTTCGCCTTTTTTGACACGACCGCGCGGGGCAGCATCCTTGACAGTAACCTTGATCACATCGCCAACGCTTGCATAGCGACGCTTTGAGCCACCCAACACCTTGATACACATCACGGAGCGTGCACCAGTGTTATCGGCGACTTCGAGCCGAGATTGCATTTGAATCATGAGAATAATCTCCAACTTAATCCGTTTATCCAACACCAGCCGGTAGTCTACACGGCCGACAACACCACGGTCAGTATTGGGGCGGGAGCTGTATGCCCGCCAAAAAGTCCGACATTATATATTGCGCTTAGGGTAAAGCGCAATATAAATCAGACACTACGTGCTTTTTCTACTACTTTGCTGACTTTCCAGGTCTTGGTCTTGGAAAGCGGACGGCTTTCCTCGATCACGACCAAATCACCTTCCTTGCACTCGTTGTTTTCATCGTGCGCATGGAATTTGTTGGAACGACGCACAACCTTGCCGATCAAGGGATGCTTGACCTTACGCTCCACGAGAACGGTCACGGTCTTGTCCATCTTGTCGCTGACAACTCGGCCGCTCAAAGTGCGGACGACTTTTGCAGCTTCTGTCTTTGCATTATTAGTTTGGCTCATGCTTGTACCTGTTTCGCTTTCTCAGCCAGAACAGTGCGCACACGTGCAATATCACGTCTCACCTTGCCTACCTGATCAACTTTATTCAACTGCTGGGTTGCCAACTGCATGCGCATGGAGAATTGCGCACGGCGCAACTCGATCAGCTCATTGTTCAGCTCTTCAACAGACTTTGCTCTCAAATCGGATGCCTTCATGATTTAGCTCCCAAGATGACGGGTAATGAAAGTCGTCTCGATCGGCAGCTTTGCAGCAGCCAGACGGAACGCCTCACGCGCCAACTCTTCGCTGACACCGTCCATTTCATATAACATTTTTCCTGGCTGGATCTGGGCTACGTAGTACTCGGTACTACCCTTACCATTACCCATACGCACTTCAGCCGGTTTCTTAGAAATTGGCTGATCAGGGAAAACCCGAATCCAAACACGACCACCACGCTTGATGTGACGCGTCATCACACGACGTGCAGCTTCAATCTGGCGCGCAGTCAAGCGACCACGGCCGATAGCCTTCAGGCCGAATTCACCAAAACTTACCTTGTTACCGGTTGTTGCAATGCCCTTGTTACGGCCCTTTTGCATCTTCCGGAATTTTTGTCTAGCTGGCTGTAGCATTTTTCGCCCCTGACTTTCTTACTCTCTTTTCTGGTTCAGTACTTGCCGGCCTGGACTTCTTTTCCGGTTCGGCCGCTACCGCAGGTTGTTCACCCTTGTTTGCGAATACCTCACCCTTGAATACCCAAACCTTGATACCGATAATGCCGTAGGTGGTTTGCGCTTCGGCAACACCATAGTCAATATCAGCACGCAATGTATGCAATGGCACACGGCCTTCACGATACCATTCAGTACGCGCGATTTCGATACCGTTCAAACGACCGGAACTCATGATCTTGATGCCCTGAGCACCCAGACGCATCGCATTCTGCATGGCACGCTTCATCGCACGACGGAACATCACACGCTTCTCAAGTTGCTGAGCAATGCTCTGTGCAATCAATGCCGCATCAATTTCAGGCTTGCGAACTTCTTCAATGTTCAAATGAACTGGAACGTTCATCAAACCTTGCAGACTGGAACGCAAGGATTCGATATCTTCGCCCTTTTTACCAATGACAATCCCTGGACGTGCACTGTAAATGGTGATCTTGGCGTTCTTTGCTGGACGCTCAATCACGATCTTGCTAACAGCAGCATGAGCCAGCTTCTTATTAAGGAAATCACGTACCTTAATATCGCTGTTCAGCATTGCCGGGAAGTTCTTGCTATTGGAATACCAGCGAGACAACCAGTTTTTTTGGACGCCCAGACGGAAACCAAACGGATGTATTTTCTGACCCATAGTGATTCCTTTAGTTACCGACAGTCACAGTGATGTGACTGGTTGGTTTAGTAATACGTCCAGCGCGACCTTTTGCACGTGCACGGATACGTTTGAGCACAATGCCTTTATCAACATAAATCGAAACAACCTTCAATTCATCGATATCGGCGCCTTCGTTATGCTCGGCGTTGGCAATCGCAGACTCCACAACCTTCTTGATCACCTCCGCACCCTTCTTCGGTGTAAAGTTCAGGATGTTGAGGGCATTGTCCACTTTCTTGCCACGAATCAAATCAGCCACCAAGCGAGCTTTCTGCGGGGACAGATGAACACCTTTCAATACTGCGGATACTTTCATCGTCATACTCCTACTTCTTAGCCTTCTTGTCGGCAGCATGACCCTTGAACGTGCGGGTCAGCGCGAATTCGCCGAGCTTGTGGCCTACCATGTTTTCTGAAATCAGCACGGGTACATGCTGCCTGCCGTTATGCACTGCAATGGTCAGACCGATGAAGTCGGGCAGAATGGTAGAGCGGCGCGACCAGGTCTTGATCGGCTTTCTGTCACGAGTGGCAGCAGCAGCTTCTACTTTCTTAGCCAGATGTCCATCAATGAACGGACCTTTTTTAATTGAACGTGCCATATCGATTACCTCTTATTCGCCGGACGACGGCTAACGCGCATATTGTCAGTGCGCTTGTTGCTACGAGTACGATAACCCTTGGTTGGCGTACCCCATGGGCTGACTGGGTTCATACCAGCAGCAGTCTTGCCTTCACCACCACCGTGCGGGTGATCGACCGGGTTCATCACAACACCGCGGACGGTAGGACGCACACCGCGCCAACGCATCGCACCGGCCTTGCCGATGGAACGCAGCTGATGCTCTTCGTTACCTACTTCACCGATAGTGGCCTTGCAGTCAACGTGCACCCGGCGAACTTCACCGGAACGCAAACGCAACTGGGCATAACTGCCTTCACGGGCCAGCAGTTGAACTGAAGTACCGGCTGAACGAGCAATTTGTGCACCCTTGCCCGGCTGCAGCTCGATACAGTGGATCGTGCTACCGACAGGGATATTGCGCAAAGGCAATGCATTACCGGCCTTGATCGGCGCATCAGAACCGCTGACCAACTCGGCACCCGCTGCGATACCGCGCGGTGCAATGATGTAGCGACGCTCACCATCCGCATAGCAGAGCAGAGCAATATGTGCGCTGCGGTTAGGATCGTATTCGATACGCTCAACCTTGGCGACGATACCGTCCTTGTTACGACGGAAGTCGATCAGACGATAATGCTGCTTGTGACCGCCACCTTGATGACGGACTGTAATGCGGCCGTTGTTGTTACGGCCCGCGTTTTTGCTTTGCTTCTCCAGCAGCGGCGCGTGGGGCTTGCCCTTGTGCAGATCAGGTGTCACCACCTTCACTACGGCGCGCCGACCTGGGGAAGTCGGCTTGACTTTAATCAGTGCCATGATTTCTCCTATTCGCCCGCTGCAAAGTTAATTTCTTGACCAGGCTTCAGGCTGACATACGCCTTTTTCCAGTCCTTGCGGCGACCCAT
>DLMX01000082.1:0-5637 GCA_002479405.1 Methylophilaceae bacterium UBA7525
CCGCGTAGCCATTTAATCAGTGCCTCCCTAGGCTGGCATGAACGGCCAGAAAAACGGGATCAACAACGAAGTCACCACGACGACAATCAGATTCATCGGAATACCCAGAAGCGCGAAATCGGAAAACCGATAATTGCCTGCGCTGTAGACTAGGGTATTGGTCTGATAACCGATAGGCGTGGCAAAACTGGCGCTGGCGGCAAACATGACGCCGACCACAAACGGCCTCGGATCTACACCGAGCTGATGTGCCACGCCGATCACCACCGGTGTTAACAGCACGGCTACTGCGTTGTTGCTAATGAATTCCGTAGCAACAGAGGTAATCAGCACCACCAATGCCAACATCATCCATGGCGAGATATCGCCGCCTACACTCACCAGACCATTGGCCATCATGCCGGCAAGCCCGGAGTCGCGCATGGCAATACTGATGGCAATCATGCCGAAGATCAAAATCATGATGGGCCATTCAATCGATTTGTAGGCCTCGTCCGGCTTGATGCAGCCGGTGGCAATCACCACTGCGGCACCAATCATGGCCAGACCTTCGATCGGCATGACATTGAAGGCTGCCAACAGCATGACACCGGCGATCGTGGCGATGGCAATTCCCGCCTTGTTGTAACGATTGCCCGCAGCCTTGCCTTCGCCGATCGCAATCAAATCACCATTCTCGCAGAAACGCTTGATCTGGGAGGGCGTACCTTCGACCAGCAGCACATCGCCGAATTGCAGCTGGAAGTCTCCGCTGATAGCCTGTATCGAGGCATCCCTGCGATGCACGGCGACCAGATGGATGCCGTACCGTGCTGCCAGATCCAGATCACGAATGGGGCGCTGCACATAGCGCGAGGACTGGCCGACAATCACCTCGACCATCACAGCACCCTGACTGCGTAGCGTTTCCAGATCATGCTGATCGCCTTCATGCGCACTGTGCAGGCCTAGCAGTTCGTGATTGTGCATACCTACCATGTCGCTGCTACGGCTGTGCACGACAAGACGGTCTCCCATCTGGAGCACCGTATCGCCGGATGGCTGCACCATTTCCTCATCACCGCGGAACAGCCTCAACACCTGCACCTTGCCGTTACTCAATCGGGCTTCCTTCAAGGTGCGGCCCACTACATGGGAATCCTCCGGGACGAACAGTTCAGTCATGAACATGCGATCGCCGCTGCCGACGATCTGCTGCGTCAGCGTCTCGCGCACCGGCAGCAGACGTGGCGCAAAGATGAAAATGAAAGTGGCGCCGACCAGCGCCAGCAGAATGGCAGGCAGACTGATCTCGAACATGGAGAAAGCCGCCAGGCCCATATCACGGGCTACGCCATCGACCAGGATGTTGGTCGAAGTCCCTACCATGGTAATCAGGCCGCCGAGTATGGTGGCATAGGACAAGGGAATCAAAAGCCGTGAAGGTGCCAGATTGAATCTGGCCGCGATGCTGAGAACGGCCGGTATCATCACCATGACCACCGGCGTGTTATTGATGAATGGCGAAATCAGCAAGCCGACCATGAGCATCGCCAACAGCAGGCGCCGCTCGCTGTTACCGGCGAATTCTCCTATCCACTGCCCCAGACGGTCGATACAGCCGGTCTTGCTCAAAGCTCCGCTGATAATGAAAAGACAAGCGATAGTAATCGGCGCGCTGTTGCTGAATACACCCAGCACCTGCTTCGGGCTCAACAGGCCCAGCACCAGCAGCAATGCGACTGCCGCCATCACGGCCACATCTGCCTTGACCCACTCCCGCACAAAAGCAGCGAACAATACCAGCAGAATCGCGCCGACGATCACGGCATGATAGGCTTCAGGGATAAATATCATCGTAGTTTGCCAATGGCCGGCGAGCCGTCAAGCCGCATGTTTATCGGAAATCGGGGAGTGATAAATGAACTGAACCAGATTGCCGGCAGGATCGAAGCAATAGAAACTCCGCGCGCCGTCCCTGTGCGTTCGTGTGGCCTGCGCGATCTTCGTACCATGTGCGACGAGATAGTTACACCAGTCATCCACGTCTTGCGGCGTCTTCAATATAAAACCGATATGATCCAAGCGCTGCGCACCGTCCAGCTTGGTGGCGGAATCAAGGCGGTGCAATGCCACATTATCGGCACCGGCGGAAGTCAGATAGACATTGTCCGGATCCGGCATCCATTCCTGCTGCATGCCGACCACATCCCGATAGAATTTCAGGCAGGACTCCAGATCATGAACGAATAACGCCACGTGGCGCATGCCCAGCATGCCGCCAGGCCGTGTTGCAGCTTCAGTCATTATCCACCTCGACAATTTCAAAATCATGTGAGATTTCCGCAGCTTTGCCCAGCATGATGGATGCTGAGCAGTATTTCTCGGCCGACAGTTTCACCGCGCGTTCGACCTGCACCGGATTCAAACCCTTGCCGCTGACGACGAAGTGGACATGAATTCTGGTGAACACCTTGGGCACACTGTCAGCGCGCTCGGCCTCGATCTCGGCCACGCAATCGGTCACCGGCTGTCGCGCCTTCTTCAGGATGGTCACCACATCAAAGGAAGTGCAGCCGCCCATGCCGATCAACAGCATCTCCATCGGCCGCATGCCGAGATTGCGGCCGCCGGCATCCGGCGCGCCATCCAGAATCACCGCATGACCGCTTTCGGATTCGCCCATGAAACAGACGTTCTCAACCCATTTGATACGCGCTTTCATTCCGGTTTATTTCACCCCGAGCAGTTCTACATCGAACACCAACGTGGCATTCGGCGGAATCACGCCGCCGGCACCACGTGCGCCATAGCCCATTTCCGGAGGAATCACCAGTGTGCGCTTGCCGCCGATCTTCATGCCGGCAAATCCCTGATCCCAGCCCTGGATGACCTGACCGCCACCGAGATAGAAGACGAAAGGCTCACCACGATCAACTGAACTGTCAAACTTCTGCCCCTTGTTGTCGGGCTTGCTCGGGTCATACAGCCAGCCGGTGTAGTGCACGGTAACATTGAAGCCGATCTCGGCTTCACGGCCGCTGCCTTCCAGCGTGTCGATTTTGATAAGTTCGGTAACCGGTTGCGTCATGGTCGTTCCTTCCTGAGTGGTGGATTGTGAAGATTCCGTCGCTGCCTGACAGCCGCTGACGGCGAATGCGGTCATCAACAAGACCGCCAGTAGATATTTGCCTGATTGCATGAAGTGACTCCGAATAAACTGCCGATATGATACCCGAAACAGGGGCTTGCCGCCTGCCTCCGGCTCCATGGAAGAGTTGAATATCAGCTAGCGCTGATGATATGCCCACTCGAGCAGGGCATCCTGCGCAGAACGCGTATTGCCAGCCTGCGCATGGTTGGCGATAAAGACCACCACCCAGCGTCGGCCCTGTTCATCCAGCACATAACCAGCCAATGCCCGCACGCCGTCAATCGAGCCGGTCTTGATATGTGCCCGACCCTGCACCGGCTTGCCATTGAGGCGCCGTATCGCAGTGCCGTCGACTGCCAGCAAGGGTAGCGACGACATCAGCTCAGCCATCAAGGGACTGGCATAGGCATGCACCAACAATTCACCAAGATGCCTGGCACTGATGCGTTCGATGCGCGAAAGACCAGAACCGTTGTCGATCACCAGCTCCGGAAAGTTCAGCCCTTTGCTCGCCAACCACAGTTGTATTGCCTTTGCACCGTTAGTCTCGTTGCCGGGTTGTCCGGAGCGCTCGGCTGCAATCGTCAGCAGCAACTGCCGGGTCATCAGATTGTTGCTGTATTTATTGACGCGCCGGATGACGTCTGCCAGCGGCTGTGAATAATGCACGGATAGCCGGACTGCCTGCGGCGGCAACACATCCTGCCGGAAGCCGTTTGCCAGACTGCCGCCCAGCTGTTGCCATATCTCGCGAAACAGCTGATAGGTATAGTTTGCATGGCCAAACAGGCTGAGTTCCAGATACTTTTCCTCGCAACTGGCCGGGAAACTGCCGGTAAAGGCAACCTCGGCCTGCGCGCCTTGCTGCTGCACCTGATAGCGCAGCTGACTGCGCCAGTCGCCGCATGCACCAGCAACAGGCTGCAGCTGATTGATCAGCGTGATATCCGGCAATGTCGGGCTGGCCTGCACCATGACGCGCCCGCCCTCGTTGAAAAACCTGAAACTGGTGGAATTGAGGTTGCTGGTCAGCGCATTGGGAATGGCGTTGTAGGCACGGTACGGCTCGTTGTCGAACAGGCCGGCATCGAGCTGCTCGGGAGAGAAATAACTATCATCCAGAATCAGGCTGCCGCGGATATCCCGCAGGCCGGTCTGCCGCAGATCGCTCAGCATACGCCACATATCATGCTGCATCAGCTCCGGATTGCCATAGCCCTTGATGATGAGATTGCCGTGCAGCACACCATTCACAAGTTCGCCATCACGATAGATCTCCGTGCGCCAGCGATAGGCGGGACCCAGCAGATCCAGCGCCGCATAGGTCGTCACCAGTTTCATGGTCGAAGCCGGATTCATCGGTCGGTCGGCATGATGCGCCAGCAGGCTGTCATTTGCCTCAACCTGACGCACATAGACCGAGACCGCATCGAGCGGCACTGCCTGTTTTGCCAGTGACTGCTCGACCACCGCCGGCAACTGCGCGAGTGCAAGCTGCGGCAGCAACAGCGCAAAGAGCCCAAGACAGAATTTCAGCATTGCGGACATCAGGCCGCCAACTCCTGCAGCAACTGCACGATCTCGCCGGCCATCCAATCGATCTCGCTGTCGCTGATGACATAAGGCGGCATCATATACACCGTGTTGCCTATGGGGCGCAACAGCAGACCACGCTCCAGTGCGGCCTGATAGAAAGCCTGCTGAAAATCCTGACGCCTGCTTTTCACGTCAAAAGCGGCAATCATGCCCAACTGGCGCAGGTTCATGACCGGCAAACCGGCCAGCGCCTGCTGCAAGCTCCCCTTCATATGAATTGATTTATGCCGGTTTGCCTTCAATATCTGCTCTTGCTCAAAGATATCCAGCGTCGCCAGCGCTGCCGCACAAGCCAGCGGATTGCCGGTATAGCTGTGCGAATGCAGGAAACCCCGCACTGTGCTGTCGTCATAGAATGCCTGATAGATCTCATCAGTACAGAGCGTGACCGACAACGGCAGATAGCCGCCGGTAATGCCCTTCGACAGACACATGAAGTCCGGCCGGATGGCCGCCTGCTCGCAGGCAAACATGGTACCGGTGCGGCCGAAACCAACCGCGATCTCATCCGCGATCAGATGCACATGATAACGGCTGCAGATCGCACGCGCCTTTTGCAGGTAGACCGGCGAATACATCGCCATGCCGGCCGCGCATTGCACCAGAGGCTCAATGATGAAAGCGGCGATCTGCTCATGATGTGACGCAATATGCTGCTCCAGCGCTTCGGCACAACGCAGTGCATATTGCTCGGCAGTTTCACCCTTGGCCGCCAGCCGCCAGTCCGGGCTGGGCATCTGTTCGCTTTTCAGCAACAAGGGCGCGTAAGTATCCTTGAAAATAGCAACATCGGTCACCGACAGAGCTCCCAGCGTCTCACCGTGATACCCGTTCTGCAGGCTGAGAAACTGGGTCTTGTTCGGCTTTCCGGTATTACGCCAGTAATGAAAGCTCATCTTCAGCGCGAT
>DLMX01000082.1:5748-5960 GCA_002479405.1 Methylophilaceae bacterium UBA7525
TGAAAGCTCATCTTCAGCGCGATCTCGGTCGCCGATGCACCGTCAGAAGCATAAAAGCAGTGCCCCAGGCCGGTCAGTGCCGACAGGCGCTCGGACAGATTGACCACGGGTTCATGTGTAAATCCGGCCAGTATCACATGCTCCAGCGCATCGAGCTGTTCCCTGATCGCCTGCTTGATCTGCGGCTGATTGTGGCCGAACAGGTTGACCCA
>DLMX01000082.1:6231-6384 GCA_002479405.1 Methylophilaceae bacterium UBA7525
TTCATCTGCGTGCAGGGATGCCAGACCGCGCGCAGACTTCTTTCCAGAAGATCCTTGTTTTCCATTTCAACTTTTCTGAAAGCTCAATTTCTTAAAATGCCCGTGTCCGCATGATTAATGCAGGGCGGTGCTGGTCTGGATGGCGCTCATCAC
>DLMX01000050.1:0-282 GCA_002479405.1 Methylophilaceae bacterium UBA7525
CTGTCCTGGCGCGTGTCGCGCATCGAGCCCTACGGCTTCCCGATCCTGCTGGCGCTGTTGTTCACCGGCCTGTTGGGCAAGATCCTGTGGCCGGCCATCGAGCTGATGCTGTGGGCGATGTCCGGGGTCTCTGGCCTGTCCGGCGAGCTTTATATAGGCTTGCTTTCCGTATTGATGAATCTCTAGGGAGTTTCAGTTGAATTCCGTCGTCTCTTCCCACCAGCGCGTCCTGTCCGGCATGCGCCCCACCGGTCGGCTCCATCTGGGCCACTACCACGGGGT
>DLMX01000050.1:520-5531 GCA_002479405.1 Methylophilaceae bacterium UBA7525
CTGCTTCTTCTTCGTCGCCGACTGGCACGCCCTGACCACCTCCTATGAGGACACCGCGGGCATCAATGCCAGTGTGTGGGAGATGGCGGTGGATTGGCTTGCCGTCGGCGTCAATCCGGGCTCGGCCAAGATATTCATTCAGTCGCGCGTGCCGGAGCATGCCGAACTGCACCTGCTGCTGTCGATGATCACCCCGCTGGGCTGGCTGGAGCGCGTGCCGACCTACAAGGACCAGCAGGAAAAGCTCAAGGAAAAGGACCTCGCCACCTACGGCTTCCTCGGCTACCCGCTGCTGCAGAGCGCCGACATCCTGATCTACCGCGCCGGTCTGGTGCCGGTGGGCGAGGACCAGGTGGCCCACGTGGAGATCACCCGCGAGGTGGCGCGCCGCTTCAACCAAATCTACGGCCGCGAGCCGGACTTCGAGGCCAAGGCCGAGGCCGCGGTGAAGAAGATGGGCAAGAAGAACGCCAAGCTGTACCACGACCTGCGCAAGCGTTACACCGAACAGGGCGACACGGAAGCCCTGGCCACCGGCCGTGCCCTGCTGGAGGCGCAGCAGAACATCACCCTGGCCGACCGCGAGCGGTTGTTCGGCTATCTGGACGGCGCCGGACGCACCATCCTGCCCGAGCCGCAGGCACTGCTGACCCCGGCCTCCAAGATGCCGGGCCTGGACGGGCAGAAGATGTCCAAGTCCTACAACAACACCATCGCCCTGCGTGACGATCCCAAGCAGGTGGAGCAGAAGTTGCGCACCATGCCCACCGACCCGGCACGTGTACGCCGCACTGACGCCGGTGATCCCAACAAGTGTCCGGTGTGGCAGCTGCACCAGGTCTATTCCGACGACGCGGTGAAGAGCTGGGTGGTGGAGGGCTGCACCAGTGCCGGCATTGGTTGCCTGGACTGCAAGCAGCCGGTGGTGGATGCGGTGCTGAACGAGTTGCGACCGATCCAGGAACGCATCGCCGAGTTCGGCAATGACCCGGATCGGGTGCGTAACATCCTGGCCGAGGGCAGCGAGGCGGCGCGCAGTGTGGCGCGCGCCACACTGGACGAGGTGCGCCAGGCCATGGGACTGAGCTACCGCTAAAAAAATATCTTTTAGCCACAGAGAACACAGAGGGCACAGAGATTGCCCTTCAGAATTGAAGCCTCTGTGATCTCTGTGCCCTCTGTGGCTATAGTTTCGGTTTAAAGTTTGAAATTACATGCACTCGTTTTTCCAGAGGACGTCGGGTACGTCAGCCTGTTTGTTGAGGATGCGGCATATGACGAACAGCAGGTCGGACAGCCGGTTGAGATACTGCAACGAGACCGGGGTCACGGTTTCTTCGCGGCTGAGGCGTGTGAGTTGACGCTCGGCGCGGCGGCAGACCGTTCTGGCGAGGTGACAATAGGCTGCGGCGCGCGTGCCGCCGGGCAGGATGAATTCCTTGAGTGGTTCGAGCTGGTCGTTCAGTTTGTCCAGTGTTTCTTCCAGCGCGCTGATGCGCTCGGCTTTGACCATGGCATGACCGGGAATGCAGATCTCGCCGCCGAGGTCGAACAGGTCGTGCTGGACGCGGGTGAGTGTGTCGTGCAGGCCAGCGGAAAGCGGCTCGGTCATCAGGATGCCGATGACGGCATTGAGTTCATCGACGTCGCCCATGGCTTCCACTCGCAAGCTGTCCTTGTTGGTGCGGCTGCCGTCACCGAGACCGGTGGTGCCGTCGTCGCCGGTACGTGTGTAGATTTTGCTGAGTCTGTTGGCCATGATTATCCTTTAAGAATGTAACTATTTTATAGAGTCGGTGGCATCAAGACCATGACATCCGGTTGGCAGTTCAGCTAAACTCGTCTTCATTTTGATTCTTCCGGCAAAGTCATTTCTCTGTGACCAAAAACACGTCAACCTTGCTTAAAACTGCCCCCATCGGCGTTTTTGATTCCGGTATCGGCGGTGTTTCTGTGTTGAAGCATATACGGCAGTTGTTGCCGCATGAAGATTTGCTCTACTGCGCGGATTCAAAGCATGCGCCCTACGGCAATAAATCCCCTGAATTCATTCGCGAGCGTTCGCATGCGCTTACCCGGTTCCTGATCGGGCAGGGCGCAAAAGCCATTGTGGTCGCCTGCAATACCGCGACTGCCGGCGCAATTGCGAACTTGCGGGAGCATTTTTCCCTGCCCATCATCGGTATGGAGCCGGCAGTGAAGCCGGCGGCGGTCGCAAGCAAAACCGGCGTGATCGGCGTGCTGGCAACCATAGGCACGCTGAAAAGCGCTCAGTTTGCTGCGCTGCTGGAAAGTTACGGCAGGAACGTACAGGTGGTGACACAGGCCTGTCCTGGCCTTGTGGAGTGTGTGGAGCGCGGCGAGCTGGATAGCGATGCGACCAGGGCGTTGGTTGCCAGTTACTTGCAGCCGCTATTGGCGGCCGGGGCCGATGCCATTGTGCTGGGCTGTACGCATTATCCGTTCTTGCGACAGGTCATTGTTCAACAGCTGCCACCTGCAATCACCTTGATCGATACGGGTGAGGCGGTGGCCAGGCAGGTGCAAAGGCGTTTGCAGGAAGCCGGACTGCTGAATGATGCTGCAGGGGGGGTGAAAAATACGTTCTGGATCAATCGGGCGACGGATGCGGAATTCGAGCAGACCTCGAAAGTGATTGAGGTGCTATGGGGTCCAATGCAGCGGCGTCGTTCTGGTGGAGAATGCGATTTTTACCGCTTGCCGGAGAGCGCCAGCTAAAGCGCCAAGCGCAAGTTAAGAGAGTGCAAGTATGAGTGTTTGACTGATTGCGCGGCTAGTGGTGAGCCACCACTTCGCCGGCTTTCAGTTTGTATCGGGTGCCGCAGTAAGGACACATGGCATGGCCGCTGGCTGCGATATCCAGAAAGACGCGCGGGTGCGAGCACCACAACGCGACTTCCTTCGTCGGGCAATGCAAAGGCAGATCCTTCGCACTCACTTCGATTTCTTTTGTCAGTTCAGCCATGCCCCGATTCCGTTTTCAAAATCCAATTTATACTAATGTCAGCCAGTCTTGATGCTTGGCTGATCGGCCCTTGACCACATCAAAATAGACGGATTGCAGTTTCTCGGTGATCGGACCGCGGCCGCCATTGCCGATCTTGCGGTTGTCCAGTTCGCGGATCGGCGTGACTTCTGCGGCAGTGCCGGTGAAGAAAGCCTCGTCGGCAGAATAGACTTCATCGCGCGTGATGCGTTTTTCGACCACTTGCAGGCCCATTTCTTCCGCCAGCTCGACGATGGTGTCGCGCGTGATGCCTTCCAGCGCGCTGCTCAGGTCCGGGGTCAGCAGTTTACCCTTGCGTACCAGGAAGATGTTCTCGCCTGAGCCCTCGGCGACAAAGCCGTCCACATCCAGCAGTAGAGCCTCGTCGTAACCGTCCTGGATGGCTTCCTGGTGCGCCTGGATGGAGTTCATGTAATTACCGCTGGCCTTGGCCTTGCACATGGTGACGTTGACATGGTGGCGCGAGAAAGATGAAGTCTTGACACGAATGCCTTTTTCCAGCGCTTCGTCACCCATGTAGGCGCCCCAGCTCCAGGCGGCGACGATGACGTGGGTGGACAGGGTCTTGGCGGAGATGCCCATGGCCTCGGCGCCGTAGAAGGCCATCGGGCGCAGGTAGCCGGATTCCAGCTTGTTCACCCGCACCACTTCCTTCTGCGCTGCGTTCAGGGTCTCCTTGTCGTAGGGTATCTTCATGCCGAGGATGTGCGCGGAACGGAAAAAGCGGTCGGTGTGGTCCTTCAAGCGGAAGATTGCAGTGCCTTTATCGGTCTTGTATGCTCGTACGCCCTCAAACACGCCCAGGCCGTAGTGCAGGCTGTGAGTCAGTACGTGGGTGGTGGCATCGCGCCACGGAACCATCTTGCCGTCATACCAGATAAAACCATCGCGGTCAGCCATGGATTGAACAATAGCCATCTTCAAATTTCCTAGCGAGCAAAACTCTAATTGTAATCGTAACCTTGGTGCCTTGAATAGCGGGATTTCGGCAGTTTTCGTGGAATTCCGGGCTAATTTGGGGTGCCGCATGGTAAATGTGGGTAATGTGCATGCCTGCACTGGTTTCGGCTGGACAGCTTATCCGCAAATACAGTGATAAAATCGTCTGCAAGCTTGATATAAGGTAGCATTACCCTTATGTCTACCATGAAAACTTGATTGCATATGGCCAAAACTCTCCATTATCTTTTTGCGGCGGTGCTGATCGCGCTACTTGCTGCCTGCTCCCCATCTTCAGAAGAATCCTCGTTTTTCGGTACCGATATCACGGGTGCTGATTTTGCCAACGGCTTTAAACTGACTGATCATCATGGCGAGGTCAGGCAGCTTTCGGATTATCAGGGCAAGGTGGTTGCGCTATTTTTCGGCTTCACCCATTGTCCGGATATCTGCCCGACGACGATGGCGGATCTGGCGGCTGCCATGAAACTGATGGGCGAGAACAGTGATGAGGTGCAGGTGTTGTTTGTCACTGTCGACCCGGAGCGGGATACGCCGGAAGTGCTGGCGCAGTTCGTGCCGTCTTTCGATAGCCGCTTCATCGGTCTGACCGGTACTACGGAAGAGATCGACCGGGTCGCGAAGACTTTCAAGATTTTTTATGCCAGACAACAGGAGCCGGGGCAGACAGGATACAGTTTCGATCACAGCGCAGGTGTGTACGTCTATGATAAGCAAGGAAAAATCCGGATTTATCTGAAGTATGGGCAGAAGCCGGTGGAGCTTGCACACGATTTGAGCCGTCTGCTCTGATACATTTTTGAGTTGTTCGGCAGCTTGTATGAAGTCTATAATATTTCGCTTTGCTAGCTATGTTGTAGGTTTCAACAGCTTTTTGGAAGAAGTTTCTGAGTGTTCTCTGTAACTTTTAAGTCTTTGTTTGGGTTTTGAATTCGGGAGTCGTAGTGATGGCAGCCACGGGTGCAGCAGCAGCGGCGAATATTAACGAGCAATACAACTACGATATTGTCCGTAAATTCACCA
>DLMX01000071.1:0-31757 GCA_002479405.1 Methylophilaceae bacterium UBA7525
AAGCAATTGCAACGTGAAGGCCTGCTGGCGGATGCGATTCATGGCGACAAGAGCCAGAAGGAGCGCATGGAGGCGCTGGAAGCCTTCAAGCAGGGCAAGGTTGCCGTGCTGATTGCGACCGATGTAGCAGCTCGCGGTCTGGATATCGATCAACTGCCGATGGTCATCAATTACGAGATTCCGTCAGCACCGGAAGACTATGTGCACCGTATCGGCCGCACCGGTCGCGCTGGCGCCTCCGGCACCGCCATCTCGCTGGTTTCCCCTGAGGAAGAGAAATACCTGAAGGAAATCGAAAAGCTGATCAAACGGGAAATCGACAAGGAAAAAAGCACGATCAGTGCTGCTGCCAGATCCCCACGCGAAAGCCATTCCCGCGAGAAACGACAGGATCGCGGCGAATCCATGAGTCCGGCAGCGCGTCCTTTGCCCAAGAGCAAAAGCAAGGATCCCTGGTTCGACAAACCATACGAGCCTTCGCAGAATATCACGACACCACAAGTGGCCAACCGCCCGGCATCCAGCCGCTCAAAAGCACAGGTTGCGGCATTGCTTGGCGGCCTGAGACGTCAGGATTCCTGAAGTCAGGCGGTTAAGTTCAAGCGCACCAAGCAAAAGAGCCTCCGCATGGAGGCTCTTTTTTTTATCCTGTTCTTATCCCTGCTGATTGCGCATCATATCGGCCAGCTCATACAGTACCGACGCCAACTGGGTCAGCACCGGCTCTTCTACACCGGTTTCGTGCAGCGCCTTGATCATGCAATACATCCATTGGTCTCGCGCCGATTCGCCGATGGCAAACGGCAAATGCCGCGCCCGCAACCTCGGATGTCCGTAACGCTCGATATAGAGCTGCGGTCCGCCGGTCCAGCCGGTCAGGAACATGAAGAGCTTTTCCCTTGCGGAAGTCAGGTCTTCGGCATGCATGGCACGGATACCCGCTGCACGCGGGTCTGTATCCATGATGTCGTAGAAACGCTCGACGACTTCTCGGATCTTTTCCGTACCCCCCAGCATTTCAAAAAAGGTTCTGGACTGGCTATCCGGCTCCTGCGGTTTTTCAATCACGGCTGAATCTTCAATCTGCAGCTGTCGTCTTGACCAGGCTCGCCGCCAATTTGGCGCGACTACGGGCCTCTTCGACATCCTTGCCGGTAGCCAGAGCCACACCCATGCGACGCCGGATAAAGGACTCCGGTTTACCAAACAGTCGCAGGTCGGACTCCGGTACCGCCAGCGCTTTCTCTACATCACCGAATTCCAGTTGCCTACTGTCTGCGCCGCCGTAGATCACCGCACTTGCTGCCGGCCGCTGCAGGGCGACATTCACCGGCAACCCGAGGATGGCGCGGGCATGTAGGTCGAATTCACTGAAACGCTGACTGGTCATGGTCACCATGCCAGTGTCATGCGGCCTCGGGCTGACTTCGGAAAACCAGACATCATCACCCTTGACGAAGAGTTCCACGCCAAACAGTCCCAAACCACCCAGACTATCGGTCACGGCTTTCGCTATTCCTTGTGCCCGCTTCAGAGCGACATTATTCATGGCTTGCGGCTGCCAGCTCTCCACATAGTCACCCTTCTGCTGCAAATGGCCGATGGGGTCGCAAAAATACGTCTCGACCTGCCCTTCCGCATTCTTCGCACGCACCGTCAGCAAGGTAATTTCATAATCAAAATCAATCTGTCCTTCGACGATGACCACGCCCTGATTGACACGCCCGCCCGTCGCAGCATAATCCCAGGCGGCAGCGACTTCCGATGCATCGGCAATGCGCGACTGGCCTTTGCCGGAAGAGGACATTGTGGGTTTGATGAAACAGGGATAGCCAATACCGCCATCAATTGCCTGCTGCAAGGCCTGCAAACTGTTGGCAAAGGCATAAGGCGAAGTCGGCAAACCCAACTCTTCCGCTGCCAGACGGCGAATGCCTTCACGGTTCATGGTGAGTTGCACTGCCTTGACAGTAGGAATCACCTGCGCGATGCCTTGCGCTTCGATATCAGCCAGTGTGGCGGTATTCAATGCCTCGATTTCCGGCACAATCAGGTGGGGCTTTTCATGAGCGATTAGAGCTCGCAAGGCTGCGTCATCGGTCATGTCGATCACATGCGTCCTATGCGCCACCTGATGCCCCGGTGCATTGGCATAACGATCGACCGCAATCACCTCGACCCCGAGCCGCTGCAAGGCGATGATAACTTCCTTGCCCAACTCACCACTGCCCAGCAACATCACGCGTGTCGCATTGGGGCTCAAAGGGGTTCCGATTTTCATGCCTGACTCCTGATTGAATTCAGGAGGATTTTATCATGCGGGGGTGCTGACGGGCGCAGGTCAGCCTTTGAACCTGAAAAACGCAGTTAGCCACAGAGAACACAGAGAAAACCAGAGCTTTCCGGAATCATGCTCCACCTGTCGTGGAGTCATCCTTAAAACCACGCAATCCGCTATGCCTCTGTGTGCTCTGTGAACTCTGTGGCTTGAATTACAGTTTTTAGATGAGACTCATTCGCCCTTGATACCATGTTTGTCCATCCTGTAGCGGATGGCCATACGTGTGATGCCCAACAGACGGGCAGCTTCTGATACGTTGTTGTTGGCCTGCGCCAGCGCATTCTCAATCAGGATTTTCTCTGCCACATCCAATGTGACGCTGGCAGCATTGCTGTTGAAATTGATTTTGGCAGCGCCCGGCTCTATGCCGATTGCCAGGTCCTGCCCACTGATCACCTCATCACGACTGAGTAGAACAGCCCGGCTTATCTGATGCTTGAGCTCTCGCACGTTGCCGGGCCACGGATAGCGACCGATAACTTCAATCGCCTCATCGGAGAAACGCCTGGCCTGCAAGCCATAACGACGCTCAGTCTGGCTGGCGAAATGACGCGCAAGTAACAGAATGTCATCGCCACGTTCGCGCAACGCCGGCATGACAATGTTCAACACATTCAATCGATAATAGAGATCAGAGCGGAATCGACCTTCCAGCACCATTTGCTGCAGGTCACGGTTGGTTGCGGCAATGAAGCGTGCAGCTACAGGTCTTTCCTTTGTGGAGCCGACCCTGCGCACCATACGACGTTCAAGCACATTCAACAGCTTGGCCTGCAGACTAAGCGGCATTTCGCCGATCTCATCCAGAAAAAGTGTGCCGTCTTCCGCGGCCTCGATCAAACCACAACGTGAGGATTGAGCGCTGGTAAACGCCCCGCGCTCATGCCCGAACAACTCGCTTTCGATCAGTTCCGCCGGCAGCGAAGCACAATCGACATGGACGAACGGCCTATCCTTGATCATGCAGGACAAATGCAACAACCTTGCCGCCACATCCTTGCCGGTTCCAGTCTCACCGTTGATCAGCACGGTAGGTGGTGGCACGGCTGTTTCAATGGAAGCCAGTTGCGCGACGCGTTCAATCTGCTTGCGGACACGCTGCATGACAGGGCTGTTGCCGATCATATCGACGCCGACTGCAACCGCATCATGCGAATTCCGCTGACGCGAATAGTCAAGGTGATGCTTGAGTTTGTTGGCGTTCTCCGCTTTCTCGATCACCAGCAACAGTTCTTCAAGATCGACCGGTTTCTTCAGATAATCGGTAGCACCCTGTTTCATGGCATTGACGGCATCGCTGAGCTCGCCGAATGCCGTCATGACAATGACAGAGATGCCTTTGGTCACGAAATCCGTCAGTAAATCCAGACCACTACCATCCGGCAGGCGCATATCGAGCAAGACGATATCGGGCATCATCTGCTTGGCCAACGCACGTCCATCCTTGATATTCTCGGCATGTTCACAATCATACCCTGCCTTCTTCAGGCGCTTGACGACGGCGCGGGCAAACAGGGACTCATCCTCGATGACAAGCACACGCGCCTTCTGCTGGAAGACCTGGCTATGGGCGACTCCATCAAAAGTATCTGCGTGTACCTGCATCATGGTTTCCGGACTTAGTCTACATCATAGGCGGGGGTGGATTTCTTGCCGCCGAACTCATAGCGCACACCTACCCATGCGGCACGGGGAGCACCCGGCATAATGAACATTGAAGGCGCTTCTTCACCCGTGAAATTGCCGCCGGCATCAAGGAAGGATTCGCCCAGCATGCCGCCGGATGAATATTCCTTGTCAAAAATGTTGACTGCCTTGGCGAACACCTGCCAGCCGCTGTTATCAAATTTGTAGCGGGTATCCAGATTCACTACCGTGTAACCGCCCAATTTGCCGCTGCCCTGATAATGATCACCGTCGCCGTCGTTCGAGCGGTGCTTGTTGTTCTCGTTACCACGGACATAGACATCGGAGAACATTGCGATGTTGGTACCGATGTTCCAGTTGGTTGTCACGTCGTACTGCATGCGCAATTTGAGATGATGCTCAGGGATATTGGCCAGACGATCGCCCTTCTTCACGCGAATGACGTCGCCGTCTGAACTGGAGTTGACTTCGTTGATCAGTTCCAGATCGGTGTCGTAGGTTGCTCGAACGTAGCTGTAACCTGCCATCCAGCTGAACTTGCCGAAGGAACCGACCAGGCCTGTATCCAGGCCGAGACGCTGGGTTCTACCCACATTGTCGAAGTAGCCCATACCGTTCGTGGCATTGGTAGCAATGAAATGAATGTCGTCGTGGTTGATTGTCCGATAAGCAGCTGCAGACCATTTGACGCCCTGGCTGACATTGCCACGCGCACCGACTTCATAGGTCTTGGATACGACCTTCTTGAGAGGCGGGTCACCCGCCATGGCATTTGGCAGCTTGCATGGTTCATCGGGATTGGCGCAGCCCAGTTCCATTGATGTCGGTGCACGCATGCCTTCGTTATAAGAACCATACACTGTCAGATCGCTGGTTGGTGTATAAGTCAGACCGACCGCAGGATTGAATCGATTGAAACTGTGATTGCCGGAAAGCGATTCGGGATCACTGCTATCAGGGATCAGCTTGTCACGATTTTGCACCTTCACGTGGTTGTAGCGTCCGGACAGGGTTACATGCCAGAAATCATTCAGGGACAAGGTATCCGTAGCAAACAAGCCCCAACTTCTGGTCTTGCCATGCAATTTGACTTCACTCTCATCTCCTTCAATACCGAGGCCATCTATTCCGCGCGTCGCATTCAGCAGCCCGAATTCCGTGGATTGGTCGAACTTGATGCGGGAATAGTCATATCCCATACCCACAATGAACTGATTCTGCATTTGCATGAAAGGCTGGTTGAATGCCAGTTGCGCATTGAAACCATAACCGTCCTGTCTGGTCTTGCTACGATTCAAAGCTCCAGAACAAGCCAGTTCCGCGACTTCTTCTTCATCGCCAAGCCCGGCATATGTACCATTGGCAATGTCTCGACAGGCTTGCAGTGCATCGGCCAGATCATCACTGATACCGGACTCCGCAAAGAAATCATCCAGATCGAAATCATCATTGATATCGCCATTCAGCGTCTTGCGGTCGGAACGGCGATAATAGGTATTAGCAGTCAACTGGGTCTCGTCATTGAACCAGTGGCTACCATTGAGATTGAGGAATGAAAGCGTGTTCTTGGTCTGGTCCGGACGGGTATGTATGGCCTCACGATCCAGGCTATGTGTCAGTTCGCGCTGAATCAGGCCATTGCCGATCATGTCGTTATCGGCACCAGTATAGCTGAGTTCAAGGCGGCTGCTTTCATTTTCCCAACCCAGCTTTGCGAATATCTGCTTGACCTCGGTCGGGGAATAATCGCGCCAGCCGTTCTCATCGAAATAGTTGCCAGCCACAAAGTAATCGACTGAACCATCTTCAGACACACCGCCATATTCGGCCGACACGGTTTTACGATCCCAGGAACCGCCGGATACCTCAACGGCACCGCCACGATGTGTACGGCCGTTTTTGGTCTGCACGGACAGCGCGCCGCCCAAGGTGTTCAGGCCGAATACCGGATTGGAACCGGGAATCAGTGAGATGCCTGCGATCGCATTGCTGGGGATCAAATCCCAGTTGATGACATCACCGAACGGCTCATTGATTCTTACACCATCCTGAAACGCGGACAAACCCTGCGGCGTGCCAAGCAAAGGTGAAGCAGTAAAACCGCGAAAAAGAATATCAGGCTGATATGGGTTGTTTTGCGTCTCGTTGATGCTGACACCCTGAAGATTGAGGTTCATATAATCGGCAATACTTAAACTGCCCTGTTCCTGCAACTCCTCACCTTTCACCACTTGCACATTCGACGGTACTTTTTCGATGGGCAAGCCTATGCCCTGCAATGGCGTCGTACTGATAACCTCGATCTTGTCTGTCTTGGCAACTTCCTCGGCAAAAAGTGTCAGCGGCGAAGCAAAAGCGCCTGCAACTGCGATGGAAATGAGCTTCTGACGTAATGGACTTAACTTTTGCATGTAATCTCCCCAGATTATTAATGTTGTGAATGCGCAAGGATTACATCAAGATCTGTGCCAGAAATGACGTCATAAAAATTACTTAATAAAATCAATGAAAATCTTGTACAGAAACAGCCTATGGAGGAAGTTTAAACGCCAAATGTGGTTGTATACAACCATATTTTTGGTTGCAGTGGTTGTATACAACCAACTTGCGACCGGATCTCATCAAAAAAATTGTCATTAAAATGGCTACATGCTGTGCAAAAGCTGCCGAGGTGGCTGATCAAGAAAGCCACGCATGCCGAGCCAGGCGGCGAACGGCACTAGCAGCGAAGCACTGATCAGTGCCAGTACCGCCAGAAGCAGATTGAACTGATAGGGAATGTTGAGGATAAAAGCGCTGACGTACCAGGCCAGCGAGCTGGCTGCCAATGTAGCGACCAGTGCAGCCAAGACGCCGATACAAGCAAATTCGGTCAGGCCTGCCAGCACTACTTGTCGGCGGGAAGCACCAAGCACCCGCAGCAGGGTGGCTTCTCGCACACGCTCGTCGCGCGTAGCGACCAGCGCTGCATAGAGTACTGCCAGACCGGCAAACAGACTGAAAACAAACACATATTCAATCGCATGCGTCATTTTATCCATGATGCCTCGCACCTGTTCCATCAGTGCCGCAACATCAATCACCGTCAGATTGGTATATTCACGCACCAGCGCATTCAGTGCCTGATCATTACCCAGAGGCAAATGAAAACTGGTGATGTAGCTGGCCGGGAAATTCTCGAGCAAACCCGGTGGCATGACGGCAAAAAAGTTGGCGCGCATGGTATCCCATTCGACCTTGCGTATGCTGGTTACTTCCACCTCGAGCCGGGTGCCGGCGATGTCATAAACAAGCCAGTCGCCCAGCTTGAGTCCCAGTGTATCAGCCAGGTCCTGTTCCAGAGACAACTGCGACTGCCCATGCTCCGCTTCAGTCCACCAACGCCCTTCCAGCATCTGATTATCAGCCTGCATGTCGGCTGCCCAGGAAAGATTGAACTCGCGTTCGGCCAATCTGCGGGCGCGTTCATCGACATACTTGCTGGTATCCAGTGGCGTGTCATTGACCGCTATCAGGCGTCCGCGCACCATGGGAAAGACTTCTGCGTTGGAAATACCGGCGTTTGCAAAGAATGCTTTCACACCCTCGATCTGATGCGGCTGGATATTGATAATGAATCGATTTGGTGCGTCCGGGGGTAGCGAAGCCTGCCAGTTGTTGAGCAAATCGCCACGCACAAGCGCCAGCAGAATCAGTACCATCAACCCCATACTGAACCCTGCCACTTGCGCCACGGCCATGCCGGGTCTGCGCTTGAGGCCAGCAATACCCAGCTTCCATACGCCTCCTCTGCCATCAGAGAACCGCTGTAGAAGATGCTGACCCGCCCAGGCCAGCAAGGCAATCACCAACAGCAAAGCTGAGAAAACAAGGATGGTGGCACTGCCGAGCCTGAAACTGCCGGCATGCCAGTAAATCATGCCGCTGATGACTACGACTCCAGGAAAAAAGCTGAACCAGTGATGGCGGTCAATGCCACCCAGATCCCGACGCAATATGCGCAAAGCCGGCACATCAGTCAGCCTGGCCAGGTGCGGCCAGACCACTGCCAGCATGGTCAGAAAGCCCAACAGCATACCTGTAAGCACCGGCCACCAGCCCGGCTGCGGCAATGTTTCCAGAAACAGGCTGCCAGCGAGACTCGCCAATCCCGCCTGTGCCAGATAGCCCAACAGGCATCCCAGCAGACTACCCAGCAAACCTGTCAATAAGGTCTGCCACAGCAGTATCTGCATGATCAGCTTGCGTGACGCACCGAAACATCGCATCAGGGCGTAGGTATCCAGACTGCGCTGCACATACGGTAGACTGGCAAGGAACATTGCCACTATCGCCAGAATGACGCCCACCATGGCTGAAAGGCCGAGAAACTGCCGGGCCTTTTCCAGTGCACTGCGGATTTCGGGGCGGGCCGCGCTTACATCCTGCACTCGCTCGCCCTTGCCGGCATTGGCCTGCGCCCAGGCGGAGTATTGCCTGATCTGCTCTGCCTCACCCGCGACAAGAAACTGGTATTTGACGCGGCTGCCATATTGGATCAGGCCGGTTGATGGTACATCAGCCAGGTTCATCATCAGGCGCGGCGCAAAGCTGAACATGTCGCCGCCGCGCGAGGCTTCGCGCTCAAGGATGGCACTGATCGGCATCTGGCGCTCGCCGACTTCCAGCAGGTTCCCGACTTTCACATCCAGCAAAGTCGCCAGTCTCGGTTCCACCCATACACTGCCCGGCGACGGAATGGCATCCGCTGCCCGAGCGGCATCGCTGACGCCTACAGCAGCCACCTGGTTCGAGATGACCAGCTCACCGCGCAACGGGAACTCGGCACCAACTGCCTTGATCTCCGCCAGCTGACTGCGCTCGCCTCGCACCACCATACTGGGAAATTCCATAGTCTGCGTGGAAGACAACTGCCGACGCTGAGCCTCCTGTTGATAGCTGTCCGACAAAGGCTTGCCTGACGAAATCAGCAGATCCCCACCCAGTAGCAGGCTGCCCTGCCTGACCAAGGTACTATCAATACGATCGGTAAAAAAACCGACAGCCGTAGTGGCCGTCACGGCCAGCACCAGCGCCAGGAAAAGCACTCGCAAATCACCCGCCGACCAGTGACTCCTGAACTGACGCCAAGCCAGGCTCAATGCCATCATGATGTTGCGCTTTCGGCAACATCAGCTTCTTCAACCAACTTCCCTTGACACAGCAACAGACGTCGCTGACAACGTGCCGCCAGCGCATTGTCATGCGTGACCAGCACCAGCGTAGTCCCCGCTTGCGCATTCAGACCAAACAGCAAATCGATGATCTGCTGTCCGGTAGCCGCGTCCAGATTACCAGTGGGTTCATCAGCAAACAGGATCGAAGGTCCGGGAGCAAAGGCCCGCGCAATGGCCACGCGCTGCTGCTCGCCGCCGGACAACTGCTTGGGGTAGTGACTCAGCCGCTGCTCCAGCCCTACTCTGCTCAGCGCCGCCTCAGCAAGTGGCCTGGCGTCATCTCGCCCGACCAGTTGCAATGGCAGCATGACATTTTCCAGCGCGGTCAATGAAGGCAGCAGCTGAAACGATTGAAAGACGAACCCCATCTTGCGGCCGCGTACCTCCGCCCGTCCGTCTTCATCCAAGCTGCTGATCTCCGTGCCGTCTATCAGCACTTTTCCGCTACTGGGGTTGTCCAATCCGGCAAGCAAGCCCAGCAAGGTCGATTTACCGGAGCCTGAGCGCCCGACGATGGCGACCCGCTCTCCATGATGAACAGCCAGATCAAGATCATCCAGTATCGTCAGGCTGGTTCCGCTACTGGTAACATGTTTGTTCAATGAAATGGCTTCAACAGCAAAAGGTTTGTGCATGTTCAGAATTTTCCGATTCAAATTGATTCAATTTTTCCTGCTGTTACTGCTGTCGACATCAGGCTCCAGCCTCGCAGCCACTGATTCCAAGCCCATCATTCTGGTGTTCGGAGACAGCCTCTCAGCCGCTTACGGCATCCAGCGCGAACAGGGATGGGTTGCCCTGTTGCAACAACAGCTTGATCAACAACCGACAAAACGCCAGGTCATCAATGCCAGTATCAGTGGAGAAACCACGAGCGGCGGACTGACCAGATTAAAACTTCTGCTCCAGCGGCATCAACCTGAAATGGTCATTATCCAGCTCGGCGCAAATGACGGACTGCGTGGCCTGCCGGTCAGCGACATGCGCCGCAACTTGGCCGCCATGATAGAACAGTGCCAGCAGGCTGGCGCCCGGGTTGCCCTCATCGGCATACTGATTCCGCCTAACTATGGCCCTCGCTACACGCAGGAGTTCAAGGAAAGTTACCAGTTACTGGCAAAACAATACCAACTGCCTCTGGTGCCTTTCCTGCTGGATGGCGTTACCGAGAAGCCGGAGCTGATGCAGGATGATGGATTACACCCGAAGGCAAATGCGCAAGCCATCATCCTGGATAATGTCTGGAAAATACTGGCACCCCACTTCAAGGCGGTTACAGCAAGCAAATAGACTTGCATGTCTATTCCTTATGCCACTCTATCAGCAGGCCCGCCTCGTTCGGTTGTGGCTGCAAGTTTGCAGCAACACCGATACCGGGCACCATAGCCAGTTCATCATCCAGATAAACCAGTGGTAAGCGCTGGCGCTCCCAGGGCGGGATATTGGCTTCCTGCAACAGATGCTTCAGGGTACGTGTCGGCCTTGAGGCGTCGGGCTTGAACCGCTCGCCACCTTCACGGCTGGCAATCCTCAGCTTTTCGACGCCCAGGCGTGCACAAGCCAGGCCCGCACCCATTCTTTTCTCAAAGGTCAAACAGCTACCATCCGGCAGTTCCAGTTGTGACTGACCCGACCAAAGCAGCGAAAAAGGCGCACTATTGCAACGGAAATCGATATAAACGGCGTCGCGATAACGCTTCAAATGCCCATCAGCGCCGAGTTTGATGCTGATGGCAGCATCTTCCCGCGCACGCAGCAACTGATTAAGCATCTCTGCCAAGCGCACCGCACTGGGCATCTCCAACTGGTTCAGCGAAAGCCACCAGCGCAATAGATTGCGGGCGCGCGGCAGCGCCAGTGTGTGAAGGCAATCGAGAGGCAGCCTCTGCCTGATCTCCGGCACAGACAGGCCGGTGCAGGCGGCGTCGATCCGGGCCAGATCATCCAGCAAGGCTGCGCTTTCCGCCATGTGACCAGCGGTTCTGGCCAGAGCTTTCCCGACACTTTTGAAACGGGCTTCAATCAACGGCATGACTTCATGCCTCAGGAAATTGCGGTCATACCGCCGATCCAGATTGCTCTCATCCTCGATCCAGTTCAGTTCGAAAGCAGTGGCATATTGCAGCAACTCCCCGCGCGAGACATCAAGTAGCGGACGCAACAAGCGACGCTCCGGATCCATCATGGCCATGGCAGCAAGTCCCTTGACGCCTGCGCCCCGCAGCAATTGCAGCAGCAGGGTTTCGGCCTGATCGTCCTGATGATGCGCCAGCACAATGAAATCCGCCTCAGCCTCAAACAAAACGTGATAGCGGGCGTGGCGGGCAGCGGCCTCAATACCGGTTCCCTTGTTCACGGCGACATCAACCCGCACGACACGTAATGGCACATCGAGTGCAGTACAGGTTTCCTCGCAGAAACGTGCCCAGTCATCGGCATTCGGACTCAGGCCATGGTGAACGTGCAAGGCACGCAAATCAAAGCCAAGCTCACCTCGCAATTGAACCAGCAGATGCAGAAGGACGCAGGAATCCAGGCCACCGCTATAGGCCAGCAACAACTGCTGACCTGGCTGGATGATTTTGCCTAGTTGGGCAGTCAGCCTGGTGACAAGCTGACTGCTATCGGAAGCTGCAACCGATGTTCCGGCTGCGCGTTTTTTGACGGGGTCGCGCTGATCAGACAAAGCAGGATTCAGCCCGGGGATACATTACTTGGCGGCAGATTCTTTGAACTTGCCGTAACTCATGAGTTTGTCGACTCGCGCTTCAAGCAGATGCGGGATGGATTTCACCTGCAAGCGTGCAAGTTCATCAATCAAGGCCCGGCGCAGGGTTTGCATCATCGCTTCAGGATCACGGTGCGCTCCGCCCATAGGCTCGGTAACCACACGGTCGACCAGCCCCATGGCCTTCAGACGGCTGGAAGTAATGGCCAGCGTTTCGGCAGCAACCGAGGCCTGCTCGGCGCTCTTCCATAGAATCGAGGCACAACCTTCAGGCGAGATGACGGAATACGTCGCATACTGCAACATGATCAGATGGTCGACCACGCCCAGCGCCAGTGCTCCGCCGGAACCACCCTCGCCGATGATGACGCCGATAATCGGTGTTTTCAGTTCAGCCATCACGTACAGATTGCGGGCAATAGCTTCGGACTGACCGCGTTCTTCCGCACCGATACCGGGATAGGCGCCCGGGGTATCGATCAGCGTGATGATGGGCAGGCCGAACTTCTCCGCCAGCCGGTACAGGCGCAAGGCCTTGCGGTAGCCTTCCGGTCTTGGCATGCCGAAATTGCGATACTGGCGCTCCTTGACGTCGCGACCCTTCTGATGGCCGATCACCATCACCGGCTGTCCTTCGAATCTGGCCATGCCACCGACAATCGCCGGGTCGTCGGCATAGGCACGATCACCGTGCAATTCCTCGAAATCGCTAAACAGTCCGTTGATGTAATCCAAGGTGTAAGGACGCTGCGGGTGCCTTGCAACCTGGGAAATCTGCCAGGCCGTGAGCTTGCTGTAGATATCCTTGGTCATCGACTGATTCTTTTCCTGCAGCCGAGTGATCTCCTCGGAAATATCAACGGCGGAATCTTCCTGCATATAACGCAGTTCTTCGATCTTCGCCTCTAGTTCGGCGATTGGTTGTTCAAACTCCAGGAAACTGGTTTTCATAGCGGTACCTTGTATTGCGTATGTCTCGAATTATAGTGGATTCATGCCCGCCCCTGTTAACTCAAAATGGACGGAACCCTGTGGTCACAACATTCAGTTATAAAGCACCCTGACATTATCATCGCTCAACCAGCGACGCAGCCCTGCGAGCAACTCATCGTGCAGTTCGACACGCCAGGAATCACCCAGCATCAGTTCGACACGCGCGCCATCATTATGATATTCAACCTTGACCTTGCAGCCTCTATGCTCATCCGAAGGTTCGCGTCGACAGTAAGGTGCCAGCAACTCCTTCAGTTTGCGTGCATCAGACTGGCCGTTACATGAGATCTTCAGCATGCTGGCATGCGCGCTTCTTGCCGATGCAAGATCATGGAGTTTGCGGGCATTAACCCGGATGCCACCACTGAAGTCATCGTTACTTACGCGCCCTTCAACGACCAACAGCATGTCTTCCTTCACCAGATGTGCATTCTGATTGAGCAGTTCGTTGCCGACGACGATCTCGATACGGGCGGTAGTATCGTCCAGTGTCACAATCGCCATTTTGCCACGACTGGTCATGCGGATACGGATACCCGTGACGACGCCAGCCAGCAACTGCGGCTGATCCTTGGGCACTAGTGTTGCCAGGCTGCCTCGCACAAAGCTCGCCAGCTCCTTCTGATAGCCCAGATATGGATGGCCGCTGAGATAAAAACCCAACGCCATCTTTTCCTGCTGCAGGCGTTCCGCATCACTCCATTCATCAACCTCCGGCAACACATGGGCGACACTGTCCGAAAGCGATCCGAACAGGCTGTCCTGTCCGCTAGCCGCACCACTTTGTTCAGCCGCGCTGATGGCAAGACTGACCCCTGCCAGCAAGGCTGCCCGGTTGGGCTGCAATTTGTCGAAAGCTCCGGCGCGAATCAGAGACTCGATCACGCGGCGATTGACCTTGCGCAGATCCAGACGCTGACAGAAATCGAACAAATCCTTGAATGGACCGTCGGCCTGCCTTGCAGCCAATATCACTTCAATAGCAGCAAGACCGGTACCCTTGATCGCACCCAGGCCATAAAGTATCTGTTTGTCATTGACCGGCTGAAAACGATATTCACTCTGATTGATATCCGGCGGCAGCACCTCGACACCATTCTGCAAACAGTCGTCATGGAAAATATGCACGCTGTCGGTGTTGTTCATGTCGGCCGACATGGAGGCCGCAAGGAAAGCCGCAGGGTAATGCGCCTTCAGGTAGGCGGTGTGGTAAGCCACCAGTGCATATGCAGCCGCATGCGACTTGTTGAAGCCGTAGCTGGCGAACTTCTCCATCAGGTCGAATACTTCCTCTGCCTGACGAGCCGGTGTACCGTTCTTCACTGCACCGTCGACGAAGATGGCACGCTGTTGCGCCATTTCTTCGGCTTTTTTCTTGCCCATAGCCCGACGCAGCAAGTCGGCACCACCGAGACTGTAGCCGGCAACCACTTGGGCAATCTGCATGACCTGTTCCTGATAGACCATGATGCCGTAGGTTTCCTTCAGCACCGATTCGGTCGCCGGATGCGGGTATTCGACCCGTTGCAGCCCGTGTTTGCGGCGGCAGAAATCCGGAATCAGGTCCATTGGACCAGGCCGGTAAAGCGCAACCAGCGCGATGATGTCCTCAAAGACATCCGGCTTGGCCTGCTTCAGCATGTCCTTCATGCCGCGCGATTCCAGCTGGAACACGGCCGTGGTATTCGCCGCTTTCAACAACTCGAACGTAGACTCGTCGTCGAGCGGCATGGTTTCAAAAGATAGTGGAGGCAGTCCTTGCGCGGCACGCTGCCGGTTGGCGTTGACCAGCGCCATATCGAGAATCGTCAGTGTCCGCAGACCGAGAAAGTCGAACTTGACCAGGCCGACTGCCTCGACGTCGTCCTTGTCATACTGACTGACCAGACTCTCACCACCGGGCTGGCAGTAGATGGGAGAGAAATCGGAGATCTTGCCGGGCGAAATCAGCACGCCGCCGGCATGCATGCCGATATTACGCGTCAGACCCTCCAGCCTGAGTGCCAACTCCATCAGCTCCCTGACCTCTTCTTCCTGCTCGAAACGTTCTTGCAGTTGCGGCTCTTTCTCCATTGCCTTGGGCAGGGTGATCCCCAGTTCGTTGGGAATCAGCTTGGCGATGCCATCAACGAAATTGAATGGCAGGTCCAGCACGCGCCCCACATCCCGGATTACGGCCTTGGCCGCCATGGTACCGAAGGTGGCGATCTGCGAAACAGCATCCAGACCATACTTGTGTTTCACATAGTCGATGACACGGTCGCGCCCTTCCTGACAGAAGTCGATATCGAAGTCGGGCATCGAGACCCGTTCCGGATTAAGGAAACGTTCGAACAGCAAGGCGTAACGCAGCGGATCCAAGTCAGTGATGCCGAGGCTGTAGGCGACGACGGAACCGGCACCCGAGCCGCGTCCGGGACCGACCGGCACACTGTTGTTCTTGGCCCAGTTGATAAAGTCCGCCACGATAAGGAAATAGCCGGGAAAACCCATCTGAATGATGATACCGACCTCGAATTCCAGGCGTTGCAGGTATTCCGGACGCCTGGCATCGCGCACAGCGGCGTCCGGATACAGCACCTCCAGACGCCGCTCAAGCCCGGCACGCGCCTGTGCATCAAGATATTCGTCCAGACTTTCGTTGTTGGGAGTCGGGAATTGCGGCAGATAATTCTTGCCCAGCGTCAGTGCCAGATTACAGCGCTTGGCGATCTCCACGCTGTTGGTCAGCGCCGAAGGAATATCGGCAAACAGTTCGGCCATCTGCGTCTGGGTCTTGAAATGCTGTTCGGGCGTAAAATGCTGCGGACGACGTTTGTCGGCCAGCACATAGCCTTCTGAAATGCACACTCGCGCTTCATGCGCCTTGAAACTGTCGGACTCGATAAACTGAATGGGATGTGTGGCAACCACAGGCAACTGCAATTCAGCTGCCAGTCCCATGGCGCGATTCACATAAATCTCCTGTTGCGCATGGCCGCAACGCTGCAATTCGATATAGAACCGGTTTGGAAACAAACTGGCCCAGTCTTCGGCAAGTTGGCGCGCCAATGGCAGATTGGATTGCAGCAAGGCCTGTCCGACATCACCGGCCATGGCGCCCGACAACAGGATCAGACCTTCGGTCCCGGACTCTTGCAGCCATTCGCGTTTGATTTCCGCGCGACCTCTGTGCTGGTTCTGCAGATAAGCCTGCGTCAGCAACTGACACAGTTTCAGATAGCCGGCCTGCGACTGGCACAACAGCAGGATACGGAAGGGTTGATCGCGGTTGACCGTATTTTCCAGCCACAGATCGCAGCCGACGATGGCCTTGACCCCGCTACCACGTGCAGCCTTGTAGAACTTGATGGCACCGAACAGGTTGCTGAGATCCGTTAATGCCAGCGCGGGCATATGATCGGCTACGGCACGCTCGACGTACTCATCAATGCGCACGGTACCGTCCACAATGGAATACTCACTGTGGCAGCGCAGATGAATGAAAGAAGGCTGTTGCATACAGGCTAATTTTACCTGATTAGCGCCTGCTATTCGCCGCTTACAGATAAGGATTTTTACTACTTCAGATCATGGCGCATGACTACAGCATGATCTGAATACTAGGCAGTGACAGCAGCGTGGCCGAGTTGGGTATTGATTTCAGCCAGCAGATCGTCATCCTGCACCGGTTTACCCAGGAACGCGTTGACGCCGATTTCCTTGGCGTGGCTTTGGTGCTTCTCGGCTGTACGTGAGCTGATCATGATGATCGGAATACCTGCCGTATCGGCATCTCCGCGCACGTTACGGGCGAATTCGAAGCCGTCCATGCGTGGCATCTCGATATCGAGCAGAATGATATCCGGTCTGGTTTCCTGCAGCAGTTGCAGGGCATCCATACCATCCTTCGCCGTCACCACCTGATAGCCTTCGCGTTCCAGCGTACGACCCAGAACCTTGCGCATGGTCAGGGAATCGTCCACCACCATGACGGTTGGCTTGGCCACGACTGCAGCTTCAGCTTCCAGCAGCCGTGCATGGCTGACCACAATGACTTCGCGATTGGCCATCTGCACCGGGTTGACGATCAGAACGATCTTGCCGTCACCCATCACCGTTGCTCCAGTGATACCAGGCACGCGGGCAAGTTGCGACCCGATAGGCTTCATGACCACTTCCTGGTTACCGATGATCTCGTCGACATGCAAGGCAATGCGGTTGGTACCACTACGCAGCAGCAATATCGGCGTATAAGCCAGTTGTTCAGGTTCGGCATCCGCTTCACCGATCAGCCTGGAGAAATAGTGTATCGGATATTCGCGGTCTGCCCAGTGAATGGCCTTGGCTTCATAAGCCGCGGCCAGCAAGCCGGTTTTCAGTTTCTGCAACTGTTCAACCATGATCGATGGCAAGGCATACAGATGCGTGCCCGAACGTACCAGAACCACCTGCGCAACAGAAAGTGTCACCGGCAGATAAATCGTGAAGACAGCACCGTGTTCCGGTGAGTTGAATACTTCAATACGACCGCCGAGTGCGGTAATGTCACCACGCACGGCATCCAGACCGACACCACGGCCTGATATCTGAGTCACATCAGCAGCAGTCGAGAAACCGGGCTCGAAAATGATGGCCATCAGGCTCTGCTCACTAGTTTCCTGATCCGCCTGTATCAGGCCGTTCTGAATAGCCTTTTCACGGACTCTATCCAGCTTGATACCGGCACCGTCATCGGCAACGGTAATGACGATTTCATCGTTTTCGCGTTTAACCTTGAGCTGTACACTTCCGGTTTCCGGTTTATGCAGTTTTTTACGCTGCGCTACCGGCTCTATGCCGTGACCGACCGAATTCCGCAACAAATGCTCAAGCGGCGCACCGATCTTGTCCAGTACACTACGGTCGATATCAACCGACTCGCCGTCGATCGTCAGCTCGACCGGCTTGCTCAATTCATGCGCAGTCTGACGGACAATACGATGCAGACGCTCGGAGATCACCGAAAACGGCACCATACGCACATTCATCAGACCATACTGCAACTCGCGATTCATGCGAGCCTGCTGCTGCAGCGCGGATTCCGTCTCATCCAGATTGTTCAGCAAACCGTTCTGGATCGTGGAAACGTCGTTCACGCTCTCGGCCATCATGCGGGTCAGTTCCTGCAAACGCGTGAAGCGGTCAAATTCCAGCGGATCGAAAGCTTCCTGCGTTTCCTGCAGCAAGGTCATGCGAGACTGCATCTGACTTTCAGTTTCGATTTCGAGCTCACGCAAATAGCTGCGCAAACGGAAAACGCTTTCCGTCAGATCCAGTGAAAAGTGCTTGAAGCCCTGCATTTCCTGTTCCATGCGCGAACGGGCGATACTGACCTCACCTGCTTCGTTGATCAACCTGTCCAGCATATCTGCACGCATACGCAGGAACTGCGCACGACGATTGCCGCCACGGCTGACGGCTACCTCATCCTTGCGGCCAACGGCAGATTCGCCGGTCAGCTCCTCAAGGAAAACGCCGATACTGTCCACATCCTGGAACATGTCGTCGAAATCGGCTGGCGTAACCTTTTTCTTCAGTGCCTGAATCACGCGACCTTCCATATTATGGACGACATTGCCCATCTCAGACTGGCCGGCCATGCGTGCACTACCCTTCAACGTATGCAATGCGCGTTGCAATGCATCCGGATGGCTGTTTTCTTGCGGCGCCTTGCGCCATGCGCGCAATTCATTACCGATCTGCGGCACCAGCTCGCGGGCTTCTTCAGTAAAGATGGTTAGCAGTTCCTGATCCAGCGGACTACTGACCTCAATGGAATCAGGAGCCATTGCCTGCTCAAGCTCATCAGGCTGTCCGACATCCTCAGCAGTTTGCACGCTGACCGGCTGCTCAACCAGCTCAATCGCTGCTACTGGAGACGCCTCCTCTTCCGGCACTGCCTGGCTGGCTTTTTCAGTCGCTTTTTTCAGCGCGGTAAGCAGTGCCGTGGCGCGCTTGGGCTCTACCAATGCTTCGACCTTCTCCAGCATGTCGGTCAATGATTTGACGACATTGCCAAGCAAAGTCAGGGACTTGTCATTCCATTGACCAGGGAAGACATCGAGCCAGTTTTCCAGTGCACGAGAGAGGTCAGAAAGCGCCTTGAATCCAGTCGCACCGGCATTACTGGCCAGGGTGTGAGCAGAACGCACCAGTGATTCGGCAGGCACTCCAGTAGAACCGACTTCAAGCTTTGCAGTTTCCTTCGTGATGGTCTGCAAATGCTGCTTTGCTTCACCGAGGAAGATATTGAACAAGGCCCGGCTGATTTTTCTGGTACCCCCAATCAATACTTCTGCAGCCTCGGCCACCGGTTTCTGCTTGGCAAATTCGGCTTCCAGGACCTGGGCTTCGGCCTGCCACTCGATAAATGATGGCTCACACGTACCCTTTTCAAGCAGCTCGGCCACCCAGCCGGAGAATGCAGCACTCGCCTTTTCGATAAAGGACAATTGGTTCGCGCTGGGCACCACATCGTTTTCAATCACGACGTTCAATAATTTTTCCACTGCCCAGGCGATCTCGCCCAAGGCATCAAGCCCGACAGTACGGCCGCTGCCCTTCAGGGTATGGAAGGAGCGACGCAGATCGCGCAGGGTTTCGGTATCGCCGCGGTTGGCCTGCCAGCGCGGCAGGAACTCGACTATCTTGCCGATCTCTTCCGTGGCCTCCTCGATGAAGATCTCGACGATCTCCGGATCGAGACCGGCACTGGCGGCGGCCGCCGCCACGGTCGGTGCGGGCGCGGCAGTCACCGCGGGCGCCACGGCGGCGGCCGGTTCTGCGGCCGCTTCTTCAGGTGGCGCTGCAACAACAATCTCTTCCGGTGCAGCGGCCAGCTCGATCTCTTCTTCCGCCCCTGCGGCCGGCTCTTCCACGGCCTCCGTGGGCAGGGTATCCACCGGATAGCCCAGTTTCGCCACAGCGCGCTCAGCCACCTCGAGCACCATCGCCGGATGCACGCGGCTCTCCACGAAGGCGTCCATGTAGTATTCGATGGAGGTCAGCGCGTCGGCCAGGGCATCGAGCATGTCGGCGCCGGGCAGGGCCTCCGCCTTGGCGAGGTCGTTGCTGATATAGAGCGAGGTGGCGCGCAGCACCTGCGCCGCACGGGTATAGGACAGCAGGCTCAGACTGCCGATGATCTCGTGCAGCAGCCCCGGCAGCGGCGCCAGCGGTGCGGCATCGGCAGGGGTAGCGACGAAGGCGTCCACCGCATCCTTGACCCGCAGCAGATTGCTGCGCGCCTCTTTCATGACCTGGCGGATGACGCGCTGGTGTTCGGCCTCGGCCTCCGGCGACAACTCGCCGGCACCCACCTGGCCGGCCAGATCGTCAGCCTGCTCCAACGGACGTACGGAACCCCAGTCGCGCAGGGCGGAATCCACCGCCAGCACGGCACTGGCGATACCCATCAGCACATCGTCGCCGGGTGCCGTTTCCGCGCCCTGCAATTCGCTGATGATTGCTGCCTGTCGCTCCAGCGCCTGCTGCAACGACGTCTGTCCCATCATCGCCAGGGTACTGGCGAGACGCGCCAGGGTATCCACCAGCGGCAACAGGCTGGCCGCATCACGCGACTCGCTGCGGACGAAAATGTCGAGGGCGTCCTGAATGGTGGCCAGCTCTTCCAGCACGTCGCCGGCCAGCGTCTTCTTCAGTTCGGCATTGAAGCCGCCGATGCCGGCGGGCGCCGCCCCGCCGGCCAACAGCTGACCGAGGCCAAAGGCCGCTTTCAGTTCGGCCAGGCGGGCGCCGCCGCCATGGGCCTGCGCCACCTGGAACAGCATGCTGGTAAGTGCCGAAACCAGGCTCTCGGCCTTGACGGCATGCTCACCGCCGTCGCCGATCTGGCGGATCACCTGCTCACCATTGCTGAGCAGGCGCTTGGCCGCGGTACGGATCACCTGCCCGCCCTCGGCCAGGGATTCGACAAAGCCGCCAAACACCCAGAACCATTGCCGCAGCGCCGGCTCGGTTGCAGCGGCCAGCAGCTTGTCGCTCAGGGCACGCAGAGTCTTCAGGCTGTGCGGGATTTCCTCGCCGCGCAACAGGTGCAGCAGACTGGATTGATAGTAAGGACGTGCCTTTTGCGCCAGGGCACGGATGTCGACGCCGGATGCCGTAGAAGGCGGCGGCATCACAGTCAGATCGGGCTGGAAGAAATCACTTTCCGGCAGCGGCTGCTCGCCGCGCAGGCGACGCATTTCATTGATCAGCGCCAACAGCACCAGGGCGTTGTCGGCCTGACCGCCCTGCAGCCCTTCCAGATAGTCCGGCAGCTGCAGCACGGCGCGCATCAACACCTCGCAGGCGCGCTCCACCTCGCTGATGCGCTTCTCCTGCAGGGCGACGGCCAGCAGCTCCATCTCGTCGGCGGCACGGGCGGCGCCGTACAACTCCACCATCTGCAGGGTGCCGCGCACCTGATGCAGGTGCATGACGCAGAAACCCATCTGGGTTTCATCGTCCGGCGTGGCGAGGAACGCCTCCAGCGCCAGCCTGGCCTGGTCGAGGGAGGCGTCGATCTCCCCCTTGACCCAGTTGAGGGTGCTGACGTCGAACTTCGCGGTCATCGGCATGGCACCCATAGTGCGCTACGCATCAAGTCCGACAAGGCTCTTAGCCGGGCAGCTTGAAGCCGGATACGGATTTCTTCAAATCGTCCGCCAGCTCGGCCAGATTACCGATGGCCGCAGCGGTATGGGTGGTACCGGCCGAGGTCTGGGTGGTGATCTCCTGAATGACGTTCATGGTGTCGGATACGTTGGCCGCCGCCGCCGCCTGCTGGCGGGTGGCGCCGGAAATGCTCTGTACCAGCTCAGCGAGGTGCATGGATACGTTTTCGATTTCGCCCAGTGCGGTGCCGGCGTCCTCGGCCAGACGGGCGCCGTTCACCACGCCTGCGGTACTTTGTTCCATGGAGATGACCGCTTCGTTGGTATCGGCCTGAATGGTCTTAACCAGGGCCTCGATTTGTTTGGTGGCGTCGGCGGAACGTTCTGCAAGGCGCTGCACTTCGTCCGCAACCACGGCGAAGCCGCGGCCCGCCTCACCGGCCATGGCGGCCTGGATGGCGGCGTTCAGAGCCAGGATGTTGGTCTGCTCGGCGATGTCGTTAATCAGCTCCACGATGTCGCCGATTTCCTGGGAGGACTCACCCAGGCGCTTGATACGCTTGGAGGTCTCCTGGATCTGCTCACGAATGCTGTCCATGCCTTCGATGGTCTTCTGCACCGCAGCGGTACCCTTGGAGGCGATATCCACGGAACGCTGCGCTTCCTCGGCCAGCTGGTCGGCGTTGCGTGACACGCCTTCGATGGAGATGGCCATTTCGTTAACCGCACTGGAGGCCGAGGCGATCTGCTGCGCCTGATGCTCGGAGGCCTCGGCGAGATGCATGGCGGTGGCCTGCGTCTGCTGCGCCGCCGCCGATACCTGGCTGGCGGTTTCGTTGATGGCGGTTACCAGGGTACGCAGGGCGTCGATGGCGTAGTTCATGGAGTCGGCGATGGCGCCGGTGATGTCCTCGGTCACGGTAGCGTTCACCGTGAGGTCACCGTCGGCGAGGTCGCCCATTTCGTCCAGCAGCCGCATGATGGCCTGCTGGTTACGACGGTTCTGATCCTCACTGTCTGCGCGCTGCGCATCGGCTTCCTCCAGACGCGCCGCACCCTCTTTACGCAGGGAGTAACCGAGATACAGCAGCAGCAACAGTGCGACCACACCGAACAGGCTGCCCATTACGGTATTGACCTTGCGGCCCGAGGCGTAACCCTGGTAGCTGGTTTCCAGACGGGAAATCGTGTTGAGCAGGCGATCGGAGTGGGTCAGCACTTCCTGCACCGACTCGGACACCTCGAACATCTCCGGGCTGCGTTCCAGGATGGCGCTCACCTGCGCGCCGATCTCTTCGAACAGGGCGTTCACTTCGGTGAGCTTGGCGCGAATCTCGTTGTTCGTTACGCGCTCGATGCCGAGGCCGCGGTTGCCGTCCAGCATGCCCTTGATGACGCGGCCGAAGAGGGCGGCGTCACGACCGAAACGGTCGGCGGCGGTTACTGCACCTTCACCGCCTTCCAGCACGCGGTTGACGTTGTTGACGATACGCTGCGACAACATGAGCTGGCGGCTGGCGATGTATACCTGACCGGATTCGGAACCGCGCTGCGCCATCAGGGTGGCCACTTCGTCGGACAGGGCAAGCAGCTGGGCGGCGCGTTCGTTGATGGCCTGCACCGTTTCGCGCATGGCGCGTACCGCCTGTTCGCGGCTGAGGATGGTGGTGACGTTGCGATCGAAGCGGCGCCACTCGGTTTCCACAGCCTGCAATGCATCCAGCACCTCGATGGGCGTCGGCGGCATGCCGGTTTCCGGGTCACCTTCCTTCAGCAGGCCGAAGGAGTGGCGGAAGGATTCGTGGCTCTTCTTCAGCTGACTGAACACCGCACCCGTACCCTGCGAGGTCTGGCCGGCATACTTGGTTATCTGCTGCGACAGTACGCGCTGCTCACCCAACAGGGTGATGTATTGCTTGTCGTAGCCGTCCTGTACGGCAACGTAGATATAGATTGCCGCCATGGCGAGCACGAAGAACAGCAGAAAGAAGATAAGTATGAAGACGGACTTATCGCCCCCTGCTGCACCGGCGGCCCCTTTGGATCGTGCTTTCATTGTTCTCGCTCCTACACCACGAACGCTTGCGGAAAATCGAAGTTAATGCAACCCACGCGACAGGTGACTAAGCCGCCGCCACCTGCATGAATTCCGGACTGTCGACCAGTGCAGCCATGCTGAACACCGGCCAGGTTTCGCCCTCCTGGCGATAGGCACCGCGCAGATAGCGGGCATAGGCGGGATCCACCTCCCCCAGCTCTGCGCCGAACTCTTCCTCATAGAAATGCTTCAGGCCCAATACCTCATCCACCATCAATCCGGCGGAGATACCCTTGTAGCGCACCACCAGAATGCGGCTACGCCGACCGGGCAGGGCGGCCGCCCCGCGGGCAAAGTCCTGCAAATCCATCACCGGCAGCAGGGTGCCGCGGATATTCGCCACGCCCTTCACCCAGCGCTGCGCGCCGAATACGGCGGTGATGCGCGGCAGCGGCAGAATTTCCTTCACCTCATCCACAGCCGCCACCACCTGCATGTTGCCCAGCCGAAATCCCAGGCCGTCCCACGTGGTACGCACGTCCAACTGCTGGGGAAGCTCGAAGGCATGGGTTTTGCTGCGCTGCTCTATCTCCCGCAGCAACAACAGAGGATGTTGGGAAGGGGCGCTCATGGTCCGGCTCAGACGCCCAGCACCGCCTTGATCTTGGCCAGCAGGTCGGCCTCCGCCACCGGCTTGGTGACATAGTCCTTGGCACCCTGGCGCAAGCCCCACACGCGGTCGGTTTCCTGATCCTTGGTGGTAACGATGATTACCGGGATATGTGCCGTTTCCGGATCCTTGGTGAGCTGGCGTGTGGCCTGGAAGCCGTTCATGCCGGGCATCACCACGTCCATCAGCACCAGGTCCGGCTTGCCGGCACGGGCGGCCGCCACACCTTTCTCGCCGTCGGCGGCGGTGGTGACCTCGTGGCCGTTCTTTTGCAGGATGCCGCTGAGGACGTGAATCTCGGTCGGAGAGTCATCGACTATCAGAATGCGCGCCATGTTTGTTCCCCTCGACTGACTATGCATTTCACCTGTCGCGCCGTGCGTCCCGCCGTCGCGTCAGGCTTGTGATTTATTTTGCCGTATCAAGCACATGGCGCTTGATGGCGCCGAGCAGTTCTTCCCGGGTGAACGGCTTGGTCAAATATTCTTCGGAGCCCACGATACGCCCGCGGGCACGGTCGAACAACCCGTCCTTGCTGGACAGCATGATCACGGGGGTATTGCGGAATTTCTGGTTATGCTTGATGAGCGCGCAGGTCTGGTAACCGTCCAGACGCGGCATCATGATGTCGACGAAGATGATGTTGGGGTTGTAATCGGCGATCTTCGACAGCGCTTCAAAACCGTCATTGGCGGTAATGACATCGCAACCCTCCTTCTTCAGGAGGGTCTCGGCGGTACGCCGGATGGTCTTGCTATCGTCGATTACCAGGACCTTGAGTCCCTGGAAGCCTTCTTCTGCTGCGTCGCTGGCCACTGCGCCCCCATCTGCCTTGAGTTATGTTTCTCTATAGTCCCTGACAGGCTCGCGAGATTTTTATCATATTCTTTAAAAGCAATCCACAAGCCCTTATTAACCCGAACGTTTCCGGTCGTCCTCCGCCACCCGCCCGCGGCTGGTACACTTCCCCAAGCTGAGCCCTCAACCGTTGGCCATTATGACTACTGCACTGCACGCCGTCCCCCATCTCACCACCGCACTCACCGGCCCCCTGCTGCAGCTGGAGTCCCACCTGCTCGACCACCAGGCCGAGATCGAGGCCTGGTTCCGTGACCAGTGGCGGCAGACCCCGGCCCCCTTCTATACCTCGGTGGACCTGCGCAACGCCGGCTTCAAGCTGGCGCCGGTGGACACCAACCTGTTCCCCGCCGGCTTCAACAACCTCAACCCGGCCTTCGAGGCCCTGTGCATCCAGGCCATCCAGTCGGCGCTGGAACGGCTCTACCCCACCGCCCGCCGCGTGCTGCTGGTGCCGGAGAGCCATACCCGCAACCTGTTCTATCTGGAAAGCCTGGCCACCCTGCGCGAGCTCATCGCCCGCGCCGGTTACGAGACCCGCATCGGCTCGCTGCTGCCGGATCTGGACGGGCCGCTCGTCATTGAGCTGCCCTCCGGCCGCAAGGTGACCCTGGAGCCGGTACTCCGCGTCGGCGACAAGGTGGGGCTGGGCGACGACTTCTACCCCTGCGTGGTGGTGCTGAACAATGACCTCTCCGGCGGCCGCCCGGAGATCCTCGAGAACCTGGACCAGGCGGTGGTGCCGCCGCTGGGCATCGGCTGGTCGTCCCGCATCAAGTCCGGCCACTTCGGCCACTACCGCAAGGTGGCCGAGGAGTTCGCCGCCATGGCCGAGATCGACCCCTGGCTCATCGACCCGCTGTTCCGCAACTGCGGCGAAATAGACTTCATGAAGCGCGAGGGGGAGGACTGTCTGGCGCGCAACGTCGACGCCGTGCTGTCCGCCATCCGCCAGAAATATGCCCAGTACGGCATCGACAAGCCGCCCTTCGTGGTGATCAAGTCCGAGTCCGGTACCTACGGCATGGCGGTGATGACCGCCCACAGCGTGGATGAGGTACGCGAACTGAACCGCAAGCAGCGCACCCACATGTCCAAGACCAAGGAAGGCCAGGCGGTGAGCAAGGTGATCATCCAGGAGGGCGTCTACACCTTTGAGACCTGGGGCGAAGCCAATGCAGTGGCCGAGCCGGTGGTGTACATGATCGACCACTTCGTGGTGGGCGGTTTCTACCGCGTGCACACCGGGCGCGGCCCCAACGAAAATCTCAACGCCCCCGGCATGCACTTCGAGCCGCTGGCCTTCGCCGAGCCCTGCAACATGCCCGACTGCGCCGAGTTTCCTGACGCCGGCGTCAACCGCTTCTACGCCTACGGCGTCATCGCCCGCCTGGCCCTGCTGGCGGCGGCGCGGGAGATTCGTGCGCTGGGCTGAGGTGCCATGGAGCGCCAACACCTGTAACATCACGGTTTATGCGCGCACTCCATAGCCCTCTTTCATGACCCTCGACCTGGCGAAAAAGACTGTTCTCGTCATCGACGACTTCCAGAACATGCGCGCCACCCTGCGCCAGATGCTGATCACCATCGGCGTACAGGAGGTGGATTCGGCGCTCAAGGCCGAGGAAGCGCTGGAACGCATGCGCGCCAAGCGCTACGACATCGTGCTGTGCGACTACAACCTGGGCGCCGGCATGGACGGCCAGCAGCTGCTGGAAACGGCGCGCGCCGAGGGTCTGGTCGGCCACGGCACCACCTTTATCATGGTGACGGCGGAAAATTCCAGCGAGATGGTGATGGGCGCCCTGGAAACCCTGCCCGACGCCTACCTGACCAAACCCTTTACCAAAGACCTGCTGCGCGCCCGCCTGGCCCGTGTGCTGCCGCGCAAGGCACCGCTGCAGCCGGTGGACGAGGCCCTGCGCAAGGGTGACACGGCCAAGGCCATCGCCGTGCTCGATGGGCTGTTGGGCGACAAACCGGCCCATGCCGCCGAACTGCTGCGCCTCAAGGCCGAACTGCTGCTCAAGGGCGGCGACGACGCCGATGCGACGGCGCTCTGCCGCCAGGTTCTGGAGACCAAACCCCTGGCCTGGGCCTACACCCTGCTGGGCCAGATCGCCGCCCGGCAAGGCCGGTTGGCCGAGGCGGAACAGCAGTTCCGCGAGGCCATCGCCCTCACCCCCGCCTACATGGCGGCCCACGACGGCCTGGCCGCCGTGCTGGAGGCCGGCGGCGACAAACAGGCGGCCTTCGGGGTACTGGTCGCGGCCGTGGAACGCTCCGCCAAGTCCCTGCCGCGCCAGTTGCGTCTGGCCCGGCTGGCGCAGGCGCTGAAGCGTCACGACATCGCCGAGCGGGCCTGGCGCCGTGTCCTCGCCCTGGCACGGCAGATGGAACAGGACCACCCGTCCTATCATGCCGCCCTGACAGCCATCCTGGCCGCCAAGGGCGAGACGCGCGACGCCCAGGCGGCGGCGAAGAAGCTGGCGCAGGAATTCCGCCTCCACCCGGAGGTGCCATGGTGGGCGCTGCTGGCCAAGCTGCACCTGCTCGCCCCCGACGCCGAACGCGGTGCCGTCATGCAGGAACTGGACACCCTGCTGCAAACCGGGCCCGCGCCCGCCGACGCCGCGCCCGCCCTGGCGGACGCCCTCGGCGCCCTGGGCGAAACGCAGCGCGCCGCCCGACTGACGTGACCTCACGGAGAGCCGCTTGAGCAACATCGACTTCAGCACCATCCTCGCCATCAGCATCCACGACACCAAGAATGCCCTCGGCATGGTGCTCAACTCGCTGGACGGCCTGCTCGACCCGGACACCGGCGAGTGCCGCTGCGACGCCTCTCATGTCGCACGCCTGCAATACGAGGCACGCCGGGTCAACGACAACCTGGTGCAGCTGCTCACCCTCTACCGTACCGACAAGGGGCTGTACCAGCCGCGCTTCGGCACCTGCCTGGTGTATGAACTGCTGGAAGACTACTACCTGTCCAACAAGCCGATGATGGACCACCACGGTGTCAACTGTGACATCGACTGCGAGGAAGACCTCGCCTGGACGCTGGATCAGGCCATGGTGGCGGCGGTGCTGGAAAACGTCATCACCAACACCGTGCGCTACACGCGCGATCGCCTGCGCATGGCGGCGCAAAACACCGGCGGCTGGCTGTTGCTGGACATCGAAGACAACGGCCCCGGCTTTCCCGCCGCCATGCTCGGCCGCCGCGCCATCGACGAAGACGCCCCCCTCGACCCCAACGCCGGGCGCACCGGCCTCGGCCTCTATTTCTGCGCCCTCATCGCCCAGATGCACGGTAGCGGCACGGAGCACGGCTACATTGAGCTGTCCAACGACGGCAGCCTCGGCGGCGGTCGCTTCCGCCTGGCCCTGCCGGGCTGACGCCCTCCAACGGGTTCACAAAACCGCCCCTTTGTACCGTTGGCCCCGGATTCTCCGGCGTCAAAGCCCCGCCTTGTTGATATAATCGCGCCCAACAATAAATCGGGGGTTCCAATGTCTGCACTTACGCCACTACGTGACCTGCCCACCGCGAACATCTTCCGTGCGGGCGACGTCTTCGTCCTGTTCGGCGAACTGTTCGGCCGCGGCTACGCCAACGGACTCATCGACGAGGCCCGCCGCGCGGGCATGACCATACTCGGCATCACCGTCGGCCGCCGCGACGAAAACGACCGCCTGCGCCCGCTCACCGGCGAAGAACTGCAGGAGGCGGAAGGCCGCCTGGGCGGCCGCATCATCAACATCCCGCTGATGGCCGGTTTCGACATGGACGCGCCGGAAGGCACGCCCACGCCCACCGCTCTGGTGGCCGATCTGAAACTCACCAACTGGCAGGAAGCGAAGTTGGACTGGGCGCAGATCGAGCGCTGCCGCGAAGTGGGCGTGGCCCGCTTCAAGTCCGCCTTGGCACAAGTGATGACGGAGCTGGACCAGGCCATCCCCGACGGCGCCAACGTATTCTTCGCCCACACCATGGCCGGCGGCATCCCCAAGACCAAGGTGTTCCTGGCCATCGCCAACCGCATCTACAAGGGCCGCGGCGAGCGCTTCATGTCCTCGCGGGCGCTGCTCGACTCCGATCTCGGCAAGATGATCCTGATGAACTTCGACGAGGTCACCGCCAACACCTTCCAGTATCTCATCGAGGGCAGCAGCGGCATTCGCGCCCGCCTGGCCAAGAGCGGCGGCGAGGCGCGCTACACCGCCTACGGTTACCACGGCACCGAAATCCTCATCAACGGCCAGTACCAGTGGCAGACCTACACCAACTACACCCAGGGCTACGCCAAGATGCGCCTGGAGCGCCACGCCGAAGCCGCCTGGGCGCAGGGCGTCAAGGCCACGGTATTCAACTGCCCGGAGATCCGCACCAACTCCAGCGACATCTTCGTCGGCGTGGAACTGTCGCTGTTTCCGCTGCTCACCGCCTTGCAGAAGGAAGGCTGCGGCGCCTGGGCCGAGCAGCAGTGGACCGAATGCCAGTCGCTGTTGCAGGACGGCGTGCAACTGCAGCAGATCCTCGACAAGATCGAGCGTTACAACAACGACCCGGCCATCGCCCGCTTCCGCAACTTCGCGGCCTGGCCGATGGACAACAGTGCCGAGCTCGCCGAGGTGATGGTCGGTACGTCGGAAGAGATCGTCGAACTGCACAAGGATCGCAAGGCGCTGATCAGCGATCACCTCAGCGCCCTGGTGCTGGAAGGCACCGGCCCGCTCATGTTCCACGAGGCTTCCGCCCCCCACGGCCCCGTCCTCTGGCTCAACCACGACATCATCGCCAGACAGCTGGCAAAACTGCATTAACTACTGTCACTTCTCCAACTGTCCCGGCTCGACGGGCAGTGCCGGATGGCGCACTTCTTCTTTGCCGAAGAACTGCTCCAGTTCGGCCCTGTCGAGCACGGCGGCATAGGCCGCCACGACATAACCGGCCAACCCCTGTGCCTCTCTGATCAGGCTCCTGGCGAAGATGCGCCGCAACAGGTATTTGAACATCAACCTGAGACGGCGCCGCTCCACATCCTGCTGTACGGCCCAAAGGGCATCCCGCCTGGAGCGTGGAAAATCACGCCCCAGGCGGTAATCGATGGCGAGATCCAGTTCCCGGCGCCGCACTTCCCGCCGCTGTTCCCGTGTGGGAACCGGCGGCAGGTTGCTGTATAGCGCGACGATGGCCCGATCGTATTCCTCGCCGCTCAGGCGAGGGCCATGCCGATGTTCATCATTTGCCGTCACGACTACCCTTTGAACACATCCCGGTTATGACTTGAACACCTTTTCGACGATGCTCCGGTCCGCCAACACCACTCGCTCATCCGGCTTGAGATCGAACAATGTCATGTATTGTTCCGCCGTCATGGCATTGGCCATCTCGTCCTGAAAGGCAAGGGTGATCTTGTCGAATTCCTCGACAAAGTCACCCGCCCTGGCTTCTCCGACCGCAAACGGCTTTTCGATCTTCAGTCTGGCCTTCTCGGTATCGTTGCGCACCTGCTTGAGGCGTTTTGCCAATGTTTTGTCCAGCATCGGCCCGAGGTGGAATTCGGCCTGGTACATAAACAGCTTGAGGTGAAAGGCCGTGGCCTCGGACGCCCGCACCGACTCGGCCTTGATCAGCGGCCTCGCCTCTTCATAGAGGGCCAATACGCCGTTGATGTAATGCCAATCCAGTTTGTCCGATACGCTCAATGCTGCAATCGGTGCGGCCTTGATCGCACGCGCCGACAGGACCGGTTCCACGCATTCCGGCAGATCGCCGGTTACGCTGGAACACTGGTCGAACGGCGACTTGCACGGCCAGACACCGACACGGCCATAAGTACCGAACATGGCCTCCGAGATGCTATAGCCGCGGGCGCCGCGCACCGTAATCCCCGCCGGCAGCAGAATGCGGTTGGCCGCCTGATGGCACACGCCGTTGATCAGGTAACACTTGATGCCGGCCTTCTCGTCCGACTTTGCAATGCAGTTGGCGCGTTTGGTGCTGCCGGTGCCGCGGCGCAGCTCCTTGCCGCCGGTCTTGCCGCCCCAGCACCCCCAGGCCTTCTTGCCGGTGCCGCATTTAACGTAAGTGTGGTCCGCCTGGTTGGCAAACAGGCTGGTCGGATACGCCATCGCAATCAACGTTCCCATGGGTCTCTCCTTGACAATGCTCGAATGGAAATGGAAGTGAAGCGGCCTCCCTGGCACGGAACGGTGTGACGCCCACAGGAGGCCACGCTTTCATACTAGCAAATGACCCTGCGCACACAGGGATTTCTGTCTCACTACCGCGACGGCGGCTACACTTCCTGTCACACATGCGGCTTTGATGAAACACACAGCCATGATTCGACACCGACGCCATTTCCTCTCACTGCTGTGGTGGTTGACGCTTCTGGCCGGCTGTAGCACCACGCCGGAATCCCTGCGTGACACGGTGGAGCAGGCGCCGGACCCGGCACAGGTGCGCGCGGCGCCGGAGCGCCATATCGGCGCCAGCGTGCGTTGGGGCGGCATCATCGCCGCCGTCGACAACGGCCCGACCGAGAGCGTGGTGGTGGCCGACGAGTCGGCCGACCCGCGTCGTGTGGCCGCCGATCTCCTCATCGAGGCCGAGCA
>DLMX01000071.1:31770-33830 GCA_002479405.1 Methylophilaceae bacterium UBA7525
CCGACCGAGAGCGTGGTGGTGATCGTGGCACGGCCGCTGTCCAGGTCCGGGCGCCCGCTGGAAACCGATGCCTCGGCGGGGCGTTTTCTGCTGCGCATCGACGGCTTCATCGACCCCGTGGTCTACGGCAACGGCCGCGAACTCTCCGCTGTCGGCCGCGTGATCGGGGTGGAGCAGCGCAACATCGGCGCCTATCCCTACAGCTATCCGGTGCTCCACGCCGACAGCCACCACCTCTGGCCGCTGCGCCCGCCGCCGACGCCCGACCCGTTCTACTATCCGCCCTATCACCGGCCGTGGTACCCCTACGGTCCCTATCCCTACTGGCCCTAGGACGTGACCATGCTCCGCCTTGCCCTGCCTCTCCTGGTCGTCACCCTCCTCGCCGCCTGCGCCGGCGGCCCGCGTTACGACACCCGCGCCGTCGACGCGAGCCTCACCGCGGCCAAGGTTGCGGCGTCGCCTGGCGCACATACCGGCATCCCGGTGGTGTGGGGCGGCGTCATCGTCGCCACCCGCAACCAGCCCGACTACACGGAGATGGAAATCCTCTCCTACCCGCTCGACGGCGCGCAGCGTCCGGACCCCCGCCGCGCCGAGCAGGGCCGCTTTCTCGCCCGCCATGCCGGCTACCTCGAAGCAGTCGACTACGCGCCCGGCCGCAGCGTCACCCTCAACGGCACGGTGGAAACCACCCTGCCCGGCAAGGTCGGCGACGCTCCCTATACCTTCCCGCTGCTCCAGGCCAAGGACGTGTATCTCTGGCCGCGCGACAGCGCAGCACCCAGTTCGCCGCAATTTCAGTTCGGCATCGGCGTGATCTTCAGCCGTTAAACCGGAGCAGCCGAGCCATGCACACACCGCGGCAGATGGTTTGGGGCTGGGCTCTGGGGCTACTGATCGCGGGCGTGCAGCCCGCATGGGCCGATGCGGCGGCGGATCGACCGACTAGCGCTACAAGAGATACCTTCGTATTCGGTGCCGGCAGTTTTTCACCGCGCGACGCCAACCCCGCCCCCACCGGCGGGCGCTACGCCATTTATGGCCGCGCGCAACGGCACTATCCCTCCGGCCTGCACCTCGGCCTCGATTTCCTCTGGACCGATGCCGAATACCACACCCCCGCCGGACTCTCGGGTGGGGCGTTCACCGTGATCAGCGACACCATGAATCTGATGACCGCCGGCCTCGGCGCCACCGTCGGTATCGGCACGGAATTGGGGCCCGCCTCCCTCTATGCCGGCATCGGCGCCGGCCTGTATTTTTCCCGCATGACGCTTACCGGCAGCACCTTCGGCTTCCCCGGCACGCATGAGGAGCGCGACACCGGCCTGGGCTACGGCGCGTACGCCGGGCTGGATTTCAAGGTCGGCACACGATCGCGGCTCGGCATCGAGGCCCGGCATCATGCGCTCGACGCCGACTTCGGGCCGCTGTCGAACGGTCGCATGGCCATCGGCGGCACCCTCATGCTGCTCACCTACCGGCACTCGTTCGCCGCGGCCCCTTAGCTCCGCGCGACCTTGCGGCACCGCGGGCGGACGATTTACGTATAATCCCCGCACACCCACTTCAAAAATCACAGCGCATGATCGTTCTGGGCGTGGTGATGGACCCCATCGGGGCCATCCATTACAAGAAGGACTCCACCCTGGCGATGCTGCTGGCGGCGCAGGCGCGCGGCTGGCAGTTGCGCTATTTCGAGCTGGCCGATCTGTACCTGCGTGACGGCGTGGCCTACGGACGCAGCCGGCCGCTTCGGGTGTTTGCCGACCCGGAGGGCTGGTTCGAATTGGGTGATGCGACAGACATGCCGCTGGGCGAACTGGACGTGATCCTGATGCGCAAGGATCCGCCCTTCGACATGGAGTACATCTACGCCACCTATCTGCTGGAACTGGCGGAGGCGGCCGGGGCGCTGGTGGTGAACAAGGCGCAGAGCCTGCGCGATGCCAACGAAAAGCTGTTCGCCGCCTGGTTCCCGCAGTGCACGCCGCCGACCCTGGTGACGCGCGACATGGCGCGGCTGCGCGCCTTCGTGGCGGAGCAGGGCGAAGCGG
>DLMX01000044.1:0-10775 GCA_002479405.1 Methylophilaceae bacterium UBA7525
GCACACCGCCGGGCTCTGGCCGTGGTCCTGGTGCATGACGATGGGGATGTTCGGGTAGGCTTCGACGGCGGCGTCGATGAGGTGGCGAAGGAAGGCTTCGCCGGCGTATTTACGCGCGCCGGCCGAGGCCTGCATGATCACCGGACTGTCGCATTCGGCAGCCGCTTCCATGATGGCCTGGACCTGTTCGAGGTTGTTCACGTTGAAGGCGGGCAGGCCGTAACTGTGTTCGGCCGCGTGGTCGAGCAGCTGGCGCATGGAAACGAGGGGCATGGGTTTCTCCGGGAGGGGGCGCCGGTGACCGGCGGTTCGATGTTCGAAAGTCGTTATTTTATCCTGTCGCGCGGTGCATGCGTCATGCCGGCGCGACAGGTATGGGGCAGGCGGCCGGGCCTCAGAGGCGGTCGTCCAGGGTGCCCGGGCGGTGGTGTTCGCCCACGCGCACGATCTTGAGCGTGTTGGTGCCGCCCGAGGCACCGATCGGCTCGCCGATGGTGAGCACGATGAGGTCGCCGTAGTCGACTACGCCCTGCTCGAGCAGGACCTGTTCGGCCTCCCACAGCAGTACGTCGCGGTCCTGGTGGGTCTGGCTCATCAGCAACGGGTGCACCTCGCGGTACAGCGTCATCAGATTGCGCGCCGTTACCTCCGGGGTGAGGGCATAGATCGGCACGCCGGCATTGAGCCGGCTCATCCACAGTGCGGTCGACCCGGTCTGGGTGAGCGAGGCGATGGCCTTGACCTTGAGGTGGTAGGCGGTCCAGATCGCCGCCATCGCGATCGACTGGTCGATGCGGGAGAACACACGGTTGAGCATCTCGCGGTCCAGTCCGATCTCGGACGACTTCTCGGCCTCCAGGCAGACCCGGCTCATCGCCTCGATGACTTCCACCGGGTACTTGCCGGCGGCGGTCTCGGCCGACAGCATCACCGCGTCGGTGCCGTCGAGCACCGCGTTGGCGACGTCGAACACCTCGGCGCGGGTCGGGATCGGATTTTCGATCATCGACTCCATCATCTGCGTCGCGGTGATCACTACGCGGTTCATCTTGCGCGCCAGCTGGATCAGGTGCTTCTGCACCGGCGGCAGCGCGGCATCGCCGATCTCCACACCGAGATCGCCGCGGGCGATCATGATCACGTCGGAGGCGGCGATGATCTCCTCGATAACCGGCAGCGCCTCGGCGCGCTCGATCTTGGCGACAATGGCGCCGTAACCGCCGGCGGCACGCAGCAGATCGCGCGTCTCGTTGACGTCGGCCGCGCTGCGCGGGAAGGACAGCGCCACATAGTCGGCCTGCATTGCCGCCGCGGTCTTGATGTCTTCGCGGTCCTTGTCGGTGAGCGCCGGCGCGGTGAGGCCGCCGCCCTGGCGGTTGATGCCCTTGCGGTTGGACAGGATGCCGCCCACCACCACACGGCAGTGGATCTCCGGGCCGTGCACCTGATCCACCCACAGCACGATGCGGCCGTCGTCCAGCAGCAGGGTGTCGCCGCGCTTCACATCCTCGGGCAGGGTCTTGTAGCTGAGGCCGACGCGGGTTTCATCGCCGTCATCGACCGGGAGCTTGGCATCGAGGATGAAGGGCTTGCCCTCTTCCAGAACGACCTTGCCGTTCTTGAAGCGCTCGACGCGGATCTTGGGGCCCTGCAGATCGGCCAGCACGCCGACCTGGCGGCCGTGGGCGCGGGCGCGGTTGCGCAGGCGCTCGACACGGTCGAGGTGTTCCTGCGCCGTGCCGTGGGAAAAATTGATGCGGACCACATCGACACCGGCCTCGATGATCTTGTCCAGCATCTTGGGGTCGTCGGTTGCCGGCCCCATGGTTGCCACTATCTTCGTTCGTCTCGACATATTCTCTCGTTTGCTCGCCTCTTAATGATTCGCTGGCAGCGAATCGGGGCGGCTCGTGGCCGCCCGTATGGCCGACGCCGCGGACGACGCCCGTCCGTTTTTTTTATCCCGAAAAATCCATTAGGAAACGTGCCCTCGCTGGTTCTTTGAACCCGCGGGGGATTTTCTTCAGTCGGCAATACGAACGGTATTGCGCTCCTTCAGAAAATCCCCTGCGAATCCAAATCTCTGCGCGATCATCACGTCCCCTAATGGACTTTCCGGGATGTACAACGCGCACGGCGCGTTTTTATCGCACCGTGCGCGTTGTTGGCCAGACATCAAATTCAGCCCTTGGCCCGCTGTTCCAGAATCGCGACGGCGGGCAGCACCTTGCCTTCCAGGTATTCGAGGAACGCGCCGCCGGCGGTGGAGATGTAGGACACCTGGTCGTAGATGTCGTACTTCTGGATCGCGGCGATGGTGTCGCCGCCGCCGGCCAGGGTGAAGGCCTTGGTCTTGGCGATGGCCATGGCGATGGCCTTGGTGCCTTCGCCGAACTGATCGAACTCGAACACGCCGACCGGGCCGTTCCACACCACGGTGCCGGCGTTCATGATGATGTCCACCAGCTCCTGCGCACTCTTGGGGCCGATGTCGAAGATCATGTCGTCGTCGGCCACGGCACCGGCATCCTTCAGCACGGCGGGCTCGTTGGCGTCGAACTTCTTGCCGCACACCACATCCACGGCGACCGGGATCTTGGCGCCGCGCTTGTTCATCTTTTCCATCAGCATCTGCGCGGTGGGGATCAGGTCGTTCTCGCACAGGGACTTGCCGACGTTCTTGCCGGTGGCCTTGAGGAAGGTGTTGGCGATGCCGCCGCCGACCACCAGTTGGTCAACCTTCTCCGCCAAGCTTTCCAGCACGGTCAGCTTGGTCGAAACCTTGCTGCCGCCGACAATCGCCACCATCGGCCGGGCCGGATCGAGCAAGGCCTTGGTCAGCGCATCCAGTTCTTCCTCCAGCAGCATGCCGGCCGCTGCTACCGGTGCGAATCTGGCAATGCCGTGGGTCGAAGCTTCGGCCCGATGAGCAGTGCCGAAAGCATCCATGACGAACACATCGCACAGCCTGGCATATTTCTGTGACGTTTCATCGAGGCTCTTCTTTTCGCCTTTATTGAAGCGGCAGTTTTCCAGTAATACCAATTCACCCTCAGCCACCTCGAAACCGCCGTCCACCCAGTCCCGGACCAGGCGCACAGGTTTCCCCAGTTTGACGCTCATGACGTCGGCTACTGGCTGCAATGAATTTTCCGCAGAAAACACACCTTCTTCCGGACGCCCCAGATGCGAGGTCACCATGACCTTTGCACCAGCCTTCAGGGCAAATTCAATGGTCGGCAAGGAAGCGGTGATACGAGCATCGGAAGTCACCTTGCCATCCTTGACCGGAACGTTAAGGTCAGAACGGATAAATACGCGCTTGCCTCGCAAATCGAGGTCGGCCATTTTGATTACGGACATCTCTACTCCCTAAATGAATTCATATGCCAAGCTCGGACTGAGTTGGCAAGCGAGCGGGAAGAAGCACTAGCGCAACATCGCGATTCGCCCGCGCAGTTGCCAAATCAGGCGATGTGCTCGACCAGACGCATCATATTGCAGGTATACCCATACTCATTGTCGTACCAGGCAACGACCTTGACGAACGTCGGATCCAACTGGATGCCAGCGCCCGCGTCAAAAATCGATGGGCAGGTATCGCCGCGGAAATCGGTGGAAACGACTTTCTCATCGGTAAAACCAAGCACACCCTTCAACGGACCGTTTTCCGAGGCAGCCTTCATCGCAGCAACGATCTGCTCATAAGTGGTTTCCTTTTCCAGCTCACAAGTCAGGTCAACCACGGAAACATCCGAAACCGGAATACGGAAAGCCATGCCGGTCAGTTTCTTGTTCAATGATGGAATCACCTTGCCCACCGCCTTGGCTGCGCCGGTAGAAGAAGGAATGATGTTTTCCAGAATGCCGCGTCCACCGCGCCAATCCTTGTTGGAGGGGCCATCGACAGTTTTCTGGGTGGCCGTGGCCGCGTGTACCGTCGTCATCAGGCCACGCTTGATGCCGAAGTTGTCATGCAGCACCTTGGCGACCGGCGCCAGACCGTTGGTGGTGCAGGAAGCTGCAGAGACAATGGCCTCACCCTTGTAATCAGTATGATTCACGCCATAGACAAACATCGGCGTATCGTCCTTGGAGGGTGCGGACTGCACGACTTTCTTTGCGCCAGCCACAATATGCTTCCGGCAGGTTTCTTCGGTCAGGAAGAAACCCGTACATTCAACGACGACATCCACGCCGACTTCGTCCCATTTGAGATTGGCCGGGTCTTTCTCTGCCGTCAGGCGGATTTTCTTGCCATTGACTACCAGATGGCTTCCATCCACGGCCACCTCACCGTTGAAACGGCCATGCACGGAATCATGCTTCAGCATGTAAGCCAGATAATCCGGCTCCAGCAAGTCGTTGATGGCGACCACTTCAATATTCTTGAAATCCTTGACCGCAGCACGAAAAGCCATGCGGCCGATACGACCAAATCCATTGATTGCAACTCGAATAGCCATGATAAGTTTTCCCAGCCTGAACGTTTTCTGATGAGCACCCAAAACAAAATACCGCTTGAGCTACTCCGGATTTCTCAAAAATTCTGAATAGATTCAATACGCTTCAAAGTCCTGATTTTACAGCATCCCAGCCGGTGATGCTGCCATCACAGGCTAAAAGATTCTTATCCTGTGATTAAGCGGACGTTATGCAGCAGAAAAGAAAAGAGCCTCAAAAGAGGCTCTTTTCATAGTGTCCTTAGAAATTACAGGACAGACTTCACCGTAGCTACGACATTTTCAACAGTGAAGCCGAAGTGCTTCATCAGCACACCGCCTGGAGCGGATTCGCCGAAGGTATCGATACCGACGACAGCACCTTCCAGGCCGACATACTTGCGCCAGAAGTCTGGGTGAGCAGCTTCGACTGCCACACGCTTGACACCCGGAGTCAGCACGCTGTCGCGGTAAGCTTGATCCTGTGCATCGAACACGTTGGTGGACGGCATGGAAACCACGCGAACCTTGGTGCCAGCGGCATTCAATTCAGCAGCAGCCTTGACAGCCAGATCCAGTTCGGAACCGTTGGCGATGATGATGACATCAGCCTTGCCAGCCACGTCAGAGAACACATAACCACCCTTGCGGATCAGGTCAAAGTGCGCAGTATCATGCTTGATGCCCGGCAGGTTCTGACGGGACAGCACCAGACTGCTTGGACCATCGGTCTTCTCGACCGCAGCGACCCAGGCCACTGCAGTTTCAGTGGCACTACCCGGACGCCATACTGTCATGCGTGGGATGTAACGCAGGCCTGAGGTGTTTTCCACTGGCTGGTGGGTTGGGCCGTCTTCGCCCTGACCGATGGAGTCATGGGTCAATACGTAGACCACGCGTTGCTTCATCAGCGCGGACATGCGCATGCCGTTCTTCATGTAGTCGGAGAACATATGGAAAGTACCGCCGAATGGCAGCAGACCGCCATGCAATGCCATACCATTCATGATCGCGGCCATACCGAACTCACGTACACCGTAGGAGATGTAGTTGCCTGGCTTCTTGCCATCAACGTGCGTGAAACTGCCACAGCTGGTCAGGTTGGAACCGGTCAGGTCAGCAGAACCGCCGAGAAACTCCGGCAGTGTCGGTGCAAGAGCACCGATGACGTTCTGTGAAGCTTTACGGCTGGCAACGCCTTCTGCCTTTTCATTGGTTGCAGCGATCATGGCATCGGTCACTTGCTTCCAGTTGGCTGGCAGTTCACCGGCCATACGGCGCTTGAATTCTGCAGCTTCTGCAGGGAAAGCCTTGGCATAAGCATCGAACTTGGCATTCCATTCGGCTTCAGCCTTGGCACCCTTGGCCTTGGCATCCCAACCTTCGTAAACGTCAGCTGGAATTTCAAATGGTGCGTGCGGCCAACCAATGGCTGCACGAGTTGCAGCAACTTCATCATCACCCAATGCAGAACCGTGGCAATCGTGAGATCCGGACTTGTTCGGGGAACCCTTGCCGATAATGGTCTTGCAGCAGATCAGGGATGGTTTGTCGGTAACCTTCTTGGCAGCATCGACTGCAGCCTGGATAGCAGCGGAATCGTGACCGTCTACGGATTGAACATGCCAGCCGTAGGCTTCGAAACGCTTGGCTGTGTCATCGGTATACCAGCCTTCGATGTGACCGTCGATGGAGATGCCGTTGTCGTCCCAGAACGCAACCAGCTTGCCCAGACCCCAGGTACCGGCCAGTGCACATGCTTCGTGGGAAACGCCTTCCATCATGCAACCGTCGCCGAGGAACACGTAAGTATAGTGGTCGACGATGTCATGGCCTGGCTTGTTGAACTGGCTGGCCAGCAGCTTTTCTGCCATGGCGAAACCGACGCCGTTGGCGATACCCTGACCCAGCGGACCGGTAGTGGTTTCAACGCCAGGAGCGTAACTGTATTCAGGGTGACCTGCGCACTTGGAATGCAGTTGACGGAAAGTCTTGATGTCGTCGATGGAGACATCATAGCCGGTCAGGTGCAGCAGGGAGTAGATGAGCATGGAACCATGGCCGTTGGACAGAACGAAACGGTCGCGGTTTGCCCATTGCGGGTTCTTCGGGTTGTGGCTCAGGTTGTGGTTCCACACCACTTCGGCAATTTCTGCCATGCCCATAGGGGCGCCTGGGTGGCCAGAATTTGCCTTCTGGACCGCATCCATGGACAGTGCACGGATGGCATTACATAAATCGGTACGAGTTGCCATTTCAATCTCCCTCATCTTTCAAACCGGGTTTAATAGAGAAAAGTCTGTCTGCCGACACTTGGTGTCAGGCAATCAGCCCGCTCAAATTCTTGGAATCCCCCTCAGTACAGGATATCGCCGACGTTAATGCTTGCCGCTATTTCTTTGTTATGGTCGGGGGTTTAGTGCGTAATTATTGCCTAGTTAGTGATTTTCAGCAACTGCAAGCCTGTCGCACAGGCTCGCAACGACTCCTGAATCAGGCCGCATCTTCACGCCATTTGATGGAGCATCCGATGGATGAAATCTGCTCGCGCGGGCCCTGGCCGGTTTCCGCTATCAGCTTCATGGCCTTGAACAGATCGCGCGTTGGATTCGGATTGGGTGTCATCTCGCGCTTCTGATCATCGAAGCGACCGCGATACTGCAACTCCAGATCCGCATTGAAGCCGAAAAAGTCCGGCGTGCAAACCGCGCCATAAGCCTTGGCCACCTCCTGCGTTTCATCCAGCACATATGGGAAAGAGAAGTTGAACTCCTTCGCCATGGCCTGCATGTTTTCATAGGAATCTTCCGGGTAGTTGACCCAATCGTTGGAAGAGATGGCAATCGCATTGACGCCAAGCCCCTTTAACTCGAGCAGATCAGCCACCAGCCGCTCGCGGATCGCCTTTACATAAGGGCAATGATTACAGATAAACATCACCAGCGTGCCCTTGGGCCCGCGAATATCCTCCAGCGTCCAGTATTTGCCATCGACGCCTAGCAGCCTGAATCCAGGCGCCTTCCAGCCAAAATCACAAATCGGTGGGTTAAGACTTGCCATCTGAACGACTCCTTCAATTAGAATTAGGGTTCATTTTAACACTGCTGCCCGGCTTGAAAACCTTGGCCATAAACCCTCATGCCCCGATTTTACTCATCTGAAAAACTCGCTCCCGGCGCCCTAATCAGGCTTTCGGATAATGCTGCCGTGCACGCCAGCCGCGCATTACGCATGAAAGTGGGTGACAGCGCCGTGTTGTTCAACGGGGACGGCAATGACTACCTGTGTGAATTGACCTACATGAGCAAAAGCGAGGTCAGCGCCAAGGTAAAATCCGTCAGTGCCAACACCTCCGAATCACCCCTCAACGTCACCCTGATTCAGGCCATCTCCTCAGGCGACCGCATGGATTTCACCATACAGAAGGCAGTGGAACTGGGCGTCACCGCGATTCAGCCCATTTCCAGTCAGCGCAGCGTGGTCAAGCTCTCCGGCGAACGGGCGGAGAAACGCCGCGAACACTGGCAGAACATTGTCATCTCAGCCTGCGAGCAATGCGGGCGTGCCATTGTGCCGAAAGTCCGGTCTACCACCTCGCTGGCGCAGTGGCTGGGACAATCCGAGACCGCTGCGCTCCGCATCATTCTATCGCCCGGCGCCCCGCAAAGCCTTAATGAACTGCAAAAACCGTCAGGCGACATCCAGCTTCTGATCGGTGCTGAAGGCGGTCTGACCGAGGACGAAATCAACCTCGCCACCACCCATCAATTCACTCCCATCCGGCTGGGCAACCGCATCCTGCGCACCGAAACTGCTGCGCTCACTGCAATCTCATCCCTGCAGACCCTGTGGGGCGATTTTAATTAATTGCAATTTTCATACATTTATATAAAAATATGCTTTTAACGCATATTGGGTTGCTTAATGTCCATCGGAAACGCAATTCGCAAGCGGCGCAAGACACTGGGGCTCACCTTGCAGACGCTCGCCCAACAGGTCGATACCGACAGCGGCAACCTGTCGCGCATTGAGCGAGGCGTGCAGGGCGTTTCCGAAACCATGCTGAGACGGCTTTGTACCGCCCTCGACTGCACTCCCGCCTTTCTCTATTCGCAGTCGGAAGCGGCCAGCGCTCCTGCTGCCCAGACATCCACTCAAATACAATTGCAAAGACCGCAGGAATTCGTTCGCTGGTTCCGTTCGGCCGCACCCTATATCCACGCCTTTGGCGGCCGCACCTTTGTTATCGCCTTTGGTGGCGAGGTGGTCGATGACGGCCAATTCGTGGCGTTATCCCACGACCTCAATCTGCTCGCCAGCCTGGAAGTCCGGCTGGTGCTGGTGCATGGTTCGCGCCCGCAAATCGAATCACGCCTGAAAAAAACCAGAAGCGAAACCAGAATGGTCGATGGTCTGCGCGTCACCGATGACGAGGCCATGCAGGCCGTGAAAGAGGCCAATGGCGCCGTGCGCGTCGAAATCGAAGCCCTGCTTTCCATGGGGCTGGTCAATTCACCCATGGCAGGCTCGGACATCCGGGTAGCCAGCGGCAACTTTGTCACGGCAAAACCATTGGGCGTGCTCAATGGCGTCGACTTGCAACACACCGGCACGGTGCGCCGGGTGGATGCGACCGGCATTCAGAAAAGACTGGATGACGGCGAACTGGTCCTGCTCTCCCCCATGGGCTATTCGCCGACCGGTGAGGTGTTCAACCTGACGCTGGAAGACGTCGCCGTGAACGCAGCAATTGCGCTGGACGCAGACAAGCTGATCTTCCTGATCGATACGCCGGGTGTGCATAATGCGCGCGGCGAACTGCTGCGGGAAATGACCGCGCACAAGGCTGAGAATCTGCTGCGCCACATCAAGGAAAAAGGCGACCAGAACATCACCGAGGATGAAAAGTATTTCTTGCCCGCCGCCATCAAGGCTTCGGATAACGGCGTCTCACGCACGCACCTGATCAGCCGCCATGTCGATGGCGCCATTCTGCAGGAACTGTTCACGCACGACGGTATCGGCACGATGATCACCGAAGAACCGCTGGAAGCCATGCGTCAGGCCGAGATCGGCGATGTCGGCGGCATCCTGCAACTGATAGAACCGCTGGAAGCCGAGGGCGTGCTGGTCCGGCGCGGACGCGAGCGGCTGGAGATGGAAATCAGCCACTTCCATGTCATGGAACACGATGGCCGCATCATCGGTTGCGCTGCGCTCTATCCGTTCCCGCAGCAGAAAACCGCCGAGCTTGCCTGCATGGCCGTACACCCGGGATTCCGGCGCGGCGGGCGCGGCGACAGACTACTGAAATATTGCGAGCAGGAAGCGAAGGAATCCAGCCTGCAATCCATCTTCGTCCTTACCACCCGCACTGAGCACTGGTTTCTGGAGCGCGGCTTTGTTGAAAAGGATGTCAGCAGCCTGCCGCCACAGCGGCAAAACCTCTACAACCTGCAGCGCCGCTCAAAGGTGTTCTGGAAGAAAATCTAGAAAAGCACTGATTAAATAGCGACATATCAAAAAATTATTCAAGGGGCTTCCAGGCCTCTTGATTTTTTTCAAGCCAGCCCAATCTCCTAATCAAGCAGGCAAATTAGCAAGCAAGGTTTTCGTAGTCCTGAATTCAACTGACTTGATTGAAAGGAAATACAGATGGCCAACATCACTCGCAACGACCCGTTCAGCGTTACAAATTTCGACCCGTTCGATGAAGTGTTCCGCGGTTTCTTCCGCCCGGTTCGCATCGAAAACAGCGCACAGCCACAGATGAAGATCGACGTCGAAGAACAAGAACAAAATTACACGGTGCATGCGGAGATTCCCGGTGTAAGCAAGGACAACATCCATGTCACGATCGATGGCAACCAGATCAGCATAAGCGCCGAAGTCCGCAAGGAAAATGAAGTGAAGGAAGGTACCCGGGTGCTACGCAGCGAACGTTATTTCGGCAGCGTGTCACGCAGCTTTGCACTGGAAAACGAAATCGACGAAGCCAAGGCCGAAGCACAATACAAGGATGGCATCCTGGAACTGGTACTGCCGAAAAAGACCGTCAGCTCCGCCAAGAAACTCACTATCAAATAATCAGCATTCCTCCTCGTTTAGCGGCCGCAAGGCCGCTTTTTTTATGCCTGCAGTCCCATCTACACAACTGTATGACACTGGAAAGTTTCAGCCGCCAAATTCCGGTCACGGCAATTGACTTGCCCGATTTCGCCACGGTTACATGGAACCACGGCTTGTCTAATAGAGCCCGCTGACGCGCCCGTGATCATCGATATCGATACGCGTGGCACAGGGCACTTTCGGCAGGCCGGGCATGGTCATGAT
>DLMX01000044.1:10932-11299 GCA_002479405.1 Methylophilaceae bacterium UBA7525
GGCCGGGCATGGTCATGATGTCATCACAGATCATGACGATAAATTCCGCACCTGCGCACAAGCGCACCGCCCGTATCGTGATCACATGTCCCTGTACAGCGCCCCGGGCACTGGCATCAGTCGAGAACGAATACTGCGTTTTCGCCACACAGATCGGATAATGCCCATAGCCATCGGCCTGCAACTGGTCGATCTGCACGCGCAATCGCCTCGGCGCATGCACATCCGCCGCGCCATAAATCCGGGTGGCGACCTTGTGCACTTTCTCCCATAACTGGTCACCATCTTCATAGACGAATTGCATGCTGCTCTTGTCACTCTCGATCAGACGCACCACCTCATGCGCCAGATCTTCAGCACCTGCGCC
>DLMX01000044.1:11475-11639 GCA_002479405.1 Methylophilaceae bacterium UBA7525
CAGTGTTCGGCGAGGACGACATTGACCCCCAACTCAGCCAAACGTTTGCGCACCAGCGCAATCTCGGCATCGGTGTCTGCATTGAAGCGATTAATGGCGACCACGCAGGACAGACCGTAATGCTGCGTGACATTCTCCACATGCTTGCGCAGATTGGCCAGCCC
>DLMX01000044.1:11810-12063 GCA_002479405.1 Methylophilaceae bacterium UBA7525
TGTTCCAACGCGACCAGGTTCTCTACCTCCAGTTGGGCCACCTCGACGCCGCCGTGATATTTCAGTGCGCGGATGGTTGCGACGACGACACAGGCGTCCGGCCGCAAACCGGATTTGCGGCATTTGATGTCGATGAATTTTTCGGCCCCAAGATCGGCACCGAACCCGGCTTCGGTAACGACATAATCCGCCAGCTTGAGGCCGAGTTTTGTGGCGATCACCGAGTTGCAGCCGTGGGCGATATTGGCAAAAG
>DLMX01000044.1:12223-12571 GCA_002479405.1 Methylophilaceae bacterium UBA7525
GCCGTGGGCGATATTGGCAAAAGGACCGCCATGGACGATCGCCGGCGTATGCTCCAACGTCTGTACAAGATTGGGCCGGATGGCGTCCTTCAAGAGCACGGTCATGGCGCCGTGCGCCTTCAGGTCGCGCGCCTGCACCGGTTTGCCGTCGTAGGTATAACCAATGACGATATTGCCCAGCCGCTNNAACCGCTGCTTGAGATCTTTCAGCGATTCTGCCAGACAGAATATCGCCATCACCTCGGAAGCGACGACGATATCGAAACCGTCCTCGCGCGCCTGGCCGTTGACCTTGCCGCCGAGACCAACGACGATCTGCCGCAGCGCGCGGTCATTCATGTCCATCAC
>DLMX01000044.1:12735-12953 GCA_002479405.1 Methylophilaceae bacterium UBA7525
GCGCGGTCATTCATGTCCATCACGCGTTTCCAGGTCACCTGGCGCGGGTCGATCTGCAGTTCATTACCCTGATGGATATGGTTATCAATGAGTGCGGAAAGAAGATTGTGCGCAAGAGCGATGGCTGCGAAATCGCCGGTGAAATGCAAATTGATATCTTCCATCGGCACCACCTGCGCGTGGCCACCACCCGCAGCGCCGCCTTTCATGCCGAATAC
>DLMX01000044.1:13144-13560 GCA_002479405.1 Methylophilaceae bacterium UBA7525
GTCGTGGTGGTCTTGCCCTCGCCCGCCGGACTGGGGCTGATCGCCGTCACCAGAATCAGCTTACCGTCCGGACGCTGCTGCAAATGCGGATTTAGCCGGGTATCGATCTTGGCCTTGAAGCGCCCGTAAAGCTCTACAGAGTCCTCAACCAGGTCAAGTCCGGATGCAATATCGCTGATTTTTTTCAGCTGCGCTTTCTGAGCTATTTCAATATCACTCGGCATAACTTCCCCGTTCATGAATCAAGCATCGCGACCCGCACCAAAATCTCGTACTAAAACTTAGCATAATTTCGGCACCGCCTCAGGCTTTTTTTCAAGGTAAAATAGCTGCAAATTCGTTCACTCGCCGAGAGAATCAATGCTCACCAAAACCACTGCCGCGCAAAAGGCAAAAACCCTCGCCGAAGCCCTGCC
>DLMX01000044.1:13782-20132 GCA_002479405.1 Methylophilaceae bacterium UBA7525
TACGGCGGCAACGCCATGACCGACCCTGCCCTGCAAGACTGTTTCGCGCGCGATGTCGTGCTGCTGAAACTGGTCGGCATGAACCCGGTCATCGTCCACGGCGGCGGCCCGCAGATCAACGAGCTGCTCGACCGCCTCGGCAAGAAGGGTACCTTCATCCAGGGCATGCGCGTCACCGATGAAGAAACCATGGACGTGGTGGAAATGGTGCTGGGTGGCCAGGTCAACAAGGACATCGTCAACCTGATCAATCGCCACGGCGGCAAAGCGGTCGGCCTCACAGGCCAGGACGGCAACTTCATCCGCGCCAGAAAACTCCTGATGGAGAACAAGGAACTGCCGGGTGAATATATCGATATCGGCAGTGTCGGCGATATCACCGCCATCGACCCCAGCCTCATCGCCTTTCTCGATACCGGCGACTTCATCCCGGTCATTGCCCCGATCGGTGTCGGCCCGGATGGCGAAACCTACAACATCAACGCCGACGTCGTCGCCGGTAAGCTGGCCGAAATTCTCAATGCGGAAAAACTCGTTCTGCTGACCAACACGCCGGGCGTGCTGGACAAGGAAGGTAATCTGCTGACCGGCCTGACGCCGAAGCAGGTGGACGAGATGGTGGCGGACGGCACGCTGTCCGGCGGCATGCTGCCCAAGATCAGCTCGGCGCTGGATGCCGCCCGCAGCGGCGTCAAATCCGTGCACATCATCGACGGCCGCGTTGAGCACGCACTGCTGCTGGAAGTGCTGACCGACGAAGGCGTGGGCACGCTGATCAAGGCCAAGTGATTCGACTCAACCACAGAGCACAACACATTCACAGAGCTGAATGCGGCAGGTTTTCTCTGAGTCCTCTGTGACCTCTGTGGCAAACAGAAACAGGCGCGTCTGGGTGTTCGATCTTGACAACACCCTGCACGATGCCGACACGTACATCTTCCCGGTCATGAACCAGGCCATGACGCAATACATCATGGACCACCTGCAACTGGACGAGGAAGACGCCCACACCCTGCGCCGCCACTACTGGCATATTTACGGCGCTACGCTGAAAGGCCTGACCCGCCATCACGGCGTCGACCCGAACCACTTCCTCAGCGAGACCCACCAGTTCCCCGAACTGCCGCAGATGGTGATACAGCGCAAACGCCTGCGCCACTGGCTGCAGCAACTGCCCGGGCGAAAAGTGGTGTTCACCAACGCGCCGCAGCATTATGCTTACCGTGTGCTTTACCTGCTCGGTGTCGACGATCTGTTCGAGGAAGTGTTCAGCGTCGAATCCAGCCGCTTCCACCCCAAACCCTCCGTGCGCGGCTTCGCCCGCATGTTGCGCAGCATCAAGGCCAAGGGCAGCGACTGCGTCATGCTGGAGGACAGCCTGCCGGCACTGCGCACGGCAAAACGCATAGGCATGAAAACCGTCTGGATCAGCCGCCGGCTGCACAAGCCCAACTACGTCCACTACCGCATCCCGAGCGTGTTAGCCCTTACTCACGTTCGGTTATAATCCGGAAAAAGCATTACCCGTCACAAGATCAACAAGCACCAAATTAACAAGCACCAAATTAACAAGTACAAATTAACAAGTACAAATTAACAAATAAAAGCAGCAAAGGAAAAAACATGGCAGGCGAACGCAAACAGCAAATCCTCGAAACTCTGGCCAAGATGCTGGAAAACCCCAAGCGCGAAAAGATCACCACAGCAGCGCTAGCCGCAAAACTGAGCGTCTCCGAAGCCGCGCTCTACCGCCACTTCGCCGGCAAGGCACAGATGTTCGAGAGCCTCATCGACTTCATCGAACAGACGCTGTTCGGCCTCATCAACAAGATCACCACGGAAGAAACTGACGGCACCGCCCAAGTGCGCCGCACAGTCGGCGTGCTGCTGATGTTCGCGGAAAAGAACCCGGGCATGACGCGCGTGCTGATCGGCGACGCGCTGGTTAACGAAAACGAAACGCTGCAACAACGCGTCAACCAGATGCTGGACCGGCTGGAAATCACCATCAAGCAAAGCCTGAAGATCGCCGTCACTGACACCGGCAAAAAGATACTGCCGGAAGCGCAAGCCAACCTCATCATGTGCTTTGTCATCGGCCGCTGGCACCAATACGCCAAGAGCGGCTTCAAGCGCAAACCGATGGAATTCGCCCAGTTGCAACTGGGCATGTTCGGCTAAGATGCTTCACGTGTGAAAAACAAAAGCCCCGGCTGCAATAGCCGGGGCTTTTTTAACATGGTGGGCGGTACTGGGTTCGAACCAGTGACCCCTGCCGTGTGAAGGCAGTGCTCTACCACTGAGCTAACCGCCCTTGCGAGAGGCGCGTATTGAATCACAAAACGCCACAAACTCAAAGAGGCTTAAGCAAGCCAAACGTTCTGCCTCACAGAATACTTTAAGGCTGAATCATTAATGTTCTTCGACATTTCGGGAAATTTTTGCACCCCCAAAACTCTTTGTCATTCGATTTTCTACGAACCATTTTAATACCGCACTGAACGCAGGTCGGAGTGGTGTAGTCGCCTACTGTCACACTCTTTACTAATCTATCCTGAATTTCGGCCGGTAATCTTTCGATAAGATTAACCAGTTGATGGCCATCAATCAGCTGAATATTATTTACACGCGCAGCACTGACGGCAGCTGCATTGAAAAAATTTGTAGTGATATAAATACCTCGCGATACCTTCTCAAGATGCATGACGCCTATGAACTCGCGCACCAGTTTGATACCAACCGGTTTCGAATATGCCTTGCACTGAACAAGACAAGTAGGTTGGTCTGAGGCATCTTCATATAACTGTATATCCACACCTCCATCAGCTCCCAAAGGGGTCAATTTATTCTTTATGCCAATTTCAGTGAAATAGCCAGCACACAAGTCTTCAAATCTCTTCCACTCCAAAGAGCAGAGTAGTTGATGAGTCAATTTCCTAGAAACTGGATTTAAGCTGTGCTCATCCACATTCTTTGCAATTACTGTGTCTTGCGTTGCAGACCTGGACTTTTCAGCAGGTTTGTCACATTCACTGAGTAACCCCAATAATTTAGCTGTAGATGATTGTGATAATCCACTAATAAATCTGAGCAGATCACTCGAATTAATTAATCTGATATTGTTTGTCAATGCAAAGTCAATGACCGCATCAGAAAAGCTGGAATTTGTAAGATAGTATCCACGTCGAATTTTTTCGCTTTTCATTACCCTGGAAAATCTAGCCACCATCTCTAAATCGATTGACTCAGATTCTTTCCGACAACTAGCTATTGCTGTAATCTCCCCATTATTAACCTCATCTAGCTGGAAATATTCTCCCTCATCACCAGCTCGACGTAGACGCGTTACCTTCATGCCACGCTCACTAAAATAGAACTCGCACAAAGTGCTCAATTTTTTTGCATTTAATTTCCTCAGGTATTCGTTCGACCAAGAACCCGCTTGTTTTGACACAGGCCCATTGAAATCTTGATCCTTGGATTTTGATTTGACCTCTCCAGAATCAGCCATGCTGGTTTTCAAAGACCCAGACAAAACCAACATTAACTTTATCAAGGCTAATACGCCGAATCCGGACGCAATTATTAAACCTAGTGATCGAAATGCTGGTAGCAACACACTCAAGAAGGGATTGCCTTCCACCAAAATTGGAAAGACAAGATAAATCAAGCTTAACGCCAGCAAACTGATAACAGCTGAAAATTCCCAACCTGAATCAAGTGCAATTTGAATAAGCGATGAATTTTTTCTATATCTGGCCATCTTCCCTTCCCTGACTGAAGCTTACTCCGCCGCTACCAAGCTTAAAATCGCTAAAAAATATTGACTGCATCAAGTTTTTAATTCATTGATCACAAAAACAATTAAGAATCTGCGTCGGTGATTATTGAGGCTACAACATCCTGACCGCCTCCACCCGCGCCTGAAACACCGCTTCCCTGATCTTTTCCGGTTCCTGATATTGCCGGGCCACCGCACCGGCATCGACCTGCATCACCGTATCCAGCAGCTTCAACCAGACTTCGGTATGCGGGATCGGCTTGTCTTCATAGCCGGTTCTGCCACGGAAATCACATTCGCAGGCGCGCAGGAATTCCTTGAAACGTTCCGGTTGGCGGATGGCGTCGGTATCCTGCAAAAACTGCACCTTGGTGGCGGATCGCATCTCGTTAACGCGGTAAACCTTGCCGTGGAATCTGGCGACGACGTGGGCGAGTTCCTTGCAATCATTCGGCACACGCAAGCGCTTGCATACATCCTTGAGCAAATGCACGCTGCGTTCTTCGTGGCCGATGTGGCGCGGTAGCACGTCCTGCGGCGTGGCGCCCTTGCCGAGGTCGTGCGTCAGCGCAGAAAAGCGCACGGGCAGCGAATACCCTTGCGCGGCGGCATAATCGACCACCATCATGACGTGCACGCCGGTGTCGATCTCCGGATGGTGTTGCGGCGGTTGCGGCACGCCCCACAGGCGGTCGAGTTCCGGCATGATGCGTTTCAGCGCACCGCATTGGCGCAGCACTTCGAACATGCGCGAGGGCTTGGCTTCCATCAGGCCCTTTGCCAGTTCCTGCCAGACGCGCTCCGGCACCAGCGCATCGACTTCGCCGTCTTCGACCATGTCCTGCATCAGCCGCATGGTTTCAGGCGCGACGGTAAATTCGGTGAAACGGGCGGCAAAGCGGGCGGCGCGCAGGATGCGCACCGGGTCTTCGACAAAGGCTTCGCTGACATGGCGCAGGATTCTATTCTGGATATCAGCCTGGCCGTGGTAGGGGTCGATCAGCGTGCCGTCTTCGGCTTGGGCGATGGCGTTGATAGTGAGGTCGCGGCGGGCAAGGTCTTCCTCCAGCGTGACATCGGGCGAAGCGAACACCTGAAAGCCCTTGTAGCCTTTGGCGGTCTTGCGCTCGGTGCGAGCGAGCGCATACTCTTCCTGCGATTCGGGGTGGAGAAAGACGGGAAAATCCTTGCCAACCGGGCGATAACCCAGTGCGACCATCTGCTCCAGCGTGGTGCCGACCACGACGAAGTCGCGGTCTTTGACCGGCAGTCCGAGCAGCGCATCGCGCACCGCCCCGCCTACCTGATAAATCTCCATGCCCGGTTCCGCCACCCGTCGAGCCGGCCGGCTAACGGCCGGCCATACTGCGGAAGCGCTCGTAGGCCGCGCGCGGCGTGTCGTTGGCGAGATATTCCGGCACGATGGCTTCGATCGCCGCCGGCTTGATGCCAAGTTCCGGGGACAGCGGCCCCTGACAAACACTGTCGACCTCCATGGAATGCACATTGTCTCGTGTCATCAGCTTGATCGGCATTTTTTCCATGGCATAAGCCTGCCAGTAGGAAAGCGTGTCATTAAGGCCGACGATCTTGCGCTTCTTGCCGAGCACAAAGATGACAAATTCGACCAGTTCGCGCAGAGTATAGACCCGAGGACCACCAAGCTGGTAGGTCTTGCCGTAGGTTTCCACATTCTCCAGGCTGTTAACGAAGGCTTCCGCCACGTCCTCCACCCATATCGGCTGGAACTTGGCATCCGCTTTCGCCAGCGCCACTACCGGCATGATTTTGACAATGGATGCCAGCAGATTGAGGAAGCTGTCGCCACGGCCGAAGACAACGGAAGGCTGAAAGATGGTGACATGGAGGTTGGCAGCATGCGCCATCACTGCGGCCTCACCCGCTGCCTTGGAGCGCAGGTAGACACTGGGTGCTTCGGCACTGGTCTGCAGGGCGCTCATGTGCAACAGGCGCTTGATGCCGAGCTTCTCGCACTGGGCGGCGACACGCGCCGGCAACTGGTGATGCATGGCTTCGAAGCTGAACTGCTTGCTCTCGTGCAGGATGCCGATCAGATTGATGACGGCATCACAGCTTTGCATGTGCATTCTAAGTTCTGCGTCGCTCAGCACATCGCATTCAACGACTTGCACGTTAGGCAGCAGGGTCAGGTGCTTGGCACGCTCACGCTGGCGGCTCAGCACCTTGACCGCATAACCCGCCGCACTCAGCTTGTGCACGATGGCACTGCCGACGAACCCTGAACCCCCTAACACACATACTTGATTGATCAACATCGATATCCTCAGTCGTTTTTTATTCTGTCTGCTCAGGAAGCGCTGATAAAACGGCTACGCGGGCGAATTGCTGCGTTGCCGGGCTTATGGCGTCAAGTCGAGCCGCCTTCGCGTTAAGGTGAGCTGCTTTAGCAGCCAACTTAACGGAGAAGACCTTTACGGTCTTGGCAGCCGTCTTGACGGACACGACCTTCACGCCAAGCATAGCTGCTTGAGCAGCATTCCTGGCGGGGAAGACCCTTGCGGTCTTTGCGGTTGCACTTCATCCCGCT
>DLMX01000044.1:20281-34823 GCA_002479405.1 Methylophilaceae bacterium UBA7525
GCTCACTCATTTAATCAGCGCTTTCCTTAGTCTCTGCCACGCCGGCATTGCCGGGCACGGTTCCCAGCCGCTGGGTCAGCGGCAGGCTACGATGGCCCATCTGTTGTGCATAATAATAAGCGTTGGCCATGACTTTTTTCACATAATCCCGCGTTTCGGTAAACGGGATTGTATCGGCATAAATCGGACCTTCCATCGCTTCCTGTCCGGCCCAGCGCTTGGGCCGGCTCGGACCTGCATTATAAGCCGCTGTCGCCATCAGCGCCTGCCCGTCCATGCGGTCGAGCGTGTAACGCATGTAATGGGTGCCGAAACGCATATTTGTATCCAGCTGGGTAATCATTCCCGGCTGATATCCCGTCATGCCCAGACGCTTGGCGATCCATTTGGCGGTGGCAGGCATCACCTGCATCAACCCCGATGCGCCGGCACTGGATCTGGCCACCCCGATAAAGCGGCTCTCCTGCCGGATCAGGCCATAGACCCAGGCTTCATCCAACGCGTTTTCCTTGACATAAGTTTGCATCATATCGCGATAAGGTGTCGGATAGCGCAAGGCAAAGTCATGCGTCAACCGGGTCTTTTCGGAAGTATTGATGGCAATATCGATCCAGTCGTTGCGGAAAGCCACCTCTGCCGCGACGATCAATTGCCTGTCATCCAGATCACGGATTGCCGCCGCCCACTCCGCCCTTGCCTCCCAACGGAAACCCTGTTCATTCAGAGCCAAGGCTCGCTGAATGGCAGGCCGGCCCTCCATTTGCTTCAGCTCTTCGTTACCGGCCTTGTATGCAATTCCGGGCGTCATCATGACATCGCCCAACTCTTCGGTCGCAAGCAATCCATAATAATTATGCTCGAGTGACAACGGCACAAAAATGGCATTGGCCTGCGGAATCCGGTTCATTTCCTTCAATGCACGCGCCTTCCAGTAGCGCCAAGCCGCCGCCTGTTGCTCGACCTGCGGCATAGCCTCGATGCCGTACAACACCTCCCGCCAGTTCTTGACGCGCAATGCTGTGCGCACACGCCAGGCCATCTGTTCGCTGTCGAGCTGAGTGCCTTCAGCCAGCAGCCACCAATTTGCAGCGCCCGGATCATGGCGGCGTGCGGCATGCAATGCCAACCGGCCCCACATATAAGCCTGTTCTTCCGAATTGAATTGCGCGCGATTAGAGTTCCAGACATCCAGTGCCATTGCTGGCTGTGTCCGTGCCACGCGGTCAATGGCATAGATATTCAGCGCACGTCCGAAACGCGACTTGTAGGAAATGGATTGCTTCTGTAGCACCTGTTGCGGATTATTATAGACACGGTCTATCAATCCGATATTGTTTGCATCGATTGCCTTGATATAGCGGCTTACCGCCTTGGCCACGCTGATCTTGCCATCCTGCATCGCCAGCCTGAAACGGCCCCATGCATCCTCTTCGGTAAGCTTGCCCGACTGAAACATCTCGTCGAACAGCAACGTGCAGTTGCTAGGCAGGTCGGTTGAAACCAGCCAGAAATTGCGCAGACGATCAGCATCGACACCAAAACCCATGTTGGCCTGCCCTTGCATGGTGTAACAACTGACAGCGGCATCATCGCGCTTGAAATCGGGCAACTCGGCAAAATAAGTCTGCCATTCCTTATTTTTGCCCAGTTTTTTCAGCCACTCACCACGTACGCGGTCAGCAAAAGGGAATTCCTCGTAGCGCTGGAGAAAGTTCTGCACGTCCTGATTGCTGGAGGTGGAAAGTTGCAGCAGCATGATCCAGTAATCGGCATAGGGCGCCAGTATGTCGCCCTGCGCTTTCATTTGCTGTGCATAGGCCTGCAGGCGTGGCAGATCCTGCTTGTTATACGCAGTCTGTGCTGCAGTCAGCAGGCCGCCGACCGACTGTGCATGCGCCTTGCTGCCGAGCAACAGGAGCAGGGCCAGCAACATCCAGGAGAATTTGATTGATTTACTCATTTGCATCCATATCGACACCAAAAGTCTAGGAGAGTGCCGATAGTGCAAGGATACACCGCAGCCTACAGCTTATAAAAGGATAATGCGTCCCGCAGCGAAAAGTATGGCCGCAACAAACAGCAATACGATAGTGAACTTGATGACCTGCCAGGAAAAACGCAGATAACGCTTGTCGCCTGACAGGAAATAGATCCCCAGCGAAACCACAATGGCGATGAATGCGAGCGCCAGCAACAAGCGTAAGACCAGCATCGCAGGCGCTCAACTCATCATACGTATTGCAGCACCGGTGCCACTGGAATCTGCAACTGAAATGCGCCCGGCGCTTCTTCGATATTTTCGAAGGTCGTGAATTCCCAGGCCTCGGCATCCGCCAGCAAAGTCCGCAGCAACTGGTTATTGAGCGCATGGCCGGACTTGTAGGCGCTGAAGGCGCCGATCAGCGGATGACCGAGCACATAGAGGTCGCCGATAGCATCCAGCACCTTGTGCTTGGCGAACTCGTCCTCGTAGCGCAAACCGTCACCGTTCAACACGCGGTATTCATCCAGCACGATGGCGTTGTCCAGACTGCCGCCACGCGCCAGGCCGTTGGAACGCAGATACTCGACCTCATGCATGAAACCGAAGGTACGGGCGCGGCTGATCTCACGGATATAGGAGTTATCGGCGAAATCGATGGTCACGCGCTTGCCGCTATGCTCGAACACGGGATGACTGAAATCGATGGTGAAATCGATCTTGAAGCCGAAATAGGGCTCGAAGCGCACCCACTTGTCGCCATCGACCACTTCGACCTTTTTCTTGATCCTGATGAACTTCTTCGCGGCCGGCTGTTCGATGATGCCTGCCGATTGCAGCAGATAGACGAAGGGACCGGAACTGCCATCCATGATCGGCACTTCGCTCGCGTCCATGCTGATCAGGATGTTGTCGATACCCAGACCGGCCAGGGCTGAGAGCAGATGTTCCACAGTAGCAACACGCGCGCCGTTGTCCTCCAGTGCGGAGCACAGGCGCGTGTCGTTGACGAGATCAGGCCGGACCTTGATTTCCGGAGTTCCGGGCAGATCGGTTCGCCGGAAAACAATGCCGGTATCAGGCGCGGCAGGACTCAAGGTCAGGGTAACCTTGTCGCCTGTATGCAGCCCGACACCTGTGGCGCTGATAGCTTTCTTTAATGTACGTTGCTTTACCACGTCTTCCAACCTCGTCAATTTGACTGAAATATTAGCACATCCGCCGCAGTTTCCCTAGCCGGTGACACGCCGATATGACAATTAAGCAATTGACTATATTGAGAATTATCCCCCAGCATTTACTTTCTAGTCAGCCTGTTTACGCAGGAACGCCGGGATGTCATATTCTTCCACGCCGGATTGCTTCATTGCCTCGACCGTCGCACGACGTCCATTGGAGGAGAACACAGCCGGCGTATCGTCGTCGGATGCCCCCATGTTGACACCGCTACCGCCGACAAACACAGCCTGACCAGTCGTACCGTCACGCACCTGAGTCATCACACGCAACTCGGGTTTTTGCTGACGGCGGCCGGCAATACCGTTGAGGCCGGTCGCGACCATGGTCACACGCAGACCGTCGCCGATGGATTCATCGAACACGTTACCGACGATCACGGTTGCATCATCTGCAGTGAAAGCCTTGATGGTATTCATGACGTCATAGTATTCCTTCATCTTGAACGATGTGCTGGCAGTGATGTTCACCAGAACGCCACGGGCATTGGCCAGGTTGACGTCCTCCAGCAGCGGGCTTGCCACTGCCTGTTCTGCCGCGATGCGGGCACGGTCGGCACCGCTCGCCATGGCGGACCCCATCATCGCCATACCCATCTCGGACATGACGGTGCGCACGTCGGCAAAGTCGACGTTGACCAGACCCGGGCAATTGATGATTTCAGCGATGCCGGAAACAGCGTTGTGCAACACATCATTCGCCGCTTCGAATGCCTGCAGGAACGGTACATCTTCGCCCAGCACTTCCATCAGCTTCTCGTTCGGGATGATGATCAGAGAATCGACATGCTTGGAAAGTTCTTCCAGACCTTCGACCGCCACCTTGGTGCGCTTGCCTTCAAATGCGAATGGCTTGGTGACGACAGCCACAGTCAGGATACCCATTTCCTTTGCCACTTCGGCGATGATCGGCGCAGCACCGGTACCGGTACCGCCGCCCATGCCGGCGGTGATGAACAGCATATCGGCACCGTCTATGGTTTCGGCGATACGTTCGCGGTCTTCCAATGCGGCTTCACGGCCGATCTCCGGACGTGCACCGGCACCCAGGCCCTTGGTTATGTCCGTGCCGATTTGCAGCACGGTCTTGGCCTGGCTCTTCTTCAGCGCCTGCATGTCGGTGTTGGCGCAGATGAATTCCACGCCGCCGACGTTCTTTTCAATCATGTGTGCGACTGCGTTACCACCGCAACCACCCACGCCTATTACTTTAATTACGGCCTCTTGCGAGTCCCTGTCCATAATTTCAAACATTGCTTTTCTCCTTGTCGATGTTACACACTACTTCTGCCCAAACAACTTCATACCCTGCCGGAGTCATCCGGCAGAATCCTTAAAAATTCCCTTTGAACCAGCTCTTCATGCGGCTCAGGATGTCCGCAAACGAGCCGGACTCCATCTGGTTCTGCAAATGCCGCTCGACCTGCTGCTTGCCCATCAGCACCAGGCCGACACCGGTCGCATAACGTGGATTGCCGACTACCTCTGACAGGCCGCCGACATAGCGCGGCATGCCAAGACGTACCGGCATATGGAAGATCTCCTCGCCCAGCTCCACCATGCCGCGCATCATGGATGAGCCGCCGGTGATGACGATGCCGGAGGCGATCATCTCTTCCATGCCGCTGCGGCGCAGTTCGCTCAACACCAGTTCATAGAGTTCGACGATACGCGGCTCGATGACCTCGGCCAGCGTTTGTACGGAAAGCTGGCGCGGCTCACGACCGTCGACACCCGGCACCTCGACCACTTCACGCGGGTCAGCCAACTGACGCAGTGCGCAACCATGCTTGATCTTGATTTCCTCCGCCGCTTGCGTCGGCGTGCGGAAGGCCACAGCTATATCATTGGTGACCTGATCGCCGGCGATCGGCACCACCGCCGTGTGACGGATGGCACCCTGCTTGAACACGGCAATATCAGTAGTGCCGCCGCCGATATCGACCAGGCAGACACCGAGTTCCTTTTCGTCCTCGGTCAGCACTGCCATGCTGGACGCCAGCGGCTGCAGGATCAGGTCGGACACTTCCAGCCCGCAGCGCCTGATGCACTTGACAATGTTCTGCGCGGCGGCGACGGCACCGGTGACGATATGCACTTTTACTTCCAGTTTCATGCCGCTCATGCCCAACGGTTCGCGCACGTCCTCCTGCCCGTCGATGATGAATTCCTGGGTCAGGATATGGAGGATCTGCTGATCCGACGGCAGGGCGATGGCCCGCGCAGTATCGACCACGCGATCGACGTCGGCCTGCATCACCTCGGCATCCTTGATCTTGACCATGCCGTGCGAATTCAGGCTCTTGATGTGGCTACCGGCAATACCCGTAAACACCGAACTGATCTTGCAATCCGCCATCAGCTCGGCCTCTTCCAATGCACGCTGGATGGCCTGCATGGTCGAATCGATGTTGATTACCACGCCCTTCTTCAGGCCGCGTGAAGTATGCTGCCCGAGGCCGATGACCTTGAGCGTCCCCTCGGGCTGCAGTTCGGCCACAATCGCGACGATCTTCGACGTGCCGATATCCAAGCCCACTATCAGATTTTTATCTTCTCTCACTTTACTCATACCTCTCTCCATTCATCCCCTGCAGTCCCGCCTTGCTTCAGGCGGCGCCTGTCCTGCCTGCCGTTGCCCGTACCGGCCGCCTGACGGCGAAACCATTCGGGTATCTCAAATCCGCGTAGGCAAATGACACACCCAGTTTGCTCAAGGTCTGCTGATAGGCACTGGCAAACTTTGCAAGCCGGTTTTCCATATCCTCTCGCCCCAGTTCGATGACGATGCCGTTATCCGTCTGTATCTGCCATGCACGTCTCGGCGTCAGCACCAGTTGCGTCACTTTCATGCCGGTTCCGGCCAGCAAACCGCTGTACTCCCCGTATTTTTTCGCCACCTCAGCCACACCTTCGCCCGGCCCGTAGAACACAGGCAAATCCTCATCAGAAGCCGCATGAAACAACTCGCCATAGGTATTGACCAAGGCGATGTTGCCCCAGCGTGCCAGTTCCTGATGCTCATCCACGACCACTTCCAAGCGGTCCGGCCAGCGGCGGCGCAGACTGACGCTGCGTGCCCAGGGCAGCTTCTCGAATGCGTCACGCGCCTTCACCAGATCCAGTGTGAAGAAATTACCCTGCAAATGCCGGCTCACGATCAGCTTCAGCTGTTCGCGCGTCACATGGTTCAGGCTGCCCTCCACCCGTACTTCGCGTAGCGGGAAGATAGGCAGATGCACGACCACGTAGATCACGCCGTAAAGCATGAGCACGGCAGCCAGCCCGAACAGCAGGTTGGCGATCCAGTTCAAAACTTGTGGCTTATCCCACATCCGCATCTCCGTCGGCACCTGCTGCGCGAACGATCTGCTGCGTAGCGTCCTCGTTCGCGCCTCGTCTATCTACCAGATATGTAGCTTCGGCCGCTTTGCTTAACCTTTGCTGAGCAAAGGTTAGCCTGCACTGAAACTTCGTTTTCACGTTGCTCACTGCGGGGCTCCTTGCATCTCATTCTGCTCGCGACGGTCCTGCCAGGAGATGCAAGCCATCTCCAATATCTCCAGCACCAGCTGATCGAAACTGATGCCCCTAGCCTTGGCCGCCATCGGCACCAGACTGTGATCGGTCATGCCGGGCGAGGTGTTCACTTCGAGGAAGTAATGCTTGCCTGCTTCATCCATCAGAAAATCCACACGCCCCCAACCCCGGCCGCCAATGGTGCGGAATGCCCGCAATGCCTCCGCCTGTATCTGTGCTTCCCTTTCCGGCGGCAATCCACACGGACAGAGATACTGCGTATCGTCGCGCAGATACTTGGCCTCGTAGTCGTAGAACTCATTGGCTGGCACGATGCGGATCACAGGCAGTACCAAGTCTCCCAGGATGCCGACCGTATATTCCCCGCCACCGACGAACTGCTCGGCAATCACCAGCGGGTCAGACTTCGCGGCCAGCTCAAAAGCCGCGCGCAGCTGACCGGCCTCTTTGACCTTGCTGATACCGATGCTGGAGCCTTCGTTGGCCGGCTTGACGAACAGCGGCAGGCCTAGTTGGCGCTCGATCGCATCGAAATCACTGTCGGTATCGACCAGGGCAAAATCCGGCGTCGGCAATCCGGCCGCACGCCACAACAATTTGGTACGCCACTTGTCCATGCCCACGCTGGAGGCCATGACACCGCTGCCGGTGTAGGGGATGCCCATCAGCTCGAGCACGCCCTGAATCGTGCCATCCTCGCCGTAACGACCATGCAGGGCGATGAACACCCGGTCATAGCCTTCCAGCTCGTGCAGCGGGCGTTCGGCCGGGTCGAAGGCGCGAGCATCGACTCCGCTACGCAACAAGGCGTCCAGCACTGCACCGCCGCTGTTCAGCGAAACCGCGCGTTCACCGGAGCGCCCGCCCAACAACACCGCGACTTTTCCAAAATCTTTCTTCATATTCCAAAACCTGTTCTAGCCACAGAGGACACAGAGGTCACAGAGGAAAACCCTTCACATAAATCTCTGTGGCTCATTGCCTTTCTCCAATAATCCTGACTTCCCGCTGCAGCGCGACGCCGAGCTCGCGTTGCACTGTTTCCTGCATATGAGCGATCAACCGCTCGATATCGTCCGCCGTCGCATCGCCCAGATTGACGATGAAATTGGCATGTTTCTCCGATACCTGTGCGCCGCCGATGCGGTAGCCCTTGAGCCCGCTCGCTTCGATCAGCCGCGCGGCAAAGTCGCCGGGAGGATTGCGGAAGGTCGAACCGGCGTTGGGCTGATTCAACGGCTGCGTCGCCAGCCGCTTTGCCAGCAGACTCTTGATCTTCTGCTCAGCCATACTGGCCTCGCCGACAGGCAACTCGAACCAGGCGGCGATAAACCACTCCTCGCCGGCCGGCAGCTCGACATGGCGATAGCCGGTAACAAATTCATTTCTGTTACGTAAATGCAATTCGCCCCGCCGGTCGATGGTCTGCACCTGCTTCACCACATCCCAGGTCTCGCCGCCGTGGCATCCGGCATTCATTGCCAGCGCCCCTCCCACGGTGCCCGGAATACCCGCCATGAATTCGGCGCCATGCCGGTGTTGACGCGCCGTGTAGCGGGCCAGCTTGGCACAGGTCACGCCGGCTTCGGCATAGACCAGCTCGCCATCCATGTTGAGTCCGGTCAGCACGTTGTGCATCAGCACCACGCTGCCGTGCACGCCGCCATCGCGCACCAGCAGATTGGAACCGAGGCCAATGAAATGCACTGGTTCCTCCTGCGGCAGGCCGTGCAAATAGTCGCGCAGGTCGTCGAGCCCCGCCGGAATGTAAAAACGTTCCGCCGGGCCGCCGACGCGCCAGCTGGTGTAACGTGCCAGCGGCTCGTTCAGCAGCAGGCGCCCTTGTGTCTTCATCTGCGCCATCACCCTGCAAGCTCCCGGGTATTGGTCGCCACCTGTCCGATGGAACCGGCGCCCATGACGATGACCACATCACCATCGCGCGCCATGCCAAGAATCGCTTCCGGCAGATCGACCGGTGATTCGACAAAGCGCGGCTCGACCTTGTCGGCCACCCGCACCGCACGCACCAGCGAACGGCCATCCGCCGCAACAATGGGTGGCTCGCCGGCCGGATAGACTTCGGTCAGAATCAGCGCATCGACCGACGACAGCACCTCGACGAAATCTTCGAAACAGTCGCGCGTACGCGTGTAGCGATGCGGCTGGAATGCCAGCACCAAGCGTCGGCCGGGGAAAGCGCCGCGTGCAGCGGCGATGACCGCCTTCATCTCGACCGGGTGATGGCCGTAGTCGTCGATCAGTGTAAATTTGCCGCCATCCCGCGCAGGAATCTCGCCGTAACGTTCGAAACGACGACCGACACCCTTGAATTCAGCCAGCGCCTTGACGATGGCAACGTCCGGCACATTGAGCTCGCTCGCCACGGCGATCGCGGCCAGCGCATTCTGTACGTAATGGCGGCCGGGCAGGTTGAGTGTCACGTCAAACATTGTTGTCACGCCGTTGATGCGCGTCACCTTGAAATGCATGCGTCCGCCGTCTGCCACGACATCTGTGGCGCGAATACGCGCATCCTCGGAGAAACCGTAGGGCATGACCGGCTTGGAAACCTGCGGCAAAATTGCCCGTACGTTCGGGTCGTCAATGCAGACCACGGCCATGCCGTAGAACGGCAGCTGTTGCAGAAATTCGACGAAAGCGCCCTTCAATTTCTCGAAGTCGTGACCATAGGTGTCCATATGATCAGCATCGATATTGGTCACCACCGAGATTACCGGCGTCAGGTGCAGGAAGGAGGCATCCGATTCATCCGCTTCCGCCACGATATATTCGCCGGCACCAAGCCGCGCATTGGTGTTGGCCGATTCCAGCTTGCCGCCGATGACATAGGTCGGGTCCATGCCGGCCTCGGCCAGGATGCTGGCGATGAGACTGGTAGTCGTAGTCTTGCCGTGCGTGCCGGCCACCGCGATGCCTTGGCGGAAACGCATCAGCTCGGCCAGCATGACGGCACGGGGCACTACCGGGATGGTGCGGCTGCGCGCTTCCATCACTTCGGGATTGCTTTCGTTGACGGCGGAGGAGACGACGACGACATCGGCCTTTTCCAGATTCTCACGTGCATGCCCTTGGAAAATCATGGCACCCAGCTTCTTCAAACGCTGCGTCACGCTGTTACTGGACAGGTCTGAGCCGCTGACGCTGAAACCGAGATTCAGCAGCACCTCGGCAATACCGCACATACCGGAGCCGCCGATGCCGACGAAATGTACGTTCTTCACTCTATGTTTCATGACCGGCCTCCTGCTTCTGCCTGCTGCGCGATAGCCTCAAGCTGGTCTGCAATTGCGGCTGTCGCATCCGGTTTTCCCAGCTTGCGTGCTGTCTGCGCAAATTCCAGCAGGCGCTCACGCGTTAACTGCTGCAACAATTCGGCAATCTTCTGCGGTGTCATCTCGGCCTGCGGCAAATGGATCGCGGCGCCATGTGCCGCCATCCACTGCGCGTTATCACGCTGATGCGAGGTTGTTGAGACCATCAGCGGCACCAGGATACTTGCGACGCCTGCCACGGCGATCTCGCTGACGGTAATGGCACCGGCACGGCATACCAGCACATCGGCATCGGCATAGGCAGCTGCCATATCCTCGATGAAAGGCACCACACTGGCCTCAACGCCTGCAGCCTTGTACGCAGCCTGCAGGGTTTCGATGTGCTGAGCGCCGGACTGGTGAACCACCACCGGCCTTGCTGCTTCCGGTATAAGGGCCAGAGCAGCCGGCAAGGTTTCATTCAATGGCCGTGCACCGAGGCTGCCGCCGACAACCAGCAGCCGCAAGACGCCACTACGCTTCTGATAGCGCATATCCGGCGCTTCAACCGCAGCGATCTTCCTGCGGATTGGGTTGCCGGTCACTACGGATTTTTCTGCCAGAACACCCATCCTCTGCGCTTCGCCTTCAAAACCGAACATGATGCGATCGGCCACCCGCGCCAGCGCACGGTTCGACATCAGCAGGGCGGCATCCGCATTGACCAGCGCCAGTGGCAAGCTACGCAGACGAGCAGCCCAACCTCCGGGGACGGTCACGTAACCACCCATACCAAGCACCACAGATGGGCGCAAGCGCCCCATCAGACGCCAGGCCTTGTAGGTCGCCATCAACAGTTTGAAAACGCCAGCCACACTATGCGATACACCCTTGCCGCGCAGGCCCGAGAAACTGAGCCGGGTCATCGGAATACCGCTGGACGGCACCAGATGGTTCTCCATGCCGTGCCGCGTCGCCAGCCAGTGCACCTGCCAACCTCGGCTACGCATGGCTTCAGCTACGGCCAACCCCGGCATGACATGCCCGCCAGTGCCTGCTGCCATGATAAGTATGGTTCTGCTCATACCGGCAGCCCCTTTTGAATCCGTCTGTTCTCGAAGTCGATGCGCATTAACACGGCCAAAGCGATGCAGTTGGCGAGAATGCCGCTGCCACCGAAGGACAGCAGCGGCAAAGTCAGGCCTTTGGTCGGTAGCAGGCCCATGTTGACCCCGATGTTGATGATGGCTTGCACGCCGATCCAAACACCAATGCCTTGCGCCAACAAGGCTGAGAAGTAGCGCTCGTTGCCGATTGCTTCCCTGCCGATGGCAAAGGCGCGTATTACCAGCCATGAAAACAGGCCGATGATGGTCAGCACACCGACAAAGCCAAGCTCCTCGGCAATGACGGCCAGCAGAAAGTCGGTATGTGCTTCCGGCAGATACAGGAGTTTCTCGACACTCGCGCCGAGACCAACGCCGAACCATTCGCCGCGACCGAAAGCGATCAGCGCGTGCGACAGCTGATAGCCTTTGCCGTAGGGGTCAGCCCATGGATCCATGAAGCCGATGATGCGCTGCAGCCGGTACGGCGAGCTCCAGATCAGCAGCACAAAACCCACCACCAGCATGCCGATCATGCCGATGAAAATACGGATATTGATACCACCCAGCCAGAGGATGGAAATGGTGATCGTGGAAATGACGGCAAAAGCGCCAAAATCCGGCTCCATCAGCAACAGGCTGCCGACGACGAACATGACCAGCAGCATCGGGAAGAATCCCTTGGTAAAGCTGTCCATCACTGCAGCCTTGCGCAAGGTGTAATCCGCTGCATAGACCGCGACCAGCAGCTTCATGAATTCTGACGGCTGTATGGTGACGACAAACAGGGATATCCAGCGCCGGCTGCCGTTCACTTCACGCCCTATGCCCGGTATCAGCACCAGCGCCAGTGTCACCATGCCGACCAGGAACAGGTAGGGCGCCATCTTCTGCCATAACTGCGTCGGGATTTGAAAGGTAATGGCTGCCGCGCTGAGGCTGATGACCAGGTAGATGCTGTGGCGAACCAGGTAATAGGTGGACTGATGCCCGGTAGCGCGGTCCGCTTCGGCCAGCGCGATGGAAGACGAATAGACCATGACCAGCCCGATGCCGAGCAGTATCAGGGTCACCCACAGCAACCCCTGATCGTAGACTGGCGTGTTGTAGCGCATGCGGCTGCTCAGCATCTGCATCATCCGGTCATCTCCTGCCGGCTACCGGCCAGCGCATGGACAGCTGCGCAGAACACTTCTGCACGATGCACATAATTACGGAACATGTCGAAACTGGCGCATGCGGGCGACAGCAACACCGCATCGCCCGCTTGGGCAGCCTCGAACGCCTTGCTGACAGCCGATTCCAGCGTATCGGCGTGTACCATAATCACGCCAGTGGCGGCCAGTGCATCAGCTATCCGGGGAGCATCACGGCCGATCAGCACGACGCTGCGTGCATGTTGCTGCACCGCAGCAGCCAGTTGCGTGAAATCCTGACCCTTGCCATCGCCGCCTGCAATCAGCACGACCTTTTGCGGCAGCCCGCTGAGAGCGGCGCATGTTGCGCCGATATTGGTACCCTTGGAATCGTCGTAGAAGGCAATACCGTCGATATCGGCCACCCATTCGACGCGATGCGGCAAACCCTTGAAACTGCGCAGTGCGCTCAGCAACGGCGCATAGTCGAGCCCGATGGCACGACACAAGGCCAGCGCCGCCAGTGCGTTGACGGCATTATGCAAGCCTGCGATCTTCAGTTCACCAGCTTCGATCAGACGCATTGTGCCCTGCATCAGCCAGGTCTTGCCGTCTTCATGCTGCAAACCGAAATCCGATTCGCCAGTTGCCTCATCACTGCCGAAGGTCACAAGCGGATGCCCAGCCAGCGCCATGCCGGCGCTCCATTCATCCTGACGATTCAGCACCTGCACCCCGCCCGACTGGAATATACGTGCCTTGGCTGCAGCATAATCCGCCATGCCGCCGTAACGGTCCATGTGATCTTCACTCAGGTTAAGCACAGTCGCCGCATCCGCCTTGAGTGTATGCGTGGTCTCCAGCTGAAAACTGGAAAGCTCCAGCACGTAGACATCCGGCGCTCCGCCCGCCAACGTTTCCAGCACCGGCACCCCGATATTGCCAGCCACGACCGTGCTGAGCCCTGCAGCCCTGCACATCTCGCCCACCAGCGTGGTGACCGTGCTCTTGCCATTGGCACCCGTGATCGCCAGCAGCTTGCTGGCGACAGGCCGGTAACGCGCGAACAGTTCGACATCACCGATGACCTCTACGCCGTTTGCCACGGCCTGCTGTATCGCAGGGTCGGCCAGCGGCACACCGGGGCTGAGCACCAGCAAGTCCTGGCGTGCCAACAAACTGGTATCCAGAGCCCCGAGATACACCGCAACTTCCGGCATCTGTTCCATAGCCACCGGTAGCGATGGCGGCGCTTCACGTGTGTCGGCGACGGACAACACAGCGCCCTGGCTTCGCAGCCAGCGCAATGCCGAAAGACCGGTATCACCCAGTCCCAGCACCAGCACCTTTTTGTCCTTGAACGCCAATGGCATCTTTGTCTTTTATCCTTACCTGATTTTCAGCGTTGCCAATCCGACCAGCACCAGCATCATCGTGATGATCCAGAAACGCACGACGACTTGTGTCTCTTTCCAGCCTTTCAGCTCATAGTGGTGGTGCAAGGGCGCCATGCGGAAAATGCGCTTGCCGGTGAGCTTGAATGACGCGACCTGCAGCATCACGGAGATGGTCTCGACCACGAACACCCCCCCCATGATGAAGAGCACAATCTCCTGCCGGACGATCACGGCAACCACGCCTAGCGCAGCGCCCAATGCCAAGGCGCCGACATCGCCCATGAACACTTCAGCCGGATAGGCGTTGAACCAGAGAAAGCCCAGACCGGCGCCACCGATGGCGGCACAAAACACGGCCAGCTCACCGGCGCCCGGCACATAGGGCACGCCCAGGTATTTGGAGAAATACAGGTGGCCGGCAACGTAAGCGAAGATCGCCAGGGCGCTCGCTACCATCACGGTCGGCATGATGGCCAGCCCGTCGAGGCCGTCGGTCAGGTTGACCGCGTTACTTGTGCCGACAACAACGAAGTAGGTCAGCACAATGAAACTGACCGCACCCAGCGGTAGCGCCAGGTTCTTGAAGAAAGGCACGATCAGTTCAGTCTCGGCAGGTACCGTCGCCGTGTTGAACAGATAGATGGCAACACCGAGGCCGATCAATGACTGCCAGAAATATTTTTCGCGTGCGGCCAGCCCCTTGGGATTGCGATGCACGACCTTGCGCCAGTCATCAACCCAGCCGATGATGCCGAAGCCCAGCGTTGTCACCAGCACAACCCAAACGAAGCGGTTGCTCAGATCCGCCCACAACAACGTTGAAACAGCGATGGCGACCAGAATCAGCGCGCCGCCCATGGTCGGCGTGCCGG
>DLMX01000044.1:35062-35374 GCA_002479405.1 Methylophilaceae bacterium UBA7525
AGCACCGCGCGCAAGGTGATGTAATTGAACACATTGAATGCGCGTATGTCCTGTGCCAGCCATTGTGCAAGCTCAAGCAGCATGGGAATCTCCTCCGGAATTACTCTCTGTGATCAAATCGACAACCCGTTCCATGCGCATGAAACGCGAACCTTTAACCAGTACGGTGCTGGTTTCGTCCATGCTTTTTTCCAGGACCTGGCAAAGTGCAGCGGGCGTTTCGAAATGCCGCGCGCCTGCACCAAACCCCTTCACCATTTCCAGGCTCAATTCACCCAGCACATAGAGCGCATTGACGCCGGCCTTCTTCGC
>DLMX01000023.1:0-9387 GCA_002479405.1 Methylophilaceae bacterium UBA7525
TGCAGCGCCGCCACCAGAAAGTGATGGAAGAAGCGCCGGCACCCGGCATCAGTACCCGCCTGCGCGACAAGATCGGCGCGCGCTGTGCCGATGCCTGCCGTCGCATCAATTATCGCGGTGCCGGTACATTCGAATTCCTCTATGAGAATGACGAGTTCTATTTCATTGAAATGAACACGCGCGTGCAGGTGGAACATCCGGTTACTGAAATGATTACCGGCATCGACATCGTACAGGAGCAGATCCGTATAGCGGCCGGCGAGAAATTGTCTTTCCGTCAGCGCGACATCGAGTTCAAGGGGCATGCCATCGAATGCCGTATCAACGCTGAAGACCCCTACACTTTTGTACCGTCTCCCGGCCGTATCACGACTTTCCATATGCCGGGCGGCCCCGGTGTTCGCGTTGATACTCATGCCTATCAGAACTACATGGTGCCGCCGCACTATGATTCCATGATCGGCAAGCTGATTACCCACGGTGCCACACGCGAGCAGGCGATCGCCAAGATGCGCATTGCCTTGTCAGAGATGGCAGTTGAAGGTATCAAGACCAATGTCGCGCTGCATCGCGATCTGTTGGCAGATGCGGCATTCCATCTGGGCGGCACCAGCATCCATTATCTCGAGCAGAAACTCGGCTTGAATTCCAAGTAACGTACGTTGAACATCAGTAATGGCCTGGATTTCTCTCAAGATAGAGGCGCATGACAATACTGCGGAGTTGATCAGTGATACGCTGATGGAACTAGGCGCATTGTCTGCGACCATCGAAGATGCCAATGCGGAAACACCGGACGAGCAGCCGATCTTCGGCGAACCGGGTGACCCGCCTCCCGGCATCTGGCAGCAGAACATCGTCAGCGCGCTGTTCAATGATGATGCCGATGTCGCGGCATTGATGGCAGACTTGGGAAAGGTAACAGGTTTGCAGGATCTGTCCTGTGAGGTCGAACAGGTCGCGGAACAGGACTGGGTGCGGGCGACGCAGTCGCAGTTCGATCCGATCCGTATTCGTGACGACCTCTGGATTGTGCCGACCTGGCATGATGCGCCCAATCCCGCCGGCCTGAATATCATCCTGGATCCCGGACTGGCATTCGGAACCGGTAGCCATCCGACGACGCATCTTTGTCTGGCCTGGCTGGCCGATAACGTCAAACCGCGCATGCATGTGCTGGATTACGGCTGTGGCTCGGGCATTCTGGCGATTGCCGCGAAAAAGCTCGGCGCAGGCCGCGTGGTAGGCACCGATATCGACCCGCAGGCCATCGTGGCCAGTCACTACAACGCGGAGCAGAATCAGGTGGAGGCCGAGTTTTATCTGCCGGACCAGCTGGCGCCGAATCAATTACGCGATGAACCGGCGGATCTGGTGGTGGCCAATATCCTCTCTAGCGCACTTTCTGTGCTGGCACCCGCATTGGCGGTAGCCTGCAAGCCGGGCGGCAGCATTGCCCTGTCCGGCATACTGCGCGAACAGGCTGAGCAGGTCTCGGCTATCTATGCCGAGTGGTTCGATATGCAAGTCCCGGTTTATATGGAGAGTTGGGTTCTGCTCACAGGCACCAGAAAATGCGCCTAGTCACTACATGTCCCCAGTGCAGTGCGGCATTCTATGTCGGGCCGGAGCAGCTGGCGGCCCATCGTGGGGATGTGCGTTGCGGCAAGTGTGAGCATGTGTTTAACGCGCTGGACAGATTGGCTGAAGTTGCAGATGAAGAGATAGTCGAGGCGGTAGCACCGAAATCATCTTCTGAGACGAGAGAATCCATCCCCGAAATAATGCCGGAAGCCGAACCGCAGGTTCCCGCCGCTATTGATGATATAGAAATCATTGCGGAGCATGACGAAGCGCTTGAAGTGCCGACTACTGAACCGCAATCAACTTCATCCGATGCGGGCGAAGTGGCCGAAAATGAGTACAAAACTCCGGAAATAACACCTCCCGAGCCTGTTCAGCCCGTCTTCAACATCACCGATTTCAGTGTCTCCCCATCGGCAACCGTCCTCAGTCCGACCATGATGGATGATGCCGCCAGAAACAAGACGGGTTTATCGAAAAAGAGCGGTATCGCAAAGTTCCTGATGGTATTCGTTGTGCTGTTGCTGATCCTGTTGACGCTGGCGCAAACTGCTTATTATTTGCGTTCTGACATTGCCGCGCGCTGGCCGCAGACCAGGCCATACCTGGAGCAGGCCTGTACATGGCTGCAATGCGAAGTTACGTTACCGAAGAAGGCCGACCTGATCGCGATTGATGATTCCGATCTGAAGGAAGATACCGAGCGCCAGGGCTTGATTCATCTTTACACAACGCTGGCCAACAAGGCTGACCATAGCCAAGAGTTTCCGCTACTGGAATTGACGCTGACCGATGCCGATGACAAACCGTTGTTGCGTCGCACATTCCAGCCTGGGGAATATCTGCCGCCAGGCGTGGATATCAGGCGCGGCATCTCTGCACAAGGTCGGATTGATATCAGATTGTCGATGTCAGTGGAAGCTGCTGCTGTCGCCGGTTACCGGCTGTTTGTCACTTATTGAGCTTAGAATTGTGGTGCAGTATCCTGCACTTCAGTCGTGCAATCTAATGAAAATCATGAGCCCGCATTCATGACTATCGATACAGGAATTATTTACAAGCGCTGTATGATTTGATTCATGCACTACACATTGTTTTGCAATGTGCTTATAACCAGACAGGAGAATCAATCATGTGGACAAAGCCAGCAGCTACTGAAATGCGTTTCGGTTTCGAAGTTACCATGTACGTTTGCAATCGTTAATATTGATTGAAACGGTTTGAACCAGTCATCTACTGGTTCAAAAAGCAAAAAGGAGGCGTAAGCCTCCTTTTTTATTGCCATCACGGCAGGCTGGGATTTCTAATCCAGAGGTTCAGTCTTGGGTTTGTTGCAGATATGGATATCAATGCCATGTTTGTCGGCGGCAGCCTGTACTATCTTGGAAATATCCTCCCATTTCAGGCCGCCGAAACCGCAGCCGATCTTCGTCATGTAGAGCGGAATCTTGAGAAAGCTGGCGAAATCGGCGGCGTGGTTGACCACACGCTCGATTGCATTGGTGTCGGCATAGACCTTGCCATCCACGCCGTAGTCCTTTTGTGTCAGGCCGTTCAATACATAAAGGTCCTTGTCCTCGATCTGTACTTCAATGACGCGACCAAGTATGTTGCGACCCATTTTGTTCGCAATCTGGCAGTAGGAGCGATAGGGCGGAAAGATCATGGGGAAGGCTGAACGCAATGCAAGGGACTGGCCGAATCCCATTACACCTTTGGTGTTGCACCCGTGAAGAATCACACCCTGCTGGATCTTGGTGAGGTCCTGTTCGATTTCAATCAACTTGCCCATGAGTGTTCCTGCTTTGTTATTGATGGATTACACAACATTATGCTACCAAGTCCTTGCAAGATAAATGCAGCAATTTACGTACCAAAATCGCAGTTCATGCAGTAAGCTTCATCTTTTTCCTAAGCAAGTGTTCTGACCATGGCCCAATATGTAATGTCCATGCTCCGCGTGAGCAAAGTCGTGCCGCCCAAGCGGCAAATCATCAAGGATATCTCACTGTCCTTTTTCCCCGGCGCCAAGATCGGCCTGCTCGGTCTCAACGGTGCCGGCAAGTCCACCGTGCTGCGCATTATGGCCGGCGTCGATAAGGAATATGAAGGCGATGTGCAGTTGCAGCCCGGTATTTCCATCGGCTATCTGCCGCAGGAGCCGCAACTCGACCCTGACAATACCGTGCGTGAGGAAGTGGAATCCGGTTTGGGTGCCGTGATGGAGGCGAAACAAAAGCTGGACGAAATTTACGCTGCCTATGCCGAACCGGACGCCGATTTCGACAAGCTGGCAGAAGAGCAGGCCAAATACGAGAACATCATCGCTACCAGCGGCACTGATGTAGAGCATCAACTTGAAATCGCCGCCGATGCACTGCGTCTCCCGCCCTGGGACGCGAAAATCGGCCCCTTGTCCGGTGGCGAAAAGCGGCGCGTGGCTTTGTGCAAGCTGCTGCTGTCCAAGCCGGACATGCTGCTACTGGACGAGCCGACCAACCACCTGGATGCGGAATCGGTCGAGTGGCTGGAACAGTTCCTTGTGCGTTTCCCCGGTACCGTGGTGGCTGTGACGCATGATCGTTATTTCCTCGATAATGCGGCGGAATGGATCCTGGAACTGGACCGTGGTCAGGGCATCCCCTGGAAAGGCAACTATTCCAGCTGGCTGGAACAGAAAGAGGCGCGGCTGGAGCAGGAAAGCAAGCAGGTCGATGCCCACATGAAAGCCATGAAACAGGAGCTGGAATGGGTGCGGCAGAATCCCAAGGCGAGGCAGGCCAAATCCAAGGCGCGTTTGAGCCGCTACGAGGAAATGAGCTCGGTCGAATACCAGAAGCGCAATGAAACGCAGGAGATATTCATTCCGCCAGGTGAGCGTCTGGGCGATCAGGTCATCGAATTCAACAACGTCAGCAAGTCGTTCGGCGATCGTTTGCTGATCGACAATCTCAGCTTCAGCGTGCCGCAGGGCGCCATCGTCGGCATCATCGGCCCCAACGGTGCCGGTAAATCCACCCTGTTCCGCATGATTCAGGGCAAGGAGCAGCCGGATAACGGTGAAATCAGGATCGGCCAGACCGTGAAGATTTCCTCGGTCGACCAGAGCCGTGAGGGTCTGGAAAACGATAAATCCGTGTTCGAGGCCGTTTCCGGCGGAGCTGATATTCTGACCGTCGGCCGTTTCGAGATGTCATCGCGCGCTTATCTGGGGCGCTTCAATTTCAAGGGCGCGGATCAGGGCAAGATAGTCAGCCAGCTCTCCGGCGGTGAGCGTGGCCGCCTGCATCTGGCCAAGACACTGATTCAGGGTGGCAACGTGCTGCTACTGGACGAACCGTCCAATGACCTTGATGTGGAAACCCTGCGTGCGCTGGAGGATGCGCTGCTGGAATTCGCCGGTTGCGTGCTGGTCATCTCGCATGATCGCTGGTTTCTCGATCGCATTGCCACGCATATCCTGGCTGCCGAGGGCGATTCGCAATGGACTTTCTTCAACGGCAATTATCAGGAATACGAGGCTGACAAGAAGAAACGACTGGGTGAAGAGGGTGCGAAACCGAAGCGTATCCGCTACAAACCGATATCGCGTTAGCACCCCCGGTTGGCTGATTCTGCGTCAAACCGTATCCGCTACAAACCTATTTGTCGCCAGATTCATCTTTACGAGTCAAAAAAAAGGGAGCATCGGCTCCCTTTTTTACTGCAACGGCTCTAAATTAGAAGCCGTTTGGAAAGTCGTAGCTATAGTGCTTGCGCAACGGCTTGACGACTTCCCACTGGCTGTCGAGGCCGGCGTGGAATGCAACCAGGTCGCCAGCGACGATGCGGACCGGTTCGCCACCCTTGGGGGTGACCAGAATCTCGCCATCCAGTACGTAGGCGCATTCGGTGGAGCCGAAATCGATCGGGAACTTGGAGACTTCTTTCTCCCAGATGGCCCAGTTGGATACGCCGAGTTCCTTCAGACGCTCTTGGCTGGGGTTTTTTTCAATAACAATCTTGGACATGAATATCCTTTCAGGGTATGGCTGAAACTCAGCATACGGGTTGTGTAATGACAAAAATGGATTGCAAAACAGGCGTACAGAGAGATTTCTGACCTACTTTACGTAGGCTGAAGTATAAGGGTTTTTAGCATCGTGAGCCAGCCGAACCCGGTTCTACGTCGAGTGCGGCCTTGTCACGTTTTCAGCCGAACTGGTAATGCTTGCGTAGCGGCTTTTTTACTTCCCAAGTGCATGACAGGCCGGGCGAGAACGTCACCAGGTCACCGGCACCGAAACTGACCGGCGCGCCGTCTTTCGGCGTAACCGTCACTTCGCCTTCCAGAATGTAGGCGACTTCCTGTTCGCTATAGGACCAAGGGAAGGTGGAAACCTCCTTGGACCAGGTGGGCCATGAAGATACGCCCAAGTCTTTCAGGCGGGCATCATCCGGATTATGTTCAACCTTGATCAGAGACATGTTGTACTCCTTGTCCATGGTTCGCGCCTTAAATGCAATCGGGGCTGCAACGGGCGGCGCAATATGTCGACAGTACACTGCCATGATAAAACTTTTGGCAGGCAGAATCCAAGCTGTAGCTGGATAAACCGGTTCAGCCTAGCTTGGTAAGCTGTTCAATGCCTGTGCAAGATCGGCAATCAGGTCGTCTGTGTCTTCCAGGCCGATATACAGGCGTACCAGCGCGCCTCTGTCCGGCCATCCTGGCCGGATTTTTTGCATCTCGAACGGTAACGCCAGGCTGTGACTGCCGCCCCAGCTGAAGCCGATACGGAACAGTTGCAGTTGGTCGACGAAATGATCGATGGCGGCCTGTGGAATCTGCGGCTGAAAGACGATGGAAAACAGACTGGCCGCAGCGGAAAAATCACGCCGCCAGATATCGTGACCGGGAGCACCTTCCAGCGCCGGGTGCAGTACTGCTGCAATCGCAGGCTGCTGTTGCAGCCAGGCGGCAATCTTGCGCGCAGAGTTGTCCTGTGTCTTGTAGCGCAATTTGTAATGCGGCAGGCTACGCAGCACGATGTTGCAATCTTCCGGGCTGACGCCGGTACCGGATTGCATGTGTGTCTGTGCCAGTCGCTGATGCAGTTGCCGGTCGCGGGTGACGATACTGCCCATCAGCACGTCGCTGCCGCCGGATTGATATTTGGTCAGCGCCTGGATCGAGATATCCGCTCCCAGTTCCAGCGGCCGCATGGCGATGCTGGCGGCCCAGGTGGCATCGACGGCCACCAGCACGCCATGTGCTTGGGCAAGGCGGCTTAGCGCAGGAAGATCGGCCACTTCCATGGAAACCGAACCCGGCGTCTCAACCCAGAGCAGGCGCGTGGTTGGCGTGAACTGCACGCTGGAGATATCGAGGGGGTCGTAGAAATCCAGCCTGATACCATATTGCAATTGCAAAAATCGGGCAAAGTCGATGGCGGGCTCATAGGCGTTTTCCGGCAACAGTACATGATCGCCAGCCTTCAGCAGGCTCAGCATGGTCAGACTGATGAAGGCAAGGCCGGATGGTAGCAGCAGGCAATGTTCGCCGCTTTCCAGCATGGCAATCTTTCGGGCCAGACGGCGGGTGGTCGGCGTGCCGCTGAGGCCGTAGGCATACTGGGACTCGTCGCGCCAGTCGCGCTGGCGCAGTGCGGCGACATTGGGAAAAACAATAGTGGAGGCACGCTCGACGGCACTGCTCAGGCTACAAAAATTGCTGCCGACATCAGGGTCCGGTTGCAGCAGCCTGGTCTGCACTTTGTTTGCCCGGCGCTCTGAATCCGCCATGCTCAGAGCCAGTCCCAGTCAAGATGGGCCTTTTTGGGCGCATTCTTCATGGCCCAGTCCCACATGAATGGCGGGATGAAGCGCATGAACCTGGCGAGCCAGCCCATCTGCCAGGGGACGACGACAAAGCGTCGTTTGGCTGCAATGGCTTTGGCCATTTTGGCAGCCGCGACATCGGCATCCATCAGGAACGGCATGGAGTAGGTATTGACGTCGGTCATCGGGGTTTTGATATAGCCAGGCGCGATGGTTGTGACGTGGATGCCGTTTTTCTGCATCTCCACTCGCAGGCTTTCCAGATAGCTGATGGCAGCCGCCTTGGAGGCGCTGTAGGCGCCTGCACCGGGCAGGCCGCGGATGCCGGCGATACTGGCAATACCAACCAGTGTGCCTTCTCCGCGCGCTTTCATGCCGGCAATGAACGGCCGAAAGGTATGCAGCAGGCCCAGCACGTTGATTTCAAATATTGCCTTGAAAGCGGCGTCATCTTCCTTCTGCTCGGTCATTGTGCCGCGGCTGACGCCTGCATTGGCAATGACGATGTCAGGTACGCCATGACGCTGGATGAAATCTTCCGCTGCTTTGGCCAAGGCAGCAGCATCGCGTACATCAAGGGTATAAGTGGCAACCGGTGTGTCGAGGCTGGAGGCAAGTTGTTGCAGTAATTCGCTGCGGCGTGCTGCCAGCCCGAGGGTAGCGCCCTGCGCGGCATAGTGTCTGGCAAAAGCCTCGCCTATGCCGCTGGAGGCGCCGGTGATGAACACTTTCATGTTTCATCACCGGTTGAAGTTTTGTTGGATTTTGAAGTGCTCATTGCTTGAGCAGAAGCTGCATTTTTTGTTGATGACAGCGCTGATTATTTCTTTTCGGCGCGAGCCTTGGCGATCAGGTAGTCGGCCACATTCAGCACCTGGTGATTGCCGCCAGCCATGCTGCTTGAGGTGATGTATTTGCCGTCGATGATCAGTGACGGTACACCGGTTGCACCGGAAGCACGGAAGATCTGGGCAGCGCGATTCAGGCTGGTGTTGGTGGAGAAGGATCTGAAGGCTTCCTCAACCTTGGTCTTGTCCAGTCCGCCTTCCTTTGCCACCCAGTTGATCGCGGCCTTTTCATCGGTCGGGTTCAGGGTTTTCTGTTTGTGGATGGCGGCGAACAGCTTGTTGTGCAGCTTGTCGAGGACCCCCAGCGTTTCCATTGCATAGTAGGCCTTGGCCATCGGTGCCCAGTCCGGGCGTGGCAGCCCAGGAACACGCTTGAAAACGACATCTTCAGGCAGCTTGCTGGCCCAAGCATGCAATTGCGGTTCCAGTGTATTGCAGTGGCCGCAGCCATACCAGAACAATTCGGTGACTTCAACCTTGGCTGAATTCTCGGTCGGGATGTTCTGGGCGGTGGTGTTGTATTCCACGCCGACCATAGGATCCGCCATCAGGCTGGTGGAAGCTAGCAACATCAGGGCGGTAAATAGCTTTTTCATTATGGGTTTCCTTGTCTTGAACTGGATTGTGGGTTGCTGATTGACTTTAATCGGCAAGTAAAGTTTTCAACGCGTCAGCCGTGCAATGCGCTGACCATCGCAGTGCATGTTCAGCGGTTAGGTACATTATTGTCGACCTTGATCAGGTCAGCGGTAAAGCCGTTCTCCAGCAATTGCGCGCGGGCGCGGTTGATCTGGTTGATGTCGCTGAACGGTCCTACGCGCACGCGGTGCCAAGTGCCTTTTTCCGGAATCTCGGCAGTTTGTACGATGGCTTCCATGCCTTGCAATGCCAGTTTGGCCTTCATGTTATCGGCTTCCTGTTCGGTCTGGAAAGCGCCGACCTGCAGGAAGTAGGTTTCCGAGACCTTGACGGTTTCGGCCTGCTTTTGCTGGATTTCCCGTTCGGTGACCTGGGTTTCGCTACCCGGCAGGATGGTATAGAAATCGAATCTTGGTTTTTCTTCAGTTTCTGCCGGTGCATCAGGTACGGCGGCCGGGGTTTCCGCATTGCCATCGGCTTCGATCACGGCGGCTGG
>DLMX01000023.1:9402-22329 GCA_002479405.1 Methylophilaceae bacterium UBA7525
CGTTCGGTGACCTGGGTTTCGCTGCCCGGCAGGATGGTATAGAAATCGAATCTTGGTTTTTCTTCAGTTTCTGCCGGTGCATCAGGCACGGCGGCCGGGGTTTCCGCATTGCCATCGGCTTCGATCACGGCGGCTGGTGTCACCTTGTTTTCAAACGGCGTTTTGCCGCCGGTGATGAAGATTACCAGCACGACCGAGATGCCGACGCCGAGCAAAAGGCCGACCAGCAGGCCGGAAAAGAACGGGCTGCCCTTGCTGTTTTTTTTCTCGCGTGAAGATGTGGAGTTTTTGTAATCGCGGGTCATTGTGTTTTCCTGTGGGTTGCCTTTTGCAGTTACATTTTTTCCGGCGCGCTGACGCCGAGCAGTTGCAGACCGTTCCTCAATACCTGCTGTGTCGCCTGTATCAGTGCCATGCGGGCAAGTTTCAGTGCTTCATCCGCCACCAGAAATTGTTCTGCATTGTAATAGCTATGCAGGTCGCTGGCTAAGTCTTTCAGATAGTTGGCTATCATGTGCGGCGCCAGTTCTTCACCGGCATGGTGAACCACTTCGGGGAATTCGCTCAGACGCTTGAGCAGTGCTGTTTCATGCTCGGCCTGCAAGGGACTGAGGTCGGCAGTGGTCAGAGTTTTGATGTCGCCGTTCCACTGGTTCAGTACGCTGCAGATGCGGGCATGGGCGTACTGGATGTAATACACCGGGTTGTCGTTGGTCTGCGCGCGGGCAAGGTCGATATCGAACACCAGCTGCGAATCGGCACGGCGTGCAGCGAGGAAATAGCGCGTGGCATCGCAGCCGACTTCTTCGATCAGGTCGCGCAGTGTGACGTAGCTGCCGGCGCGCTTGGAGATCTTTACTTCCTCGCCACCGCGCATGACGGTCACCATCTGGTGCAGTACATATTCCGGCCAGACCTTGGGAATGCCGATATCAAGTGCCTGCAGACCGGCGCGTACACGGGTGATGGTGCTGTGATGGTCGGCGCCCTGTTCGTTGATGACGCGGACGAAGCCGCGCCGCCATTTGCCCACGTGGTAGGCAACATCCGGCACGAAATACGTATAGCCGCCTTCCTTCTTGCGCATGACACGATCCTTGTCGTCGCCGAACTCGGTAGTGCGCAGCCAAAGCGCCTCGTCCTGCTCATAGGTTCGGCCGCTGGCAATCAGCGCCTGCACAGTACTTTCGACCTGGCCATTGGTATAAAGCGCGGATTCCAGTGAGAAGACGTCGAACTTGATCTGGAAGGCCTGCAGGTCGAGATCCTGTTCATGGCGCAGGTAGGCGACGGCAAAATGGCGGATGGATTCGGTATCATCCGGGTCGCCGGAGGCCGAGAATTCCATGTCGTCGGCAATGACGGTTTCCTTTGCCAGATAGGCCTTGGCGATTTCGGCGATGTATTCGCCGCGGTAGCCGTCTTCCGGGAAATCGGCATGGTCTGGCTGAATGCCCTTGCAGCGCGCCTGTACCGATTTGGTCAGGTTGTCGATCTGGGCACCGGCATCGTTGTAATAGAACTCGCGGGTGACATCCCAGCCGTTGGCTTCCATCAGGCGTGCCAGGCAATCGCCGACGGCTGCGCCGCGGCCATGACCGACATGCAATGGGCCGGTCGGGTTGGCGGAAACGAATTCGATCTGCAGCTTGCGGCCGCCGCCGGTCTGGTGATGGCCAAAGCGCTCACCTTGTTGCTGAATCTCGTGAACCACTGCCTGTTGAGCCCTGGGACTCAGGTGGAAATTGATGAAACCGGCACCGGCGATTTCAATGCGCGAAATATATTCGGAGGCCGGTAGTGCCTTGATCAGGCTCTCGGCAATCGCACGCGGGTTCTGGCGCAAGGGTTTGGCAAGCATCATGGCCAGGTTGCTGGAAAAGTCGCCGTGGTCGGCATTCTTCGGACGCTCCAGCTGAATATCGAGCGGCAGGCTGTCCGCGCTGATGCCGTCCGTGTTCAGGCTTTTTGCGGCGATGCTGAGTAATTCGGTAAGATGTGCTTTCAAGGCAGAATCGACTATTCGTTCAAAAACGCTATTTTAACCTACTGAGCCCGCAAGCCATAACCGATTTCATGACTGCTCCGATCCTCAAAGTTGCACTCGACGTGCCGCTCGACAGCCTGTTCGACTATCTGGATGGCGGTTTTGACGTCGAGGTCGGCCAGCGCGTGCTGATCAGCTTTGGCCACCGCCGCCAAGTCGGTCTGGTTGTGGCGCGCGTGGCGGAATCCGGGCTGCCTGCAGACAAGCTCAAACCTATCGAACATGGCTATGTCGACGAACCGGCGCTGGATAAAGGCGTGTTCCGCCTGATCAAGTTTTGTGCCGATTATTACCACTATCCATTCGGGCAGGCGCTGCTTGCCGCCCTGCCCAACCGGTTGCGACAGATAGAACCGGCGGTAAGCCGCAAGCAGTTTGCCTATCGGTTGTCGCCGGATGCCGATATCGAGGTCATCCCCAGGCGCAAGGTCGTGCAGCACAGGATTCTTGCGGCACTACAACAAGGTGAACTGAGCGAAACTGCGATGGCGCTGATTTCTGCAAGCTGGCGCAAGGCCGTGCAGGAGATGCAGGAAGCGGGTTTGCTGCAGGCACGTGAGGTGCTGGCCGGCCTGAAAACGGGCGTCGGGCAGGTGCCTTCGCCTGAACTGAATGCGGATCAGCTACAGGCGGTGGCGGCAATCAGTAGCACAGCACAGCAATTCAAGCCCTGGTTGCTGTACGGCATCACCGGCAGCGGCAAGACCGAGGTCTATATCCAGCTGATCGAACGCTTGCTGGCCGGGAATCATGGACAGGCGCTGGTGCTGGTGCCGGAAATCAACCTGACGCCGCAACTGGAAGGCCGTTTCCGCAGCCGTTTGCCGCACTTGCCGCTGGTGTCGCTGCATAGCAATCTCGGTGACGGCGAGCGTCTGCAGAACTGGCAGCTGGCGCAATCAGGCGAGGCGCGCATCGTCATCGGCACACGACTTTCGGTCTTTACGCCACTGAAAAACTTGAAACTGGTGATTGTCGACGAAGAGCACGACGCTTCCTACAAGCAGCAGGACAGCATGCGCTACCATGCGCGCGACGTCGCACTGGTGCGTGCGCAGCAGCACAAGGTGCCCATCGTGCTCGGCTCCGCCACGCCGGCGCTGGAAACCTGGCATAACGCCCAGAGCGGCAAATATGAGATGTTAGCGCTTACCAACCGGGCGGTGGCGCAGGCGCAGTTGCCGCAGATCCGTTGTATCGACACTGCACGCAATGTCTTGCAGGACGGCTTGTCGCAGATATTGGTCGATGCCATGCGCGAACGACTGGCCCGCGGTGAACAAAGTCTGTTGTTCATTAACCGGCGCGGTTATTCGCCGGTACTTTTATGCAGCGCCTGCCACTGGATCGCGCCATGCATGCGTTGCAGTGCGCGGCTGGTGGTGCATCTGCGTCAGGGGCGTCTGCGCTGCCACCATTGCGGACATGAGCAGAAAATCCCGACGGCCTGTCCCGGTTGCGGCAACACGGATCTGCACCCGACCGGTCATGGCACGCAAAGGCTGGAACAGACTCTGACCGCATTGATGCCGGAAGCGCGCATCTTGCGGGTGGATCGCGACAGTACCCAGCGCAAGCATGCACTCAACGAAATGCTGGATGCCGTGCATGCCGGAGAAGTCGATATCCTGCTCGGCACGCAGATGCTGGCCAAAGGCCATGATTTCCCCAACTTGACGCTGGTCGGTGTCATCGATACCGACAGCGCCCTGTTCAGCCCTGATTTCCGTGCGGCGGAAAGGTTGTTTGCGCAATTGATGCAGGTCGCGGGCCGTGCCGGCCGTGCCGATAAAGCCGGAGAAGTATTGATTCAGACTGCTTTCCCCGACCATGTGCTGTTCAATGCGCTGCGTGCGCACGACTATGCGGCTTTTGCCGATAGCCTGTTGCAGGAGCGCGAGATCATGCAATTCCCGCCTTACAGCCATGTTGCCCTACTCAAGGCCGAGGCCAACGACTATGTACTGGTGCAGCGTTTTCTGCGCTTTGCCGCCGATACCGCACGTGCAAAGGATTTAAAAGTCACGGTTTACGACCCGGTGCGTCCGCAGATGGAACGCCTGAAAGGCATGGAGCGCGGTCAGCTGCTGATGCATGCCTCCGATCGCTTGTCCTTGCAAAGACTGCTGCATCCGCTGGTGGCGCAGTTGAGAACGTATCCGCTCAATGCCAAGGTGCGCTGGGCGGTAGATGTCGATCCGCTGGAGTTCTAGGTTCACTGCTTGCCGGTGGCTGTTGTTGCCATTCTCCGTAATGAAGATGGAATTTATCTCATTGATTATTAAATGAATGGGTGGTAACTTATCCAGTTGGTAGTTCCCGTTTTATATAACGGGCTGCTGTGGAATTCTTCGTAATCAGTAATTAAGACGCTAATAAAAACCAAGAAATGGGCGGAATTAATGAAAACGAGAATCAGCGGCAAGCAGATAAGCATGTCCGATCTCATGTTCTCAATCTCCGAGGCCATGGATGTCGCGCATCACAAGCTTGCCTTGCACCAGTTACGTACGGCCTACATTTGCTGGAAAATGGCAGAAGAGGCTAAGCTCCCACCCTCTCAAATCGAAAAGCTCTTTCTCGCTGCCATGCTGCATGACATCGGGGCATTCACCGCGCAGGAGAAGATCAGTCATTACGAATTCGAGGCTGAAGATTGTGAGTCGCATTGTTTGCGCGGTGAACTCATCTTCAGCCAAGTGCCCTGGCTGGCTCCGTCGGCGAAAATGGTGCGATTGCATCACACGCCCTGGTGCCGCTGCAATGAGCCAATCGACGCGCCGGATGTGATGGAAGCGCAAATGCTGATGCTGGCGGAAATGCTGGAGCGTGAAATCGATCGGGATACCCACATACTCAACCAGTCTCCCGGGTTGCGGGTGAAGATGCGCAACAGGGCAGGCAGCATCCTCCATGTCCGAGTGGTAGAACTGTTCCTCTGCATTTCGGAGAGGGAGGCGTTCTGGCTTGAATTGACCAGGCCCAACCTGATGAGTTTTCTAAAATACAAGGGCCCGGTGCAGCATATCTACGGCGATGTGGCGGCTGCGCTCAAGATGGAAGAGTTCTTTACAGCCATTATTGATTTCCGGTCGAAATATACGGCTTCGCATACGGCAGGAGTCAGTGCCTGCACAAGTTCACTGGGCACATTGTTGGGCCTGCCGGAATCGGAGCGGGTGGAACTCGAGCTGGCAGCCACCCTGCATGATCTCGGCAAAATCGGCGTGCCCAATGAAATACTTGAAAAGCCGGGCAAGCTGACCAGGCAGGAATTCGCCATGATCAAAATGCACAGCTACCTTACGTTTACCTTGCTTGATTCGGTCGGAGGGTTGGAGGAGGTGGCGCGCATAGCGGGCAGCCATCATGAGAAGCTGGATGGCAGCGGTTACCCATTTCACATCGAAAGCGACGAAATCTCCACCAGCTCCAGAATCCTTGCCGTTTCTGATGTGTTCACCGCACTGGCCGAAGACCGGCCGTATAGAGAAGGCCTGCCGCCGAAACAAATCAAGCGCATCATGCAGGATATGGTGACAAAACAGCATCTGGACGGCCGCATTGTCGATACCCTGTTGGGTAATGTTGATGAAGTGGTGCGCGCGATGAAGGTCAGGCAGCAGCAATGGACCGAACGTTATTACAGTGTGTTGTTGATGACCAACGGTTCGTTGGGTAGCTTGCACTAATCATTTTGTATTGACTGAAATCAGCATGGACTTGGTTCCGGTTTGAGCACAATTGATAGTTTCAGGCATGAATTCATGGTTCTGAGGGGTAAAAATGATGATGCGAAAAATCAGCGCCTGTCATAGTTTGATACGAGCTAGCTCGGTAGTTGGATTATTTTGTCTCAGCGTAACTGCTGCCTCAGCGGATGAAGTGTCAAATGCCCGGTGGACTGGTTTTTATGCCGGCGGCGAACTCGGCATGGCTTCCAGTGATCTGGACTGGCAGTACAAAAATGCCAACTGGTTCAATACGCTCGGACCTACCGTGCTGGGTACGGATTTTGACCATGATGCGAGCGGCGCGGTTGGCGGCCTTTTTGCCGGCTATAATCATCAGGTCGATGCTTGGGTGTTTGGTTTTGAGATATCGGCAGCAGTATCTGACCTCAAGGAGCGGAAATCAAGTCCGCTGTTTCCTACTGACGTATACACTTCCGAGATCAATTGGCTGGCCAAGGTGACAGGTCGTGTAGGCTATGCTTGGGATCGCTGGCTTGTATTTGCCAGGGCTGGCTGGGCCGGGGCGGATGTTGAGCTGAAGCTGGATGATGATCAATCGCAGATTCATGCAAAATCCGATGGGTTTGAGGACGGGTGGACCGCAGGGCTCGGGGTCGAGTACCGGCTCTACGATAGAGTTTCGCTGGGCCTGGTGTACGACTACGTGAGTCTCGACATCGACAGCAAAAATGTGCGCTGTCCACGTTGCGGGACAGGGGTCGGGGCAGGCACACCGGTGGTGGATGCAGACATTGATGTGCAGTCCATCATGTTGCGGCTGAGTATCCGGTTTCCTGATTAGCAAAAACACCCAGCTCCGTTAGAAAGCTGGGTCTGTGCCATCAGGGGCGGTAAATCAACGGTGGTATTGCACGCTATGTTTCCGTACGGCCTCAAGCATCGCTGCGGCGTTGTCAGGATGCGTCCACTGCGTAATTCCATGCCCAAGATTGAACACATGGCCGTTGCCCTTGCCATAGCTGGCGAGAATGGTGGCGACTTCCTTTTCGATCGCTTCCGGGGTTGACAGCAGGATGGCGGGATCAAGGTTGCCCTGCAGTGCAACCTTGTCGCCGACGCGTTTTCTTGCCTCGCCGATATCCACGGTCCAGTCCAGCCCCAGCGCATCCGCACCGATCTCGGCTTGGGCTTCCAGCCACAAGCCACCACCTTTGGTAAAGACGATGCGAGGCACGATGCGGCCTTCGTTTTCGCGCTTCAGGCCGGCGAGGATTTTTTCCATGTATTGCAGCGAGAATTCGCGGTATGCGTTATGTGCCAGTGCGCCGCCCCAGGAGTCGAAGATCATGACTGCTTGTGCACCGGCCGCAATTTGCGCGTTGAGATAGGCAGTGACGGTTGTTGCCGTGATGTCGAGGATGCGGTGCAACAGGTCGGGGCGGGCATAGGCCATGCGCTTGACGGTGAGGAAATCGGTACCGCCCTTGCCTTCCACCATGTAGGTGGCAAGCGTCCACGGGCTACCGGAGAAGCCGATCAGCGGCACGCGGCCATTCAGTGCTCTGCGGATCTGGCTGACGGCATCGAACACATATTGCAGGCTGGTCATGTCCGGTACGGCGAGATTCCTGATGACGTCTTCTTCGCAGAGCGTACGCTTGAACTTGGGGCCTTCGCCTTCGGCAAAATACAAACCCAGACCCATGGCGTCCGGCACCGTCAGGATGTCGGAGAACAGGATGGCGGCATCAATCAGCGGGTAGCGGTCGAGCGGTTGCAATGTGACTTCTGTGGCGAAATCCGGGCTGGTACACAGCTGCATGAAACTGCCGGCGTTCTTGCGGCTCTCCCGGTATTCCGGCAGGTAGCGTCCGGCCTGACGCATCATCCATACCGGGGTGTAATCGGTGGGCTGGCGCATGAGCGCGCGCAGAAAGGTGTCGTTTTTGAGTTGAGTCATTTGTGTGTCGCCGGAGAATGCCGAAGAAAAAGCCATACCCGAATTATAAAGCCTGGGTCGCTGGTGGTCCCAAATTAATTCGGTGTATGGCTTTTTTTGCCGCTGGACGACAATATCGGAGCTTAGCGCGGCAGTGTGGATGACCCCATGAGGAATTCATCGACGGCGCGTGCGCACTGACGGCCTTCGCGGATGGCCCATACTACCAGCGACTGGCCGCGGCGCATGTCGCCGGCGGCAAACACCTTGGGGCTGCTGGTCTGGTAGCAGCCTTCGCCGTCTGTCGTGGCTTTGGCATTGCCGCGGTTGTCTTTTTCGACGCCGAAGGCATCCAGCACTTTCTGCACCGGACTGACGAAGCCCATGGCGAGCAGCACCAGATCAGCCGGGATGGTGAATTCGGAACCGGCGATTTCCTGCATCCTGCCGTCTTTCCATTCGACGCGGGCAGCCTTGAGGCCGGTAACCTTGCCGTTTTCGCCGATCAGTTCCTTGGTGGTGACGGACCAGTCGCGGTTGGCACCTTCTTCATGCGAACTGGAGGTGCGCATTTTCAGCGGCCAGTTGGGCCAGGTCAGTGCCTTGTTTTCTTTTTCCGGCGGTTGCGGCATCAGCTCGAACTGCGTGATGGACAGCGCGCCGTGGCGGTTGGAGGTGCCGACACAGTCGGAGCCGGTATCGCCGCCACCGATGACGACCACATGTTTGCCGGTAGCTACTATCTGGTTCTCGATCTTGTCGCCGGCTACCACCTTGTTTTGCGGGGTGAGGAAATCCATGGCGAAGTGTACGCCATCCAATTCGCGGCCTGGAACCGGCAGGTCGCGCGGATATTCGGCACCGCCGGCGAGGATCACGGCGTCATACTCGGCCAGCAGGTCTTCGGCTTTGACATTCTCGCCGACGTTCTGATTGACGCGGAACTGCACACCTTCGGCTTCCATTTGCGCCATGCGGCGGTCGATGTGCGATTTTTCCATCTTGAAGTCGGGGATGCCGTAGCGCAGCAGACCGCCGATGCGGGTTTCCTTTTCCAGCACGACGACATCGTGGCCGGCGCGTGCCAGTTGCTGTGCGGCAGCCAACCCGGCCGGACCGGAACCGACGATGGCGACCTTCTTGCCGGTCTTCTTCGCTGGCGGTTGCGGTACGACCCAGTTGTTCTCCCACGCCTTGTCGATGATGGCGTGTTCGATCGACTTGATACCGACCGCATCGGCATTGATGTTCAGTGTACACGCGGCCTCACAAGGTGCCGGGCAGATGCGGCCGGTGAATTCCGGAAAGTTGTTGGTGGAATGCAGCACATCAATCGCAGTGCGCCAGTCCTGGTAGTATACCAGATCGTTCCAGTCCGGGATGATGTTGTTGATCGGACAGCCGCTCATGCAGAACGGAATGCCGCAATCCATGCAGCGTGCACCCTGCACCTTGGCCTGTTCGTCTGTCAGATGCAGCACGAACTCCTTGTAGTTCTTGACACGTTCCGGCACCGGCAAATTGGCTTCGGAAAGGCGCTCATATTCAAGAAATCCAGTTACTTTTCCCATGATCTTTTCTCTAATCCTTTACGCTGCTTGCTTGTTGGCAGCGGCGGCGCGCTCGGCCAACACGCGCTTGTATTCGTTAGGCAGAACCTTGACGAATTTGTTGCGGTAGTTGTTCCAGTCGGCCAGCATCGCCTTGGAGCGTTCGCTGCCGGTGTATTCGGCGTGCTTGTTGAGCAGTGCCAGTAGGGTGGTTTCATCGGCCTGGCCCATGTGCTCACCTGCCAGTGTGCTGACTTTGTCCGCAGCTTCCACCTTATGCAGTTCGACCATGCTCAGGTTGCAGCGTTTGGCAAACGTGCCGTCTTCGTCATAGACATAAGCCACACCGCCCGACATGCCGGCGGCGAAGTTGCGTCCGGTCTGGCCCAGGACGACGACAGTGCCGCCGGTCATGTATTCGCAACCGTGGTCACCTACGCCTTCAACTACGGCCGTAGCACCGGAGTTACGTACGCAGAAGCGCTCACCGGCCACACCATGGAAATAGCTTTCACCGACGGTAGCACCATACATGACGGTATTGCCGACGATGATGTTCTCTTCCGGCGTGCCGCGGAAGGTCTTGGGCGGTTTGATGACGATGCGGCCGCCGCACAGGCCCTTGCCTACGTAGTCATTGCCTTCGCCGGTCAGTTCCAGTGTGATGCCCTTGGCTAGGAATGCGGCGAAACTCTGGCCGGCCGTGCCATGCAGTTTCACCGTGATGGTGTCGTCTGGCAGGCCGTCATGGCCGTAACGCACTGCCACCTGGTTGGACAGCATGGTGCCGACCGTGCGGTTGGTATTGACGATAGGCATCTCGATGACGACCTTCTCGCCCTTTTCCAGTGCCGGTTTGGCGCGTGCGATGATCTCGTTGTCCAGCGCCTTGTCCAAGCCATGATCCTGTTCTTCGTTATGACGACGGGAAACGTCGGCAGACAGTCTGGGCTGGTGGAATATCTTGCTGAAATCGAGGCCGCTGGCTTTCCAGTGTTCGATACCGGCCTGCATGTCGAGCAGGTCGCTGCGACCGATCAGATCGTCGAACTTGCGGATGCCGATCTGTGCCATCAGTTCACGTACTTCTTCGGCAACAAAGAAGAAGTAATTGACTACATGCTCAGGCTGGCCGGTGAAGCGTTTGCGCAGTTCAGGGTCTTGTGTGGCAACGCCGACCGGGCAGGTGTTGAGGTGGCACTTGCGCATCATGATGCAGCCTTCGACTACCAGCGGAGCGGTGGCAAAGCCGAATTCATCGGCGCCCAGAAGTGCGCCGATAACGACATCACGGCCGGTTTTCATCTGGCCATCGACCTGCACGATGACGCGGCCACGCAACTGGTTCAACACCAGGGTCTGCTGCGTTTCGGCCAGGCCCAGTTCCCACGGGGTGCCTGCATGCTTCAGTGAGGACAACGGGCTGGCGCCGGTGCCGCCGTCATGGCCTGCGATAACGATATGGTCGGACTTGGCCTTGGCTACACCGGCGGCAACGGTACCGACGCCGGTTTCTGACACCAGTTTGACCGAGATCGAGGCTTGGGGGTTGGCGTTCTTCAGGTCGTGAATCAGCTGCGCCAGATCCTCGATCGAGTAGATATCGTGGTGCGGCGGCGGCGAAATCAGGCCGACACCGGGCACCGAGAAGCGCAGCTTGGCGATGTAAGGACTGACCTTGTGGCCGGGCAGTTGGCCGCCTTCGCCCGGTTTGGCGCCCTGTGCCATCTTGATCTGGATCTGGTCGGCGCTGGCCAGGTATTCGGCAGTGACGCCGAAACGACCGGAAGCGACCTGCTTGATCCTGGAACGCAGGGAGTCGCCGGCCTTCAGCGGAATATGACTCTCAATCAGGGAACTACCGATGACTTCAGCCATGGTACTGTCCTTGACCAGCGGTATGAAGCGTTTTTCGTCCTCGCCGCCTTCGCCGGTATTGGATTTGCCGCCGATGCGGTTCATGGCGATCGCCAGCGTTGCATGCGCCTCGGTGGAGATGGAGCCGAGCGACATCGCGCCGGTAGCGAAGCGCTTGACGATTTCCTTGGCCGGTTCGACTTCTTCCGGCGGAACAGGAGAGCCGCTGGCCTTGATCTCGAACAGGCTGCGCAAGGTCATGTGGCGCTTGCTCTGGTCATTGATCAGCTTGGCGTATTCCTTGTAGGTGCTGGCTTCGCCGGTGCGTGTGGCATGCTGCAGCTTGGCGATGGAATCCGGCGTCCACATGTGCTCTTCACCACGCACGCGATAAGCGTATTCGCCGCCTGCATCCAGTGCGCCGAGCAAGACCGGGTCGCTGGAGAAGGCGCTGTTATGGGTGCGCAGGCTTTCTTCGGCAACTTCATTGAGACCGATGCCCTCAATCGTGGTGGTGGTGCCGGTGAAGTAGTCCCGGATGAACTGGCTGCTGAGGCCGACTGCTTCAAAGATCTGTGCGCCGCAATAGGACTGGTAGGTGGAGATGCCCATTTTGGACATGACCTTGTACAGGCCCTTGCCGATAGCCTTGACGAATTTTTTCTGCGCTTCCTTGCCGTCATTACCTGCGGTCTGGCTGATGGTTTCCAGGGCCAGCCATGGGCAGATGGCTTCTGCGCCATAGCCTGCCAGCAAGGCAAAGTGATGCACTTCGCGCGCAGAGCCGGTATCGACCACCAGGCCGGTATTGGTGCGCAAGCCGGCACGTACCAGGTGCTGATGCGTGGCGGAACAGGCGAGCAGCGCCGGAATCGGCAGACGGTCTGCGCTGACTTCGCGGTCAGACAGGATCAGCACATTGAAGCCATCCTGCACGGCTTTTTTGGCAGCGCCGCAGAGATTTTCTATGGCTTTTGCCATACCCGCCTTGCCTTCTGCCAGCGGATAGGTGATATCCAGTGTCAGCGAGCGGTAACGGTTCTGTGTGAGGCTGTCGATAGACTTCAGTTGCGCCAGTTCGTCCAGCATCAGCACCGGCTGGCTGGCTTCCAGACGCAGTGGCGGATTGGCTTCACCGGTTGATTCAAAACCGCCGAGCAGGTTGGGCTTTGGACCAATGAAGGTGACCAGTGACATCACCAGTTCTTCGCGGATCGGGTCGATCGGCGGGTTGGTGACCTGCGCGAACAGTTGTTTGAAGTAGTAGTAGAGCAGCTTGGGACGGTTGGAAAGTACCGGCAAGGCGCTGTCGTTACCCATGGAGCCGATGGCTTCTTCACCATTGGACATCATCGGTTGCAGCACGAACTTGAGGTCTTCCTGCGTGTAGCCAAAAGCCTGCTGCATATCGAGCAGGCCGGCTTTCATTTCAAGCTGGCTGTCGACCTTGGGCAGATCGTCAAGGAAATAACGGGATTGTTCGATCCATTGTCGGTAGGGCTTGGCTTGTGCCAGCGACTGCTTGACTTCGGCATCGTCGATGATGCGACCTTGTTCCATGTCGATCAGAAGCATCTTGCCTGGCTGCAGACGCCATTTCTTGATGATGCGTTCTTGCGGGAAGGTCAGAACGCCCATTTCCGAGGCCATCATGACGTGGTCGTCATCGGTCACCAGATAGCGTGCGGGGCGCAGGCCGTTGCGATCCAGCGTTGCGCCTATCATGCGGCCGTCGGTGAATGCGACCGCGGCCGGGCCATCCCAGGGCTCCATCAGCGCTGCGTGATATTCATAGAAAGCGCGACGCTCTTCATCCATCAGCGGTTTGCCGGTGCTGTC
>DLMX01000023.1:22582-27055 GCA_002479405.1 Methylophilaceae bacterium UBA7525
TGGCCTTCGGCAATCAGTGGCCAGACCTTTTCCAGGTCTTCGCCGATCAGTGCAGAGCGCATCGCGTCGTGGCGTGCGGCCATCCAGTTGACGTTGCCTTGCATGGTATTGATCTCGCCATTGTGGGCGATCATGCGGAACGGATGGGCCAGGTCCCATGCCGGGAAAGTGTTGGTGGAGAAACGCTGGTGCACCAGAGCCAAGGCGGAAACCACGCTTTCGTCCTGCAGATCCTGGTAATAGACGCCGACTTCGTTGGCCAGCAGCATGCCTTTATAGACGATGGTGCGTGAAGACAGTGAAGGGATGTAGAACTGGGAGTCGTCTTCCAGTTTCAGTGCGTGTACTGCATGTTCGATGCGCTTGCGGATGATGAACAGCTTGCGCTCGAAGGCATTCTGGTCGGCCATGCTGGTGCCGCGGCCGATGAGCACCTGACGCATGACCGGTTCGACTGCACGCGCGGCATCGGCGATATTGGAGTTGTCGCGAGGGACATCGCGCCAGCCCAGCAAGGTCTGCGCTTCTTCATGGATGATGCGGGCGATGACAGATTCGCAGGCGATGCGGCCATTCTCGGATTGCGGTAGAAAGACAATGCCACAGGCATAGTCGCCGGCAACCGGCAGCTCGATGTTCAGTTTGGCGGCTTCCTTGCGCAGGAAAGCATCCGGCATTTGCAGCAGGATGCCGGCTCCGTCGCCCAGCTTGGGGTCGTAACCGGTGGCGCCGCGGTGAGTCAGGTTGGCAAGAATTTGCAGGCCCTTGCTGACAATCTCGTGGCTTTTCTTGCCTTTGATGTTTGCGATAAAGCCGACGCCACAGGCATCATGTTCGTTGCCTGGACTGTACAGGCCTTGCTGTTGCGGATTCTGTAACTTCGTTACATTTGCTTCTGTGTTCACATGCATCACCAACTTACCTTTATCTGTCTGATTGCCGGTACTTCAATCGCTTAATGAAGTGAAGGCAAAAATTTACGTGGTTCACTTTGAAAGCAAGAAGTGTGCAAGCGCTCAGGCAAATGAAAAAAATTTGCTTTAGGGCTAGAAAAACGATTTTAAATTAATAGCTTGCAAAAGGTCTAGTGCTGAATCGCAATTTGATTGGAATGCTTCATAATGGTGCACATGCGAGTGCATTGCACTATTTTGATGCATCATGGTGAGGCTGCCATGTAAAAGGCCTGCACGTATGCAGGCTTGGTTCCGCAGAGGTTTTATGGATGTAATGCCTGTATTTGGTGCATAAAAAAACCGCGCCTGAAAAGGCGCGGTTTTTATCAGGACAAGGAATTGTACCGGAATGCTGTTTTCTGATTACACAACACCCTGGTCAATCATGGCATCAGCCACCTTGCGGAAGCCGGCGATGTTGGCGCCCAGTACCAGGTTGGTGGGTTGGCCGAACTCTGCAGCGGTTTCACTGGCACGGGTGAAGATGCCGTGCATGATGCCTTGCAGTTTGGCGTCGACTTCTTCGAAAGTCCACTGCTGCATGCTGGCGTTCTGTGCCATTTCCAGTTGGCTGGTGGCCACGCCGCCGGCGTTTGCTGCTTTGCCCGGGCCGTAGCAGATGCCCGCCTTGAGGAATTTCTCAACCGCTGCTGGTGTGGAGGGCATATTGGCGCCCTCAGAGATGCAGATGCAGCCGTTGTTCAGCAATACATCAGCATCTGCTTCGCTCAGTTCGTTCTGCGTGGCGCTCGGGAAAGCGGCCTGGCAAGGTACGGACCAGACGTGGTTGCGGCCGGCAGGATAGGCGCTGACTGGGGTGTAAACCGCATCGTGGTGATGCTCGACATATTTCTCAAGCGATGCGCCTTCGACTTCCTTCAGTTGCTTCAGCAGGGCGAGGTCGATGCCGCGTTCGTCGTAGATCATGCCGCGTGAATCACTGCAGGTGACCGGTTTGGCTCCCAGCTGATAGAGCTTCTGGATGGTGTAGATGGCAACGTTGCCGGCGCCGGAAACCACGCAGGTCTTACCTTCCAGGGAATCGCCACGGGCTTGCAACATGTTCTGTGCGAAATAGACAGCGCCGTAGCCGGTGGCTTCGGTGCGGGCCAGTGAACCGCCCCAGTTCAGCTTCTTGCCGGTCAGTACGCCATCGTAGTTGCCGGTCAGGCGTTTGTACTGACCGAACATGTAGCCGATCTCGCGGCCGCCGACGCCGATGTCACCGGCAGGTACGTCGGTAGTCGGGCCAATGTGGCGATAGAGTTCGTTCATGAACGACTGGCAGAAGCGCATGATTTCGTTGTCGGACTTGCCTTTGGGATCGAAGTCACTGCCGCCCTTGCCGCCGCCGATGGCGAGACCGGTGAGCGAGTTCTTGAAGATCTGTTCGAAGCCGAGGAACTTGATGATGCCGGAGTAGACACTGGGGTGGAAACGCAGGCCGCCCTTGTAGGGGCCGATGGCGGAGTTGTACTCGATACGGTAGCCCTTGTTGACCTGAACATGGCCCTTGTCATCGATCCAGGGCACACGGAAGATGATCTGGCGCTCCGGTTCGACGATGCGCTCGATGATATTGTGTTTTTTGTATTTTTGGTCTTTGTCCAATAAAGGGCGCAGGGAAGTAAGTACTTCTTCAACGGCCTGGTAAAACTCCAGTTCAGCCGGGCTGGATCGCTTGAGTTTGGCGATGGTATCAGCTACGTATGGCATGATGCTCCTCAGAAAATTATGGTTTATGTGTGCTGAATGTGGTTGATTGCCGGTCTTGAGTGTCGGCATCAAGGAGAGCCTGATTGATGGAAAATCAACCCATGCACCAGAATGATGCATATTTTTTAAGTGCACAAACTTGGTGCGTCCGGTACTTTAATTCGATTCCGTATTGTTTTGCAAGTGTATTTTGTGGGGAATGAGACAAACAGAAAGGCCCCGCTTCATTCCGCTTTGGTGCAGATTTAATAACCGGGGCCGGATTTGGACCAGCTAATTCAAAAAAGATAATGTTTATTTATTGAAGATGCGCTCTGCCGCTGCGATCGTTGCTTCGATATCAGTTTCGCTGTGCGCGGCAGATACAAAGCCGGCTTCGAAGGCGGATGGCGCGAGATAGATGCCGGCATCCAGCATGTCGTGGAAGAACTGATTGAACGCCTGCTTGTCGGTTTTCATGACTTGATCGAAGCTGTTCGGTACATTTTCGGCAAAATAAAGGCCAAACATGCCGCCGACGCTCTGGCCGGAGAAAGCGATGCCGGCCTTTTTCGCAGCCGCCACCAGCCCATCGACCATTTTTCTGGTATTGGCAGCCAGCCTGTCATGGAAGCCTGAGACCTGGATCAGTTTCAGTGTGGTCAGGCCGGCCGCCACGGCTACCGGGTTGCCGGACAGCGTACCCGCCTGATAGACCGGACCGAGCGGAGCCAGGCAGGCCATGATGTCCTTGTGGCCACCGAACGCCCCGACCGGTAAGCCGCCACCGATGACCTTGCCAAGCGTGGTGAGGTCGGGCTTGATGCCATAGAGTGCCTGGGCGCCGCCGAGGGCGACGCGGAAGCCGGTCATCACTTCGTCGAAGATCAGCACGGCGCCATGCTTGCTGCATTGTTTGCGCAAGGTCTGCAAAAAGCCGTTCTGCGGTACGATCAGGTTCATGTTGCCGACGACCGGCTCGACAATGACGCAGGCGATCTCACTGCCGATCTGGCTGAACAGTTGCTCGACCGCAACGCTGTCGTTGTAAGGCAGGGTCAGAGTGTGAGCGGCCACTTCCGGCGGAACGCCTGCTGAGCTTGGCTGGCCGAAAGTCAGGGCGCCGGATCCGGCTTTTACCAGCAAGGCATCGGCATGACCGTGATAGCAGCCTTCGAATTTGACGATCTTGTTGCGGCCGGTGAAGCCGCGCGCAAGGCGGATGGCGCTCATGGTGGCCTCGGTGCCGGAGCTGACCAGGCGTATCTGTTCCATGCTGGGGACCAGTCGGGTCACCAGTTCAGCCATTTCCAGCTCCAGTGCTGTGGGCGCGCCGAATGACAGGCTGTTGGCAGCGGTTTGCTGTACCGCAGCAACAACCTCCGGATGTGCGTGACCCAGTATCATCGGACCCCAGGAGCCGACATAGTCGATGTATTCCTTGTTATCCTCGTCCCACAGGCGCGAGCCGAGACCGCGTTTGAAAAAGACCGGCGTACCGCCGACTGAGCCGAATGCACGTACCGGAGAGTTGACGCCGCCCGGTATCAGGGAAAGGGATTGCTCAAAAAGTTGTTGATTGCGTGATGTCATTTAACTGCTCTCATGGGATTCTGTAATTGTCTTGGGTCATCAGGTCTATGCCGCATTCCAGGCCATCCACCCAGTCGATGAAGCGTTTGACCATGGTCTTGCCGACGAATGCACGGCCATGCTGCGGCACGATGGATTCTATATCAAGCCCGCGAACCATGTTGGCCCACAGACGGCAAGCCTTGTTCGACGTCATATAGCGCCGGTGGAAAGGCAGCATGGCGGGCAG
>DLMX01000023.1:27217-28588 GCA_002479405.1 Methylophilaceae bacterium UBA7525
GAAAACAGTATCTTGCTGGTGACATCATAGAACTGAAAGTTGCCTTCAGAGTGCAGGAAGTGTGCAGGCAGGGCTTTGATTGTGGTGTTGCCCAGTTCGATATTCATGCCCTTGTCCGGGATGCCGATGATACGGTCTTCGGTGTTGCCGACCCCACAGAAATGTGGAATGAAGCGCTCCCAGATGGCCGGCGCCAGCAGTGTACATTCGGTGCCGACCAGCCATTTGTTGATGGAGGCGACGATGTCCGGGTCCTGGTGCGAGGCGAGGATGTATTGCAATTTGCGGAAGTTGAAGTATTTGCCCATGGCCATCATCAGGGCGTTGTAGGTCATGTTGCCGCCAGGGTCGATGAGCGCGCCATGACCGTCAGTGACGATCAGGAACTGGTTGGATTGCACAGCCTGTGAGGCGCTGGTGTCCGTCAGGTCGCTGAACCTGATACAGACGTGATGACCGTTGTTGAAGAGTTCATCAGCCATGGCAAAGTCCTTTTAGAACATTAGAAATCAGTTTGCGCTCTGGTAGAGCCTCGAAAATTCTCTTGCAGTAAGTTCCACATCACCTGATTCGAACAAGGCACCGATGACAGCCAGTGCGTCCGCCCCGGCATCGATGGCGAGCCTGGCATTAATCAGTGTGATGCCGCCGATGGCGACCATGGGAATGTGTAGCACATCCTGACCCCGGCTGAACAGGCTGAGTTCGGCGCGCAAGGCCTCCGGCTTGGTGGCGGAGGGGAAGCAGGCGCCGAAGGCGATATAGTCTGCCCCTTCGCCTTGGGCCTTGGACGCCAGTGTCAGGCTGTTGTAGCAGGAGGCACCGAGTATCCTGTCCTGTCCAAGTTGTGCTCGCACTTCCCGAAGATCGCCATCGGTGGCGCCGATATGTACGCCGTCGGCGCCGATCTCCAGACACAGCTTGACTTCATCATTGATGATCAGCGGAACCCGATGCCTGCGGCACAGTTCCAGCAGGAGACGCGACTGGTCATGCCGCTGTTTTGAATTTGCGCGCTTGTTGCGATATTGGACGACGCTTGCGCCTCCGGCAATGCTGGCTTCTACCATGTCGCGCAGACGGCCGCTGTCGCACTCGTTCGGCGTGATGGCGTAGAGGCCGTGAATGGCAGGTTTATTGAGCGGGTTTGCCGGATTCGTCGCGGTCATCGTCCTGCTCTTCGTTCTCGCGTGCCCAGAACATGCGGTCCGGCACATATTGTCCCATGCCTGGACGGAATGCGCTCTTCAGGGTCTGCCAGGTATATTCCTGGCCTTCCTGTACGGCTTCTTCCATGGTCAGTCCGTGTGCCATGCAGGCGGCAATGGCCGAGGTCAGGGTGCAGCCGGAGCCGTGATAGCTGCCGGGCAG
>DLMX01000023.1:28740-31448 GCA_002479405.1 Methylophilaceae bacterium UBA7525
CGTTCCCAATTGTAGGACCGGATCAGACCCTGTTCGCCATACAGTGTGTTGATGACTTCCGGGCTGCGTTCGTGCGTGCCTGTGATCAGGACATATTCCGCACCCATGGCCAGTAGGCGCTGCGCACTTTCATTCAGCGAGGTGTTCTCGACTTCTTCGGTTTCATCGGCAAAGGCGTAGCGGCGAGCTTCAAGACTGTTGGGTGTGATCAGCGTCGCCTGCGGAAATAACAGGTCAACCATGGCGGCCTGCATTTCGTCGTTGGCCAGCTCGTCGCCGCGGCCGGATGAGAGGATGGGGTCGATCAGCAAAGGCACGTCAGGGTAGTCGGCCATGATCTCGGCAATCACGGCGATATTCTCGACGCTGCCCAGCATGCCTAGTTTGAAGGCGGAGACCTGGACGTCTTCGAGGATGGTGCGTGCCTGCTCATTCACCCAGTCGGCATCGAATACCATGACATTCTCGACGCCAAGCGTGTCCTGGGCGGTAATTGCCGTGACGACCGACAGCGGGTAGCAGCCGATGCTGGCAAAGGTGAGGATGTCTGCCTGCAGACCTGCGCCGCTGCTTGGATCGGTGGCGGCAAAGGTGAGGACGGTAGGTGGCAGCAAAGTCATAAATGGGCAATCGGTTACGTTTGAGGGATCGGTACTTGATGAGCTTGGAAGGCCATGATTTTGAATCAAGGTCGGCACTGTGACATCAGCAAGTTTGATGTGTTATTTTAACCGAATCGACTCAGTAAAACTAACGAAGGTTTCATCATGAAAACATGGATGTGCACGATTTGCGGCTGGATTTACGATGAGGCAAAGGGCTGGCCGGATGACGGTATCGCCCCGGGAACCCGCTGGGAGGATGTACCGCCAAACTGGGCCTGCCCCGAATGTGGTGCGCGCAAGGAAGATTTCGAGATGGTGGAGCTCTGAAAGTGACGATCTGGGAAAGCGGCGGTCTGGAGCGGGTGACGGGAATCGAACCCGCGTATCAAGCTTGGGAAGCTGGCGTTCTGCCATTGAACTACACCCGCACAGTCGGCATTTTACGCGGTCGGTCCGGCTGCTAGCAAACTAAAGCTACAAAAGCCTGCTGATAACTTCCAAAGGCAGGCTTTTGGGAGTTCTATGGCGCCATGCGCCGGCTGACGCTGATGGCGTAAGCGCCGGGTCTGGCAAGCAGAACGGGGTCGTCGCTGGGTGCGATGCCGTCGAGCAGAATCAGGGGATTAAAAGCTAGGGCCTTTTCCGCTGCGGCGTTGTCGGGCACAGGCGCCTGCAAGTGCAAGACGCCCAGATCCACCAGTTTTCTTTCTTCCGGCCAGATCGCGGTCGGGTCATGGATCACATCATTTTTTTCAGCGACTTGTGCCAGCAGGCGAAATTTCACTTCGCCCGTTTCAAGTCGCCGCGGCAATTCCTCGAACAGATAATCGGGTGTTGCTGCGGCCACTTGTTCCGGCGACAAAAACTCCTGGCCGTTGAGCGGCTCGATGCGGTAGCGGATGTGATGGCTTTCCCCCTTGGCATTGGTGAACTGGAAGGCATTGATGCCGTGATAAGTCAGGCTGGCAAAGCTCGCAGGAAAAGGTTTGGGGATGGCGACGAAGCGTTGTAGCGAAGGCGTTTCGGCAATCATTTTTTCTACCGGGGTGGGTTTGAGGCTGTCAGCTGTGGTGGCAATCCGCGCATTCAGGAACGCCAGAAATGCTTCCGGTGTCGATACCGGGAAGGCGTTCACGGAAAGACTGACGATGTCGGTAATGCTGCCATCCGGTAGCTCAAAGCGTATGGCGATACCGCGCGGGTTGGCGCCGGGGTTGGTATCTTCGATTGTGGGCATGCCGCCGGCATTGGAAAAGCGCACAGTGACTTTGCTCGGCGTGTCCTGCAGATGGGCGGCTTTTGTCAGGGTGCTCGCCGTGGCGGCCGGAGTGAAGGTGCCGCTGACCACGATGCCTTTGGTGTGATTGGTGCGCAAGCCTTTATAGGGACCCTTTGCCAGGGTGACCTGTGCATCGACGATCTGTTCGACGACTGATTTGTCGAGCGCCTGGTCGGCGAGAACGGCTGTTGGCAGTGTCGCCATCAGCAAGCAGGAAAGGATATTGAACGGACGGAATCTTTGGATGTTCATGGCGTCACTTTCTTGGTGGCGGGTTGAATGGATGGCGTATTTTCCTGAAGTAATTCGATGCAAAAACCTCACGGCAGTTTGCCTTTATACACATGACTATCGTTATGATTGTTCTGGAGGATTTAAGTTTGCTTATTGCGCTTGAACCTACGTAAAATAACGGGATAGCGCGCATACAATTTCAACCATTGGCAAAATTCACCATGATTCACCTTACAATCAACGGCAAAGTCAGAGAATTTGATGTAGAGACCCTATACGTCAGCGATCTGGTTGAAAAGCTGGAACTGACGGGAAAACGCCTGGCGATAGAGTGCAATGGGGAAATCGTGCCGCGCAGTGCCTTTGCACAAACCTTGTTGAATGATGGCGATAAACTGGAAATAGTCGGCGCCGTAGGCGGCGGCTGAAGAGAACATGACAGATACACTGAATATTGCAGGCAAGTCCTACCAATCACGTTTGCTGGTGGGTACCGGAAAATACAAGGATTTCACCGAAACGCGCGCGGCGATCGACGCCAGCGGCGCCGAGATTGTCACGGTAGCCATCCGCCGCACCAATATCGGCCA
>DLMX01000072.1:0-2788 GCA_002479405.1 Methylophilaceae bacterium UBA7525
CCGGATGCGCCTTATGCAGAACGACTGAAGGGATTACAGCAGGCGGACATTGCCTTGTGGGATGTGCTGCACAGTTGCCATCGCAGGGGAAGTCTGGATACGGCGATAGAGAAAGATTCAGTGGAAGTGAATGATTTCGATGGCTTTTTTGCCGATCACCCGGGTATCAGGCTGGTGTGTTTCAACGGCGGCACGGCCGAACGCAATTACCGCCAGCATGTTTTAAGGCATGGCAAACATACGACCATGCAATACGTGCGCCTGCCATCCACCAGCCCGGCGCACGCGGCATTGTCATTACAGAAAAAAATGGAAATCTGGCGCGCGGCGCTGACGCAAAGCCGCTGACCGCCAGACTTACTTGCCGTGTTCTACTCTGGATGCCAGTCCGAAAAGACCAGTTCGGCCGGATGACACTTGAGCGCTCGCGCCAGCACTTTGGCACGTTCTACACCGATATTGACGCGGCCATGTTCGATGGCCGATATGGTGCCTTGGGGAATGCCGGTGATATTCGCCAGCTGATGCTGACTCAGATGCCGCCATTCGCGCATGAAGCGCACAGACTCACCGACGGTGAGGTTCAGTTGATTCTTGATCGCCTGATATGTATTCATCCTTCAGTCTCCGCTGATTATGGATAGAGTCAAATTGTTGTAATCGTTTAAAAACCTAAAGCATCCGGACGTGTAGGCCGAAAGTATTACATGTTCGATTTTGCTCCGATTTCACTTCTTGCGCTACTGGCTTGATAGCAAACCGACCTTGGCTTTACTCCAAACTCTGTGTTGAAAACACTCATGAAAATTTGCAGCGGGAGTGAAGGTTGGCTATCAATGGCTCACCATGAGACTTCCTCAGATGATTTACAATTTGTTGAAATCACTAGCGCAATCAGAAAAATATGGTAGCCTGTACTCGCTGATTTAACTTCAACATAACAAAAAACCTCTCTCAATAGAGTTGCTGTCACGCTGAGTGAAGAGGTTTAAAAAGACCATTTTCGCCACTAAATTTTCGGGGATATTTAATCGGGGAAATTAAGAAAATTTAATTAAAAGGAGTGTCAGTCATGAATTACATCAAACGCTTTTTCAGTGCCTTTTTAGCCGCAGCCTTTCTGTTCACCGGTTCCATACATACCGTACAAGCAGCCATGATAAGTTCACAGCAAGTTGCTGAATCAACAGTAACTTCCAGCGGGGAACAGGATCGTGAGCGCATCATCACTGCGCTTTCGCGAGAAGATGTCCAGGCTGCCATGATTGCACGCGGCATCGACCCGGCTCAAGCCAAGGAACGAGTTGCGGCTCTGACTGATGAAGAAGCCAGCTCAGTGGCATCACAAATCGATAGCGCACCGGCAGGTGGCATTATTGGCGCTATTGTGCTGATTTTCCTTGTACTGCTGCTTACTGACATTCTCGGTTTCACTAAAGTCTTCCCATTCACCCGCTCTGTACGTTAAACCGCTATTGTTTGCGAAAAGCCATTTTCCGCAAAAACCAGAACAAGCCAGTATGCACCTGAGAGGGTTCATACTGGCTTTGGCATTTGTGCTGTCCTCATGTGCTGCACCAGGCGTACGTGAAGTCACACAAAACACGCAGCTACCGAGACAGAATGAGCTGACCGGCACACCATTCTTCCCGCAGGAGTTATATCAGTGCGGTCCGGCAGCACTGGCTACCGCATTGAATGCCATTGATATCCGCGTCACGCCTGAACAACTCACTCCGGAAGTCTATATCCCCAGCCGCGAGGGCAGCCTGCAGATTGAAATGCTGGCCGCAGCCCGCCGGCATGGTGCACTGGCCATCCAGATTGCACCCAGGCTAGATGCCGTGTTGCAAGAGATCTCAGCCGGGAATGTGGTCGTGGTCATGCAGAACCTGGGGCTTTCCTGGGCACCCTCCTGGCATTATGCGGTTGCCGTCGGCTATGACCTGGACAAGGAAAAGATCTGGCTGCGCTCAGGCACATTTGAACGCTTTGAAATGACCTTGAGCGCTTTCGAGCGCACCTGGGCACGAAGTCAGCACTGGGCTTTTGTCACACTGCCGCCCGGCAAACTGCCGGCCAGCAGCGGTTCTGATGCCGTCATCAAGGGTCTGCTCGCTTTTGAAAAGACCGCTCCGGCAGCCCGTACCCGGACTGCCTACTCTGCTGCCGTGAAGCGCTGGCCTGATGACCTGGTACTGCTGATGGGCCTGGGCAACAGCAGCTATGCAGCCGGAGATCTGAGTGGCGCTGCAAAGGCATTCCAGCAGGCTATCGTTGCACACCCGGATTCTGCCGCTGCGCACAATAATCTGGCGCATGTGCTGCTGGAACAAGGTGATGCAAAGAGCGCCATGCAAGCAGCGGAAAAAGCCATGCAACTGGCCGGTCAGGACGAAAGACTGAAATCGCAGATCACAGAAACCATCAATGAAGTCCGCCACAAGTCAGAAAAATTGAATTCTCCCTGATCAAACAGAGCTTCCATTCATAAACCCGGTCAATCGAACAATTTCTGCCACAGGCTCTTTACTGCTTCCATATGCTGCGTCACCGATGCTGCATCGATCCTCGCCTTGCTTTCCCCTTGCAACTTGAGTGCATGCTGCAGACTGCGGTATTGCCGGTAGGCAGCTGCCACATCGCCAGCCAGCTTAACGTCGATCAGACCCAGTTCTCCCAGCTTCATCAATAGCGCGATATTGCCTGAGTTGGCGGTGAGTTCGGGATATTGGTGCGCATGAGCCAGCACCAGATACTGCACCATGAACTCGACATCGATGATGCC
>DLMX01000072.1:2958-3089 GCA_002479405.1 Methylophilaceae bacterium UBA7525
AACTCGACATCGATGATGCCGCCGCGGTCGTGTTTGAGGTCGAATATCTCGCTATGGTTGGGATGCGCGGCCAGCATCTTTTCACGCATGGCGACGACTTCCACCTTGAGTTTGCTGATATCACGCGGTTG
>DLMX01000056.1:0-185 GCA_002479405.1 Methylophilaceae bacterium UBA7525
TGGTTGTGCGTGATGTGCGCCTGCTCAATGGCGGCATGCTCAAAAGCGTCATCGTCGCCGTAGGTTGCCAGTGCAACCGGCAGCAGACGCATGGCGGCACCATTGCCGGCAGCCCCCTCGCTGAATTCCGCCTGCAGCGAATCCTCCAGCATGTAGCGGCGAATGCCGCGGCGGCAGGTATTGCC
>DLMX01000056.1:424-5423 GCA_002479405.1 Methylophilaceae bacterium UBA7525
TGATCTGACCGGGGCGCAGCTTGAGCCAACCGCCGCCAGTCATCTCGCGGTGCGTTCCTTTTTGTGCAATCTCGCGTGCCGTGAGGAATTCCACCGGCGCCCCCAGCGCATCACCCACGGCCAGTCCGAAATAGGCACCAAGGGCGCGGCTGTAGAGATTGGCAGGAGGTTTCATTTCATCACCTGGACCATCATCTCGGGGAGAGGCCGCCTGAAGAATGTGCAGCATTTTTTCTGTCAAACATAACTGGCCTTGACCTTGTAAAGCCCACCCAACGCAATCACCTCACCCTCGCCTGCCAATGTTGCGCCGGACAGCAAACCCGGGAAGAACAGGAACTTGACGATAGGCACCTGCGCTTCAAGTATCCAGTCGCCGAATTCCTCGGCACGGGCGCGGCTGGTCGTGAACGACACCAGGTTGTTGAGCCGGACGACGCAATCACCGGAGCGCAGGCTGCCTGATACCAGGATATGTTCATCGGCACAGTTGATGCCGCGCCATAGCGTTTTCCTTTCGCCGGCATCACCATGAAAACGGCGTATGGCCCACTGACAAAATTCGTAGAGCAGGTCGAGCTGCGCGTGGATGCTGTTGTTGTGGTGGCGGCTGGAAAACTTGGCCTCCAGGTAACCGACCCAGGCCGGTGAGGGAAAACGCGTCAACGGCGCCTTGTGGTAGGTGGGGATGAGACCGAAGCGGCTTTCCACCCAGCCTTTGAGCACTGCACCTTGCGGGCTGTTGGCGTCAAAACCCCAGCCTTCCAGCAGCTTCAGGTAACTGGAACAGAAGCGTCGTTGCTGGCCCCTGGATGGCTTGCCAGCTTCACTGCCTGGCGGCAACAGGCCGAAGACGATCTCCATGTAGTGGCGGAAGATGCTGGCGGCCGTAGTCAGGTCGGCGGCCTCTTCCAGCAAGTTGAACAGGCCTTTGTAGATTTCGCGCACACCGGCAATATTCAGCGTTTGCGGGTGCTCGTTGAATGCGAGGGATGAAACCAGACCTGCCGGTACACCAACCAGATTGGTGGAATACCAGTGTTGCGGATCGGGTTCCATGCCGTTGTCCATGCGTTGGGCAAGCTCCATTAAAAACCTTCAGCCACAGAGAGCACAGAGGACACAGAGAAAACCCTGAACACCGGTTGAATTCATTCGCTAACGTAGCCGATATCAGGATTGAATGGTGTTTAGCGCTTTTACTCTGTGATCTCCGTGTCCTCTGTGGCAAAAGCTATAAATCAAACCGGACGGTTCTCGTTCGGGTTGCGCACCGGGCCCATCAGCTTGAGGCCTTCTTCATATGTGATCTCCGGATAGCTGGCCGAGAATGTGAGCGCCTTGTCGGCTACGGCATCCAGTTTGGCGGCAGTATCCAGCTTCTTCAGGTCGATCTTCTCCAGACGCAGCAGTTCCAACAGTTCGTTATACACGGTGGCCTCGTCGATAGGCAGGATGTAAAAGGTGGAACCGCCCATCTTGACCGTGTATTTCTTCAGCAGGTCGATGTTGTTGCAGAACAGGAAGTATTTGCCATCTGCCTGCAAGGTGTCGCCCAGCGCCTCGACCAACAGATCGAGATAGCCGAAGGAAAGCAGGTAACCGGCGAAAAACGGGATGCCCTTCTCTCCTTCATTGGCAATCGTCATCACCTGGTCGCAGGTGATCTCGGGCGGACGTGCTTCGTCAGCCACCTGGGCGGCGAACTTGATGGCGATCTCGCCGCGGAAGCCGAAACGGCCCGGCTTCTTGGTGGCATCCTTGAACACCGGGTTCTGCAGGCGTCTTTCCGTCTCCAGCTTGGCGAATGCGGTATCTGCCAGTGCGGTTTGTGTCAATGTGGTCATGCGTGGTTACTCCCTTGGTCGTTGCGGATGAAATCCGCGGTTTTGAAAAAAGCCTGTTCGAGTTGCTGGCGCAGCACCGGGTCCGGCACGACATCCGCCATGGCCTGCTTCATGCAGAGCATCCAGGCATCGCGCTCTGCAGGGCCGATGGCAAACATGCTGTGCTTCATGCGCAGGCGCGGGTGGCCGCGCTCCGGCGAATACACCTTGGGGCCGCCCAGCCATTCGCAAAGAAACTTCACCAGTATCTGTTTGGTGTGTGTCAGGTCAGCCTCGTGCATGGCACGTATGCCAGCAGCTTCGGGCAGCGTGTTCATATAAAAGTAAAAGCGCTCGACCAGCTGCACGATGGCAGGCTCTCCCCCCAGCTTCTCATAATGGGGATTGCTCTGAATCTGCGGCAACGGCCGTGTGTTGCTGAAGTCACGTTGTACTGGCGTATCACTCATATTGGGTCTCTTGCATACATAAGCTCTAATGCACCATTGCAAGTGTCATACCAATACCGGTTTGAATCGCCCAACCTCCCCTCACAGCCTTTATCCACGGCACTCAGCGTTATGTAACTGCCGGATTTTGTGGATTTTTCAGGCCGCTCCCGGCTTGTTCGCTATACAACGAGACCAACCCGCTTTGTCGTGTTTGCGACAGTCGTAAAAACCCGGCAAAAATCACCTGTTCACGAATTTTTAACTAATAAAATCAATGGTTTGAAAATTAATTTCAGGGTTGGCACAGCCTTTGCAATACCCAGCTTGCAAGGCCGACATACCATCCGGCGCCGATAAGAAGAGTGACTTGTAGCGACTTGGAAGCGGAAGACGGACTGCGTTTCAGCAGGGTATTGGAAAACGAAGCGGGAAGGCATTCGCAGCTGTTTTACAACGACCTGCGTACGGCATAACGATTTTTAATCTTTATAGATAGAAGGAGCATCATCATGGCTGCATTGCGTCAAATTGCTTTCTACGGAAAAGGTGGTATCGGCAAGTCCACCACCTCTCAAAACACTCTGGCTGCGCTCGCCGAAATGGGCCAGAAGATCCTGATCGTCGGTTGCGACCCCAAGGCTGACTCCACTCGCCTGATCCTGCACGCGAAGGCACAGGACACCGTTCTGTCCCTGGCTGCTGAAGCCGGCTCTGTGGAAGACCTCGAGCTCGAGGACGTGATGAAGGTCGGTTATCGCGACATCCGTTGCGTTGAATCCGGTGGCCCGGAACCTGGCGTTGGTTGCGCAGGCCGTGGTGTGATCACATCCATCAACTTCCTCGAAGAAAACGGTGCTTATGACGGCGCTGACTATGTTTCCTATGACGTGTTGGGTGACGTGGTATGCGGCGGATTCGCAATGCCGATTCGCGAAAACAAGGCGCAGGAAATCTACATCGTCATGTCCGGTGAAATGATGGCCATGTACGCTGCCAACAACATCTCCAAGGGCGTTCTGAAGTATGCGAACTCCGGTGGCGTGCGCTTGGGTGGCCTGGTATGTAACGAGCGCCAGACCGACAAGGAACTGGAACTGGCTGAAGCGCTGGCTGGCATGCTGGGCACCAAGCTGATTCACTTCGTACCACGCGACAACATCGTGCAACACGCTGAGCTGCGTCGTATGACAGTGCTGGAATACGCACCTGAATCCAAGCAGGCTGAAGAGTATCGCCAACTGGCACAAAAGATTCACGCCAACGCCGGCAACGGCACGATCCCGACACCTATCACCATGGATCAGCTGGAAGACCTGTTGATGGACTTCGGCATCATGAAGAAGGAAGACGAATCCGTCATCGGCAAGGCAGCACACGTAGCCTAAGTAGCAAATCTGGCGGGGGTTCGTCCCCCGCCGGCCCCTCGGAATCTGTTTCAAAAGTTGCGAGGGCCAATTTTTGAAACAGTTTCTTTCAGGACACTTTTTAGAACCAGGAGAATGAAAATGAGTGCTACAGCAGAAACCCGCGTCAATGGCGCGGAATTAATCGAGGAGGTCCTCAAGGCCTACCCCGAGAAAGCCGCCAAAAGGCGCGCCAAACACCTGGGCGTACATGAGGAAGGCAAGTCCGATTGCGACGTCAAATCCAACATCAAGTCCCTGCCGGGTGTTATGACCATCCGCGGTTGCGCCTACGCAGGCTCCAAGGGCGTAGTGTGGGGTCCGATCAAGGACATGATCCATATCTCCCACGGTCCGGTCGGCTGCGGCCAGTATTCCTGGGCTTCGCGCCGCAATTACTACATCGGCACCACCGGCATCGATACCTTCGGCACCATGCAGTTCACCTCCGACTTCCAGGAAAAGGACATCGTGTTCGGCGGCGACAAGAAACTGGAAAAGATTGTCGACGAAATCCAGGATCTGTTCCCGCTGAACAAGGGCATCTCCATCCAGTCCGAATGCCCGATCGGCCTGATCGGTGACGACATCGAAGCCGTCGCCAAGAAGAAGTCCAAGGAATACGAAGGCAAGACCATCGTGCCGGTACGCTGCGAAGGCTTCCGCGGGGTTTCACAATCGCTGGGCCACCACATCGCCAACGATGCGATCCGCGATTTCGTGTTCGACAAGACCGACCCGGAAAAGAACGCTTTCACCGCCACGCCGTATGACGTTGCCATCATCGGCGACTACAACATCGGTGGCGATGCCTGGTCCAGCCGTATCCTGCTGGAAGAAATGGGCTTGCGCGTCATCGCCCAGTGGTCCGGTGACGGCTCCATCGCCGAACTGGAAAACACCCCCAAGGCCAAGCTGAACATCCTGCACTGCTACCGCTCGATGAACTACATCAGCCGCCACATGGAAGAGAAGTACGGTATTCCATGGGTTGAGTACAACTTCTTCGGCCCGTCCAAGATCGAGGAATCCCTGCGCAAGATCGCCAGCTTCTTCGACGACAGCATCAAGGAAAAGACCGAGGCCGTCATCGCCAAGTACAAGAAGCTGACCGACGACGTCATCGCCAAGTACAAGCCGCGCCTGCAAGGCAAGAAGGTCATGCTGTTCGTCGGCGGCCTGCGTCCGCGTCACGTCATCGGCGCCTATGAAGACCTCGGCATGGAAGTGGTCGGCACCGGTTACGAATTCGGCCACAACGACGACTATCAGCGCACCACGCACTACGTGAAGGACGGCACGCTGATCTACGACGACG
>DLMX01000056.1:5659-6384 GCA_002479405.1 Methylophilaceae bacterium UBA7525
TTCCGCCAGATGCACAGCTGGGATTACTCCGGCCCATACCACGGCTATGACGGCTTCGCCATCTTTGCCCGTGACATGGACATGGCGATCAACAGCCCGGTCTGGAAGCTGACCAAGGCACCCTGGGCCAAGTAAACCAGGTCCAAGCAAACGATATGTAGGGTGGGCAATTCATCGCCCACGCGTAAACAACAGTAATTACGTGGGCAACACCCTGCCCACCCTGCGAACGAAAGGAAATTGAAAATGAGCCAGAGCGCTGAAAAAGTATTAGACCACTTCGAGTTGTTCCGCGAACCCGAATACAAGGAAATGTTCGCGAAGAAGAAGGAAAATTTTGAATATGCCGTTCCGCTTGAGGAAATGAAAAACCAGGTGGAATACGCCAAGACCTGGGAATACCGCGAGAAGAACTTCAACCGTGAAGCGCTGACCGTCAACCCGGCCAAGGCCTGCCAACCGCTGGGCGCCGTGTTCGCTGCCGTCGGTTTCGAGAGCACCCTGCCCTTCGTGCACGGTTCACAAGGTTGCGTAGCGTATTACCGCTCGCACTTCAGCCGTCACTTCAAGGAGCCGACTTCCTGCGTATCCTCCTCCATGACAGAAGACGCCGCAGTGTTCGGCGGCCTCAACAACATGGTCGACGGTCTGGCCAATACGTACAACCTTTACAAGCCCGACATGATCGCTGTGTCGACGACTTGCATGGCCGAGGTGATCGGTGA
>DLMX01000091.1 GCA_002479405.1 Methylophilaceae bacterium UBA7525
TGTTTTACAGGCAGGTGACCAGTTAGCGCCAACCTACCTGATCAAATCGCCGAGACGAGTGCAGCACAAGGCGCACGGAGCGCAGAACCCGAGACAGTACAGATAGTACGGCGAGGGGTTGAGCACCGCACAACGCCGTGATGCCTCGTCGCAGGCATTTCAGCAGGCGGGTTTATTTTTGTGCCCAGCCGGAAGCCGTCTGATACCACCACCCTTTTTGCGCCTTCTCTATCCAGCGTTGCGCGAAGGTGTTGCGGATGTCGGATTCCCACTGCGGATTCTGATTGGCGACGGCGATCTCCTTGTAGAGCGCGTTGCGGTCCTTGTTTTCTGCAGCGACCAGTGCATTGACTGACTGCCGGTCCTTGAGCGGGACGGCTGTCGCGTCGCGTACGGCCACCAGGCCGTCACGGGTGAGCCCGACAGCGCCGCTGGCGTAATGTGGGGCAAGTTGGCTGTGGCGAGCCTGCATGCTGCTCTTGATGGCGGCGATGGCCGGCGTGTTGATTTCAAGATCGGCCGCCATGGCGGCGGGTTGCATGAAAAAGAAGCTGAGCGCGAAAATTGCGGATAAGAATAATCTGTTCATGATGGTTCCTTATTTGGTTTCTGACTCAGTGCTTGAAGGCGCTGGCGTACCGTTTCTTTCCTTCACTTGCCAGACTTCGTCGATCAGTCTATCCGCGGCTTTCTCAGCCGCTGCTGCCGGGAAGTAGATATTGATGGTGACACAGGCACTCAGGATCGAGGCCAGGGATAATGCCAGTAGTGTTGCGGGTAGATGTTGTTTCATGATGATTTTTCCTGTTCGCGGTTTCACTCGATAATCGGCTTGCTATTGCCTGCTGTCACGCGTTTCAGGCGCTCCAGCAGCTCACCCCAGCTCACGTTACGATTGTAACCCAAGACCGTAATGGACGGGACGCCACTCCCTTTAACGATGACATAGGCATCCCCCGTTGACTCGATGCCGTCCATGGTGCAGTGATCGCCGCGCAGTTTGCAGCTGAGGCCCAACCTGGAGTAGTTGAACTGGTCGAAGAAGCGCAGAAAACTTCGCTGGATGGCAGCCGCGGCACTGGCGCCACCGAGAGAGGAGATATTTTCCACCGCACGTTGCGAGATCTTCTTTGGATACTTGCCGGGACTGCTGTAGAACGACGCATCGAAATTTACCGGTTTCCAGTTCGCCAAACGCAGATTGTTGACGTCGCCATCTAGCTTGCCTTCAATGGCACCGAAAGAGAACGTGCGCGTCAGCGTGCCGAGATCGAGATTGCGCATGTGGATATCGGCATTAAGACGCGGCGCGATGCCGAGCGGCGTGCGCATGGTGAGCTTGCTGACGTCTATGGTGCCGTCGAACAGCTTGAAGCGCAGATCACCTTCGGTCATCAGCACGCCCTGACTGTAAGTCACCAGCGGGATGCTGGCGGAAACCTTGCCCTGCATGGCCGGCCATGAAAGCGCATGACTGAGGTCGGTCATGCTGATAGGCACTACTTCCGCACGCAGATGCCAGTGCCAGCCCTTGTCCACCCAGACCGCCGAGATATCGCGCAGGTTGAGTCCGCCATCCAGCAGCGGCAGGTCGATCTCCTGCGCTGTAAGCGAATAGCGTTCAAGTGATGCCTTGATGTCGGTTCTGCCCAACGGCAGTTTGAGCAGGTGGCCGCCCTCATAGGTCAGCCGCACCGGCCTGACCTGATTGTAATCCCACGGCAGATCGGTGTTCAGCTTGTAAAGGCCGAAGCGGCCATCCTTGTCTTCCAAATCCACCTGCTGCAGCTTGAGATGGGCGGACCGGATATCGCCGTCGCGCATAGCCAGCTTCAGATCGCCTTTGCCGCCGATCTCCAGATTGCTCAGCGCGGTTTTCTCCAATAAAGGTTTTAATATCAGCGGATACAGCGTTTCCAGATCGATCGTGCCGGTTGCCAACTGCAGATCGCGGATGCGCGTACCGGCGCGCCAGATCTCGGCGCTGGCTTCGGCCGTGCCGACATCCTGCAGCGTGAGCCTGGCTTCATCCACCCTGATCAGTTGTTCATTAAACATGCCCTTGCCCCGCAACTGGTGGCTGCCGGGACGCGAGTTATCCAGTGCGATATAGAAAGGCTGCCAGAACACTTCGCCGCCCGTCCAGTCAAGGTCGAACTGCCAGTTCCAGCCTTGCTCAAGGCGGCCGGCTTTGTACTGACCGGCCTTGAGCTTGAGTTTTGCGCTGACGTTTTCGCCCGCGCGCAAACCGGCAGCATCACTGAAACTGGCCTTTTGCACGGCCAGTTGTGCGTCGATCTGCTGCATGCCTTTCAGCGTCTGCGTGTCGAGCCGCAACGAGAACGGCAGGCTGATCATGCCGGCCGCCAGTTTGCCTGAATCGCACTGCCAGCTGCCCTTTTTCGGATTCAACAGTCTGGCGCAGTTGAAGCCGGCATCCGTCCATTGCTGCTCTGGCGACTGCCGGTACTGGCTCTTGAGATTGACGGCAGAGGTCTTCAGGTTGAGGTCGAACCTAGCGTTGCGCAGCTCGCCCTGCGGCACTTCGACCTTGGCAGCCTCGATGCTGATATGGCTGATGGCAAGGGCCGGCGCAGAAAACAAAGCCAGCCCCAACAGCAGGGCTGGCTTTTGCAGGTTGAAGATTTTGTGTAGCGTGCTCACATCAGGAGGGGAACACCCCTGTGGAAAGATAGCGATCGCCGCGGTCGCAGACGATGGAGACGATCACCGAATTCTCCACCTTTTTTGAAAGCTGCAACGCTGCGTACAGAGCCCCGCCGGATGAGATGCCGGCAAAAATGCCTTCTTCCGCCGCCAGTCGGCGCGTCATCTTCTCGGCATTGGCCTGGTTCACGTAGATCAGTTCGTCCACGCGCGATTTGTCGTAGATCTTCGGCAGGTATTCTTCCGGCCATTTACGGATACCCGGAATCTGCGAACCTTCTTCCGGCTGCACTCCGATAATTTGAATATCCGGGTTCTGTTCCTTCAGATAGCGCGAGGTGCCCATGATGGTGCCGGTGGTGCCCATGCTGGAGACGAAATGCGTCACCTTGCCCTCGGTATCGCGCCAGATCTCGGGGCCGGTACCTTCGTAATGCGCCAGCGGGTTATCCATGTTGCCGAACTGGTCGAGCACGATACCCTCGCCTTCGGCCTGCAGCTTCAGCGCGACGTCGCGTGCTAGTTCCATGCTGCCGTCCTTTGGCGTCAGCACCAGCTCGGCGCCGAACGCCTTCATGGTCTGGCGGCGCTCTATGCTCTGGTTTTCCGGCATCACCAGCACCATCTTGTAGCCGCGCATGGCCGCAGCCATCGCCAGTGCGATACCGGTATTGCCGGAAGTTGCCTCAATCAGCGTATCGCCCGGCTGGATGTCGCCGCGCTCTTCCGCGCGCTTGATCATGGAAAGCGCCGGCCTGTCCTTCACCGAGCCGGCCGGATTATTGCCCTCCAGCTTCACCAGTATCGTGTTGCTGGTCTTGCCGGGAAGGCGCTGCAGTTTCACCAGCGGGGTATTACCGACGAAATCTTCCAAGGTCTTGTACATATCGTGTTCTTTACCTGATTACTTCTTGAGAAAAGCCAGCCAGACGGCGTAGACTGCCAACCCGATAAAGGCGACCAGCGACAGTTGCGGAATGGTCAGACCAAACATGGTCCAATCAACGGTCGAGCATTCACCCGTGCCCTTGAATACCAGGTCCAGCGCCTTTTTCAGCGGGAAGGTATCGAAGATGTAATCGAAACCAGCGCCGCATTCGGCCATCACCTTTTCTGGATTGGCCTGTATCCAGATATGGCGCAACGCGATACCGATGCCGGTAACGGCGGCGGCAAAATGCAACAGGCCATAGATCTTGCGCCCGCTATTGCCCGGGTTATGCAGTGCGGCAAGCAGGAAGAAACCGCCCATCACCAGAAAGGCGATGCGCTGGAAGATGCAGAGCGGACAGGGGTCGAGGTTATATTTCTGCTGGATGAACAAACCATAGACCACGAAACCGAGACTGGCCAGAAAACCGATGAAATAACCGGTCTGGCCGCCGAAGAAATTAGTCAGGCATTTGGGTAACATGAGACGCTTTCTCAGTCTTTAGACTCTATAATTGAACAATTGTAACGGATTACGCGAAAGCGTTGTAATGGCAGACACCCCGCAAGCTACTCCTCAACCCGCCCGGGTTCTCAGCGTCAGCGAACTCAACCGCATGGCCCGCGACATCCTCGAACGCAACTTCCCGCTGTTCTGGGTCAGCGGCGAGATCTCCAACATGACTCGTGCCGCCTCCGGCCACTGGTATTTCTCGCTGAAGGA
>DLMX01000043.1:0-2795 GCA_002479405.1 Methylophilaceae bacterium UBA7525
TCGTTCAAGAGCAACCATCTGGACAGCAAAATGCGCAAACGCCAGTACTGGGTACTGGAAAACAACACCTGGAAGATCATGTACGAAGGTCCGGCCTGATCCTCCTGTCTGCAGTCTTACAACCTTCACTATTTAAGGAACTCCCGTGGTAAAACTTCATACCAATTTCGGTACCATCACCATTGAACTCGATGCAGAAAAAGCGCCCATCACTACCGCCAACTTTCTGGAATATGTAACCAGCGGCTTTTATGCCAACACGATTTTTCACCGCGTGATCGACGGCTTCATGATTCAGGGCGGTGGTTTTGAGCCGGGCATGAACCAGAAAACAACCAACGCACCGATCAAGAACGAAGCCAATAACGGTCTCCGAAACAGCATCTACACCATCGCCATGGCACGCACTCCCAACCCTGATTCGGCCAGCAGCCAGTTCTTCATCAACGTCAACGACAACGATTTCCTGAATTTCACCGCACCTACCGCACAGGGCTGGGGTTACTGCGTGTTCGGCAAGGTGGTAGAGGGCACGGAAGTAGTCGATGCCATCCGCAAAGTTAAGACCGGCAACAAGGCCGGTCATCAGGATGTACCGGTGGAAGACGTCATCATCGAACGCGCTGAAGTCGTCTGACCGCTTCTTTCATCATCGCGCCCCTTAATCATGCAAACCAGCAGAAATGAAGGTCGACACACGCTCTTCATTTCCGATTTGCATCTGTGCGCTTCCCGTCCGGCCATCACCGAACAGTTCGTCCGTTTTCTCGACAGCACGGCACGCCGTGCCGATGCGCTCTACATTCTCGGCGACCTTTTCGAATATTGGGCAGGCGATGACGATCTGGCAGACCCGCACCACCAAACTGTCATTCAGGCCTTGGGCCAGCTTTCGGCGCATGGCGTATCTTGCCATCTGATACATGGCAATCGCGACTTTCTGTTAGGTGATGAATTCGCTCGGGCTGCAAACCTGCGGATCCTGCAGGATCCGTCCATGCTAAATTTGCATGGGCATCGCGTCCTGCTGAGTCATGGCGATGCACTCTGCACCGATGACCTCGCCTATCAGGAATTTCGCCGGCAGGTGCGCGACCCTGCCTGGCAAACTCAATTCCTTGCGCAACCCCTGTCTGCCAGAAAAGCCCAGATCGAAGCCTTGCGCATGCGTAGCGAGCAGGAGAAATCCGGAAAACCGGAGCTCATCATGGATGTTAACCAGGATGCCGTCTCAGCGCTACTCAGAGCACACGACTATCCCGGCATATTCATTCACGGGCACACGCACAGGCCGGCCAGTCATGAAATTGAGATCGACCGTCACCACATCGTACGCTGGGTATTGGGCGACTGGTATGAACAAGGAAGCTGCCTGCGTCTGGACGCTAATGGCTGCAAGGCCCTGCCACTTGCATAGCTTCCGGGCTGGCCAGCCATGAAGACCATCATCGTCTGCGTCAACCATCGCGCCAATCCTAACCAGCCGTCCTGCGGCGCACGTGGCAGTATCAAAATCGCTGACCTGGTGGAAGCAGAGATCTCAAAACGAGGACTGAATATCCGCATGGAAAGATTCAAATGCCTGGGGTTCTGTGACCGCGGACCCAACATCAAAATCGCCCCGGACGGCCGCTTCATTTACGGTGCCAAACCTGAAGATATGCCGCAGCTGATTCAGGAAATCACCAACGCAGCTGACGATTGAACCCGGTTCGTCCCGAACCGGTTGATAATGACTATGACTGTTGATTGGTCAGATAGACCAAGTAAGGGACATACCCGGGAATTTTCGTCTCGTCCACCTCGTCGATCTGTTCCGGCTCGAGGAATTTCTCGGCATAGCGCATATAGATCTTTTCGTGAATAAAGATATCGAACAGGTCCGGGTCGATATGGTTGTCCAGTTTCATCTGGCCGAGAATATGTAGCGACTCGGTCAGCGTCTTGGCTTTCTTGTATGGCCGGTCGCGCGAGGTTAGTGCTTCGAAGATATCGGCAATACCCATCACCCTCGCCGGGATCGACATCTGCTCACGTGTCAGACCGCGCGGATAACCCTTGCCGTCCATGCGCTCGTGATGCCCACCGGCATATTCCGGCACCCGCTTCAGATCCTTGGGATAAGGCAGTGATTCCAGCATATTGATGGTCACCACAATGTGATTGTTGATAATGGCACGTTCTTCCGCAGTCAAAGTACCGCGCGAAATGCTGAGGTTATAGACCTCATCCTCGCTGAGGAATGGCACGCGCTCACCGGCTTTATTGGTAATACTGTAAGTGGCAATGTTCTTCACCCGCTGCAAATGCTCATGAGCCATAAACTCGCCGCCCAGGTTGGCGTTCTTCAGAAACTCGAAATCTGCATCCCACTGTTGAACCTGTTCTTTAAACCGGGCCTCCAGTGCTCTGGCATCAGCTTCGCGACCCGATTTCAGGGCTGCGACCTGCTGGCGCAACATATCAGACTCGTGCTGCTGTTTCAGGAGTTCAAAACGCTGTTCGATCAATTGGATACGGTCAAAAATGGCGGAAAGCTTGGTCGGCTTGTCCATCACCGATTCCGGCGTCGTCACTTTGCCGCAGTCATGCAGCCAGGAGGCGATACGCAGTTCGTAGATATCCTTCTCGCTCATGCTGAAATCGCTGAGCGGGCCGTGATCCATTCTGGCGGCTGCCTCGGCCAGCATCATGGTCAGTTCCGGGACTCGACGGCAATGACCACCGGTATAAGGCGACTTTTCGTCAATTGCATCGGCAATCAATTCAATAAAGGCTTCGAAAAGATTCTTCAG
>DLMX01000043.1:3112-14303 GCA_002479405.1 Methylophilaceae bacterium UBA7525
CGGGTGCCGGAAAAATCGAAGCCGATTTCCTCGTAGGCATCCTTGATGTTGACCGTACAGTCATTGAGCACTGTATAGGCCGCCACCATATTCACGTTGGGGGCATTGTTCTCCAGATAGAGGGGTAAAGGCGGGAAGGGAATCTCGACCCCGGTCGTGCCACCCATCGACACGCCCAGACTCTGGTTGCGCATGATCTCGAACTTGAGACTGCGATCATCGGTCACGCTGTAGAGCGTGCCGCCATCGGCATTGGTGATCTCTTTTGCGCCCAGCAGGATGATTTCCATCAGCCGCGCCGTATTCCGTTCGGCGGACAGCGCAACGCCAATCGCGTTGAGCCGGTCGAGCCGGCGCAACAGTTCTTGCTGGTCAGACATATGGCAGGATTCCATTTACTCGCAAGCGCAGTCGATCAGGCAGGCGAGAAGTAGAATTCCATTTTAATGCCGGCGAGTTCCAACACGTCATGATCATTAAGCGGGTGCGCCTGAGCGCCGACCGGGCTGCCATTCACACTCGGATAGTTCGCGCCTTCCACGTGCGTGATGAAATACCCCTGCGGGCGTTTGGTAATCACCGCCACCTGCACACCGGGCTTGCCCAGTGTCGTCAAGGCTTTCGTCAATACCAGCTCCTTGCCCTGACTGGCGCCATTCAGCACCTGCAACTTGCCAACCGGGCCCTGCGTTGTAGCATCAGCTACCGGCCTGGGAGCCGCATTGACTGCCGGCGATTTCATTGCTGCAGAAGACGCAGATGCAGATGGTGCGACTTCAGCCGGCGCTACTGCCTTCATCGCCGAGGGGCGGATGATCATGGTCTTCTCAAAATCGTCCTGCCCTCCAACATTGGCGGCAGGCGCCTCTCCGACATACTTGAGCTGATACTTGCCCAACTCGATCACATCACCGTTTTGCAGAATGTGCTTGGTAATCAGCTTGCCATTCACCAGTGTGCCGTTGGTGCTGCCAAGATCTTCCAGAAATGCGTCCTTGCCTATAATGGTAATCGCCGCATGCTCACCGCTCACCGCCAGATTGTCGATATGAATATCGTTGCCGGGACGACGACCTATGGTTATCCGCTCCTTATCCAGCGCAATATCACCGAGGAAAGCACTATCCAATGAATAAATGAGCTTAGCCATGTTTCACCTGTTATTTCAGCCAATTAAGAAAATTTTCATACCAGCCGTGATCCGCCGCGTAAGGCTTGAGCACTCTTGCAAGTATGACTGATATATTATCCTTGCCGCCATTGTCATTCGCCATCTGCACCAGTTGATAGGCAGCCATTTCAAGATTCGATGACAAACCGGACAGCACCTCATGAATCTCCGAATCCTCGACCAGGTCGGTCAATCCATCCGAACAGAGCAGATAGATATCGCCCACCTCAACATCGTGCTCGTGCACTTCCAGCTCAACCTCAGGGTCGATACCGACTGCACGAGTGACCAGATTCCTGTTATTTGAAAGCTTCGCCTGCTCCGGTGTGATCAGTCCGGAACTGAGCTGTTCCTGCAACAGCGAATGATCTTCGGTCAATTGCTCGAGCCAATCTCCACGCAAACGGTACATGCGCGAGTCCCCAATGTGACCCACCAGCACCTTGTTATTGGTGAACAGGGCTGCCACCAATGTCGTCCCCATGCCAGCGCACTGCGGCTGCGATTCCGACACACTGAAAATCGAAGCGTTGGCCTTGGCTGCAGCATCCATCAACAACATGGATTCTGCCTGCATACCGGTCACCGGATCGACCTGTCCCGGATCCAATTGCGCCATCGCCTCCTTGAGTTCGGCGAGCATGGTCAGGATAGCAATCTCGCTGGCGACCTCTCCTGCCTTGTAACCGCCCATACCATCCGCCAGCACCAGTAGTCCGATCTCGATATCACTGGCAATCGCATCTTCATTATGATCCCTGCGCTGACCGACATCGCTAAGCCTTACGACCTCCAGCACCCCCGTCAAATCCATATCAGCTCACCTGCCGCAGACAATGCCGGATATCGGCAGCGATTTCAGCACCATGCGCATAGCGCTTTTCCATATCCTTTTCCAGCATACGGTCGATCACGTCCGACAGACATTGCGATATTTCAGGATTCAGCGTACGGATGTTCGCATGCGGCTCATTGGCGATCCTGAACATCAAGGTTGCCATGGAGTCACCGGTAAACGGCAACTGGCCACTCGCCAGCTGATAGAACATAACGCCCAGCGAGAACAGATCCGAGCGACCATCCACCTTCTTGCCGGCCAGCTGTTCGGGCGACATGTAACTTGGTGTCCCCAGCACCATGCCGGTCTTGGTTTTCGATGAGTCCGTAATTCTGGCGATGCCGAAGTCCGTCACCTTGACACTGCCGGTATCCGGCTCATACATGATATTGGCCGGCTTGATATCACGGTGTACCACATGGTAACCATGGGCATAATCCAAGGCTTCGGCGGTCTTGATGATGATATCGGCCACCTTGTCGATCGGCAGCAGATTATCAGGCTTGGTATAGGGTGCCAGATCCTTGCCTTTGAGGAACTCCATGGCGATATAGGCCAGGTCGTGCTCCTCGCCTGCATCGTACATGGTGACGATATTCGGGTGGTTCAGACGGCCCGCCGTTTCCGCCTCGCGGAAGAATCGTGCTTTCACCTCTTCCAGTTCATCCGGTTCGAACTCCTGCGCCAGCGCCATGGTCTTGATCGCCACCACGCGCCCTATCTTCGGATCCTTGCCCAGGTAGACGACGCCCATGGCACCCTTGCCCAGCTCCTTTTCCAGCTGATAACGACCGAGCATCGGTTTTTCCACCGTACCATCATCCAATATCATGGTACTGGCATTGCTGCGCCCCGCACCACTGCCACCGAGAATGACCGTCTCCGCCATTGCACGCGAACGTGCCAGCCGCTGTTCCAGATCCTTATACCCGGGGTTGTAGTCTGCCATGTAGGAGAATACCGATTCAGCCTTGTTGAATTGTCGCTTCCGCTCAAAATCCAGCCCCAGATTGTAGAATGCATCCATCAGGCTGTCGTCCATCGGGCATTTGCGCAAGCGATCGAAGGCCATATCCAGTTGACCCTGGCTTTGAAGCATGAGCGCAAGGTTGCGATTGCTTTCCGCCGACTCGGCTTCCGATTTGACCTTGCCCTGCTCGGTTACCAGGAAGCGCTTGGTTGTAAGCAACGCATGGCCGATAACCAGTAGTGCCGTCGGTGCCGTCAATTGCAGCCACATGCCGTTCTGCGTCATCAATACGAAATGACCGGCTATCAAACCAGCCAACAATGCAACTGTCAGCATGGCACCCGCACCGGCACTGAGCCGCGGCAACAGCAGTATCAGGTAAAGCGCGATCAGTAGCCAAATGCCGCGCTCTGCCCAGAATGCCCAGGGCGGCGACACGAAGAAATCCTCATTGAGAATACTTGCAACCGAATGGGCCAGTGTTTCTATCGGCTTCATACTGGGGGATATCGGCGTCACCTGGGTATCGCCAACACCGTCGGCTGTAGCACCAATCAGCACGATACGGTCACGATATTTTTCGACCGGAATCTTGCCGCTATAAACATCGTAAAAGGAATCCACTGGGAAGACCGGGCGACCGTCCGCCTGGCCATAGAAAAAGGTATTCATCTGCAGATAGGGGTCGGTGGCAATATTCAACTTGCTCAGCCTGATACCTTCACCCAGACGCACTTCGATATCCTGCGTTTGCAGATTGAGATACTTCGCCGCGATCTGCATGGATAAGGAAGGGTAATATTTATCGTAATGCGCAAGAATCAGCGGCTCGGAACGGATGGCGCCATCCACATCGGGGTTGGCATTCAGATGACCGATGGCAGCAACACGCTCACCGATCTGCGGAATAGGCGGCAAAGCCGAGAGTGTCGGGATGGGTAGCAGCCCGGCAGCTTCGGCTCCGACCCGATCCAGCACTTTGCCCAAGCTGTTGCGGCTGACATATTCAGGCAAAGGCTTGTCCGGGTTGCCCCTCGGCTCACCGACGACAAAAGGCATGGCAACAATCACATTGCCCGCATTGCTGAAACTCTCAGCCAATTTGGCATCGGTATCAAGTTGGGATTGGGCCTCGGACAGCATTGCGCCAAGCTCAGACAGCATTGCGTCAAACTCGTCGCTTTGCAGTTCCGTATCAGGGATGGCAGAGTTCTGGACGAACGCAGAGATCTTGTTGATGTAAGCGAGACCGGGATCGATCTGCGGTTCGACGAAAAAGACCGTATTACCAATCACCTTGGCCTCGGCAGCCGCCAGCATATCGTTCATTCCGGCATGTACATTGCGCGACCAGGGCCAACGACCAATATTGGCGATGCTCTGCTCATCGATTGCGATGATGGAGATCAGGTCACCGGCATCGCGGCTGCTTGCTCGTACGCCCCAATCGTAAGCGATGCGCTCGAGGCTCTGCAACATGGCACTGCCACCTGCCAGCAGAAACAGCAGCGAAATAACGAGTCCGGCAAACCAATCGGATTTCCAAAAAGACTTCTTCAACCCTGCTCTCCCTCTTTTTATGCGCAGCGGTGATTATTGTTTATCTTTTGAGTCTACAGGACTGATATTACACGCGATTTTTTTCAAAAAGAAGTCATACAGAAAGAATTGTAGGCGAAGTGCAGCACAATATGACAATAATTGTCGCCGCATCACAGACGGCTATCTGCGCTGAGTCACCTCATCTGGCCGGGCTTCGGCCGCCAACTTGTCCAGCACGCCATTGACGTATTTATGCCCATCGATGCCACCGTAGATCTTCGCCAGTTCGACGCCTTCGTTGATCGCGACACGGTAAGGGATAGTCGGGTCGTAAATCAACTCATAGGCGGACAGGCATAGAATCGCATGCTCGACCGGGCTTAACTCCGCAACCTGACGATCGACGTACACTGCGATACGGCCTTCCAACTCCTGCATATGCTCAGCCACGCCCTCGATCAACTGACGGAAGAATGCCTCGTCTGCACGATGGAAATCCACATCATCCGCCATATCGCGGATGATCTTGCGTACTTCGGACTGATTCATCAGCCCCTGATAAATGCCTTTCAGCGCCAGTTCACGCGACTTGCGGCGGTTCTTTCCCGGCTTGGTCAGCCTGGCCGTTGACGGCTTGTTCTCGGCGGTACTCATAGCGCTCTCAGCAGATTGACCATCTCGATCGCGACTGCAGCCGCTTCAGCACCCTTGATCGACATGCGCGCCAGCGCCTGATCGTCATCCTCGGTGGTCAGGACGGCATTGGCTACTGGAATGCCTGTGTTCAGTTGCACTTCCGAGATACCACGTGCCGACTCGTTGGCCACCACTTCAAAGTGATAGGTCTCGCCGCGGATGATGGCGCCCAGCGCAATCAATGCATCATATTGCTGGCTATCTGCCATGTGATGCAGCACCAGGGGAGTCTCCAGCGCACCGGGGACTGTGGCTACAGTGATATTCTCGTCGGCAACGCCGAGCTTGCTCAGTTCGGCTTTGCAGGCCGACAACAAGCCATCACCAATATCACTGTTGAAACGGGACAGCACGATACCGATACGGAGTCCCCTGCCATCTGTATTAATTTCTATTTCTCTCACACGAACCTCGAACTTGGACACGCGCTGCAAAACAGGCGCGCGGATTGGAAATACAGGATTATAAAATAATCAAACGCTTATTGCTGCTTTAATTGCCGGATGTACGTGCGTACAGGGCGGCTAGCTCGGCATGGCGGTAGCAATCCACCGTATGGTCGTTGACCATGCCGATGGCCTGCATCATGGCATAACAGATGGCGGAACCGGCAAACTTGAAACCGCGTCTGGCCAGGTCTTGCGATAAACCGTCGGAGACCGGCGTTTTTGCCGGCACCTCGCTGTGAGAACGCCAGTGATTGATGATGGGCCGGCCGTCGACAAATCGCCAGAGATAGGCATCAAAACTGCCAAACTCGGACTGCACCTGCAGAAATCGCTGCGCATTGTTGATGGCAGCAGCGATTTTCAGGCGGTTACGGACGATGCCCGCATCCCCCAGCAAGGCCGCGACCTTGGCATCATCATAAAGTGCGACTTTGGCCGGATCGAAGCCGTCAAACACCTCGCGATAGCGCGGCCGCTTCTGCAAAATGGTCTGCCAGCTCAACCCTGCTTGCGCGCCTTCCAGAATCAGAAACTCGAACAGCTTGTGTTCGTCGTGTACCGGCACGCCCCACTCGGCATCGTGATACTCGATATCCAGCGGAATCCTGGGCCAGGCGCAACGCTTCATGGACTATCCGGCAGCCAGCTATCTACTAGTGGAACAGAATCCAGGCTTTTTGCAGCGTACTCCAGACCCCGTAACTGATAGGAATACCGACCGCGATCCAGGCAACCGTTGCCAGAATCGGATGGCTCTGCGCCTTGCCGTTCTGGTTGGCAGCTTCCGCAGCCACCGATTTGTCGTGCGACAGCTTGCGCTCGGCTTCCAACTCGGCATCCGTCATGTAATGCTTCTCGGCCACGGGCCGCACCAGCAGATTGCAAACCAGACCAATCAACAGCAATGCAGCCAGCATGTACATGATGATGTTATAAGCCTCGTTGGCCGGGACACCGCGATCCAGCTGATAGTCACGCATGTAATTGACGATCACCGGCCCCAGCACGCCGGCCGTTGCCCAGGCGGTCAGCAGACGACCATGGATGGCGCCCACGTGCTGGGTACCGAAGATATCCGCCAAATAGGCCGGAATGGTGGCAAACCCCCCGCCGTACATCGACAAGATGATGCAGAAGATACCGGCAAACAGTGCCACACTGCCGATGCCGCCAGCCCATGGCGAAGACACATAGAGCACGAAACCCAGCGCAAAGAAGATGATATAGGTCATCTTGCGGCCAAGATAATCAGAAGAAGATGCCCAGCCGATGCGGCCGAGAATATTGAAGAAGGACAGCAAACCGGCAAAGCCGGCACCGATCGCCGCTACCTGCAGCAGGTGGTCGCCGGAAAGTTCACTCAGCTTGCCTTCCACCCCAATCAACGCGCCACCGAAGACCTCCTGCAACATCGGTGAGGCCATGCCGATCACGCCGATACCGGCACTGACGTTAAGACACAGTACGGCCCACAACAACCAGAACTGCGGTGTCTTGTGCGCCTCATTCACATGCACATGACGGTTGGTGATCATGACGTTGCCATTGCTGGCGGGCGGCGTCCAGCCCTCGGGTTTCCAGCCTGAAGGCGGTACACGATAACCCAGCGCACCTATCATCATGGCAATGAAATAGAGCACACCCATGACCGCAAAGGTCTCCCAGACACCGACGGAAGTCGGTGTGGCGAAGTAGTTCATCAGGGTATTGGCAAACGGTGCGCCGATCATGGCGCCGCCGCCAAAACCCATGATGGCCATGCCGGTTGCCATGCCGCGGCGGTCCGGGAACCATTTGATCAGTGTGGAAACCGGCGAAATATAACCAAGACCGAGACCGATACCACCAATGACGCCGGAACCCAGCAACATGAGCCAGAGCTGATGTGTATAAACCCCGAGCGCCGTCAGCAACAATCCACCGCCCCAGCAGATAGCGGCTACCGCACCGGCCTTGCGTGGTCCGGCATGTTCCAGCCAATGGCCAAACACAGCAGCCGACGTGCCCAGCAATACAAAGAACAAGGTGAACATCCAGCCCAGATCACTGACTTTCCAGTCACAATCCGTCACAAAAAGCCGTGCAAAGAAACCGATATCCTCACCGCAGGCCAGTGGCGCATCAATGCCGATCGCCTTGGACAAGGGCAACCAGAACACACTGAAGCCATAGGCCATACCAATGGAAAGATGTATCGCCAATGCGGCCGGCGGCACCAGCCACCGATTGAATCCAGGTGCCGCGATAATTCTTTCTTTAGAAAAAAACCCCGCCATTTATCTCTCCAAGTCTCTAACGTTATTTATTCATCTTTTTAAACACTTATTTATGCAGCCCCATGAAAGAACTGCTGAGCTGAATAGTCATATAAAAACATGAAAATGGCAAATCGCTGTCAGCTTTATTCATTGTCATAAATATGTCACATTGACGTCATATAGTAGCCAGCACTAGCAAAAGCCATAGAAAAGGAGGCTTAACAATGCCAGCCAATATCCTGGTGGTCGAAGATGAACCAGCAATTCAGGAACTGCTTACTCTCAACCTGACGCAAGCGGGACACAACGCATTGCGCGCACTCAGCGTGGAACAGGCGCAACTGCTGATGCGCGAAACCCTGCCGGACCTCATTATTCTGGACTGGATGCTGCCCGGCATGAGCGGCATCGAATTCGCACGCAAACTCAAGGGAGATGAACTGACCAAGGCGATCCCCATCATCATGCTCACCGCTCGCGGTGAAGAAGCCGACAAGGTGCGCGGGCTGGAAGTGGGTGCCGACGACTATGTGACCAAGCCGTTCAGCCCACGCGAACTGAATGCCCGCATCAAGGCCGTGCTGCGCCGCCGTGCCCCGCAGATGACCGATGACCCGATCGAAGTCGGTGGCCTGCGCCTCGATCCGGTGACGCATCGGGTCTCCGGCAACGGTGCCTCGCTCGATCTAGGCCCGACCGAGTTCCGCCTGTTGCACTATCTCATGTCCAACCCGGAGCGCGTGCATTCGCGCAGCCAGGTGCTGGATCGCGTCTGGGGCGACCGCGTGTTCGTCGAGGACCGCACAGTGGACGTACATATCCGCCGTTTGCGCCGCGCACTGACCGAAACCGGGCATGAACAATTGATTCAGACCGTACGCGGAGTCGGCTATCGCTTCTCGGCGCACTAGCTCATAATATGCAGCGTTTCATTCTATAAAGTCGACGAGTGCAAGATATTCGCTGGAGCGCTTTCTGGCTCGCCCTGCTGCTGATTTTTGTCTGCCTGATCCTGTGGGCAACGCATGGTGCAGTTACGGCACTGATGGTATTCAGTACCGCTATCTGTTTGTATCTGGTCAAGCATCTGTACTGGATACACAAGCTGCATCGCTGGTACCAGAAACCCAGCCTGTCCTCAATTCCCAACGGTAGCGGCATCTGGGAAGACATCTTCGCCGACATCTATCACCAGCAGCGCCGCTACACCCGCAACAAGGCGCAGATCAGTTCCGCACTCGACAGATTCATGCATGCGGCAAGCGCCCTGCCGGACGGCGTTGTCGTCCTCAACGAGAAGGACAGGATCGAATGGTGCAATCCCCCGGCTGAAACGCAGCTTGGGCTGGATCTGGAAAAGGATACGGGCCAACCCATCACCTACCTGGTCCGCCATACGGATTTCCTCAAGTACCTGCAGGAACAAGACTATTCCGAGCCGATCAAACTCAAATCCTGGCGCAATCCGGAAATCACGCTGGAGATGCAGCTGATTCCCTTCAGCGGCAAACAGAAGCTGCTCATCTGCCGCGATATCACGCAAATTGAAAAACTGGAGACCATGCGCCGCGATTTTATCGCCAATGTTTCGCACGAACTGCGCACACCGCTGACAGTAGTGAGCGGCTTTCTGGAAACGCTGATGGACATGGAAGGTGCGGTGCCGGAAAGCACACGCAGTTATTTCGGCATGATGAGCGAACAGACCGGCCGCATGCGCCACCTGATCGAAGACCTGCTCACGCTATCGCAACTGGAGAGCGGAGCCACTGTGACACAGGACAGTGAAATCGACATGCAGGCGCAACTCAATATGCTGATGAACGAAGCACAAAGCCTGAGCCACGGCAAGCATCTGATCAGCCTGGAAGCAGATCCGGATATTTCGGTTTCCGGCGCTGCGGAAGAACTGCACAGCGCTTTCGGCAACCTGGTCAGCAACGCCATTCGCTATTCACCCGAAGGCGGCGACATACTACTGAAGTGGTACCGGCGCGGCGATGAAGCCGTATTCAGCGTCAAGGACAGCGGCATCGGCATCGAGCAAAAGCACATCGACCGCCTTACCGAACGTTTCTACCGTGTCGACCGCAGCCGCTCAAGGGAAACCGGCGGCACCGGCCTCGGGCTCTCCATCGTCAAACACATCCTGACGCGTCATCAGGCCAGGCTCGAGATAGAAAGTGTATTGGACAAAGGCAGCACCTTCAGCGTAGTCTTTCCGAAGAATCGGGTTATCATCAAGCATCCGGAAAATGCCAGCGCTGACAATGCCAAGACTATTGCCAACTAAACGACCGCAAAGACTTCACCAGCTTTTATTGATTGCATTCAGTGCCTTATGGCTAAGCGCCTGCGCCGCCGCCCCGCAAGGAAAAGAAAAAGCGGTACCGGAACAGAAAGACCGCACCACACTCAACCAGCTGGGGAAATCCGATTTCGACCGCATGGCGGATGTCGAGATGCGCGAAAACACCGACAGCCTGAAGACGCTGATGGTGAAACTCTACAAGCGCAACCCGAAGGAATTGCGGAAAACCACCTCAAGCCCGGTCGAAAAAATGGTGGAATGGGTGTTCGACGGCGACCACAACTGGCGATTCGAATCCATCCAGAACAAACAAGGCACCGAAGCCATCTTTCTTGCCTTCAAGCCGGAGTATGAAGGCGACCGCGTGCTGCCATTCATCGTCGGCCTGCAAACCATGCTGATCACCGCCCACGGCGGCAAGACCGAGTTCTATCTACCGGACAATATCGACCCGCAAAAAATCTACAACGCCGCCCGCAACGTAGAAATCGCCGCATGGAAACTCTCCAACGCGCGCGATGCCGACGGCAAACTCTACCTGCTCACCAACGAAATAAACGAAACCGAACGCAACCTCAGCTTTGAACGCGAATTCGGCAAAATCGTAGGCCGCACCGACACCTTCGCCATCGCACTGGCAGAAAAATCCCAACGCTTCATCACCCGCATCGTGCAGAACCTCGCCACGGCAGTTTTTCTCCCGTTCTGATTTTGGCTATCCGCGTGGGCAACCAGTTGCCCACCCTACATGCTTTTGACTTTCCTTCCCCTGCTGCCATGCCGAGCAGCGCAACCATCATGGGAGAAGTCGGCAATCAGGTGTTTGAGCTCCGCAACAGCTAGCGATGTTTGCTAGCTGTCAGGGCGAGTTGTGATTGCCGCCCATGATGGTGAGCAGCACAGGGAAGCCGAAGGTCATGGCAGGGGGTGTCTTTTTCTTTGGGTACTTTCTTTTG
>DLMX01000088.1:0-273 GCA_002479405.1 Methylophilaceae bacterium UBA7525
GCTCGCGCTGCTGGCGCCGCTCGAGGCACTCGGCGCGCTGCTCGCCGTGGCCGCGCTCACCGTGTGGGCAGCACGCGTCTTCCTGCGCCGCCTCGGCGGCTATACCGGCGACCTGCTCGGCGCCGCCCAGCAGGGCACCGAGCTGGCCTGTTACCTCGGCATCCTCGTGGTGCTCCGCGCGTGACAAATCGTTAGAGAACGTTTGCACGTGCGAAGCCGGTCAAGAAAAAGGTCCAGATCGTTCCAGGCCGCGAAACGAGCCGCAGTCCAGGG
>DLMX01000088.1:476-22409 GCA_002479405.1 Methylophilaceae bacterium UBA7525
GGCCCCCTGGACAAGGGGAGTGACAAAGGCATGGGGCGATCTGGGCGTTTTTCTTAACGATTTGTTACGCGCGGAGCACCTGCATGGAACTACACCTGATCCGGCACCCCAAGCCGGACGTGCCGCCCGGCGTGTGCTACGGCCAGCGCGACATCGGCCTGGCCGAACCCGCCGCCGCAGTCGCCGAACGCCTGCGCCCCTTGCTGCCGGCCGAGTACGCACTGCACGCCAGCCCGCTGATGCGCGCCCGCCTGCTGGCGGACGAGCTGGGCGCCCCGCAACTGGACGAACGCCTGAAGGAGATCCACTTCGGCGAGTGGGAAGGCCAGCCCTTCGACAGTCTGGGCGCGGCGCTCGACGAATGGTCGCGCGACCCGCTGGGCTTCCGCGCCCCCGGCGGCGAATCCGCACGCGAGATGAGCGCCCGCGTGCTGCACTGGCTCAACGCCCTCCTCGCCGCCGCCCCGCAAGGCCCGGTGGTAGTGGTCGCCCACGGCGGCCCGCTGCGCGTCATCACCGGACATCTGCTCGGCCTGCCGGCCGAACGCTGGCTGGGGCTGGACTTCGCCTGCGGCCAGGTCACCCGGCTGGACGTGGAAAGCTGGGGCGTGGTGCTGAAGTGGTTCAACCGGTAGGCGCAAGCGCTTGAATCCCACCGCAACCGAGCTACACTGTATTACAACGTAGCCAGACAGAGCCTTCGCCATGTCCGTGACCAGCCTCCGCCTGAAGGAAGAGCTCGAAGCCCCTCTGGACGAGCTCTCCTCCCGCCTGCAACGCAGCCGCAACTGGCTGATCAACAAGGCGGTGGAGGACTTCATCGCTCGCGAAACGGAAGCCCAGGCCCGCTGGCTGGACACCCTGCCGGCGCTCGAATCCGTGCGCAGCGGGCAAACGGTGGCGGGCGAAGAGGTCCACGCCTGGCTGAACACCTGGGGCAGCGCGGACGAGAAGCCTGCGCCCTGACCCCGCTCCATGCGCATCCGCTACACCCGCGAGGCCCTGCTTGATCTGCAGCGCCTCCGCGCCTTCATCGCCGAGCACGACCCTCAGGCTGCAGCGCGCGTAGCTGCCGATCTGGTGCGCCGGATCGAGGCGCTGGCCGCACATCCCCGCGTCGGCCGCCCGGTTGATCAAGCCCCTGCTCCGGACGTGTTGCGCGACCTGATCACCCCGCATCACGTCATCCGTTACCTGCTGCATGACGACACGCTTCACATCCTGCGCCTCTGGCATCAGCGTGAAAACCCGCCCGGCGACACCTGAGAACGCACGCAGGCCGATGCGCGCAGCCGCCTTCATGGGATAATTGCCGACTTTCCATCCACAGGCTGCCGCACGCCTCATGCTGCCTCCACTGCCCGATTTTTCCGCCGGCCGCGTCGTCGTGGTTGGTGACGTGATGCTGGACCGCTACTGGCACGGCTCCACCAACCGCATTTCGCCCGAGGCCCCGGTGCCGGTGGTAAAGGTCGAGACCGACGAATTCCGTGCCGGCGGCGCCGGCAACGTGGCGCTCAACATTGCCGCCCTGGGCGGTCGCGCCGCCGTCATCGGTCTCACCGGCCAGGATGAGGCTGCCGACGTGCTGCGTCGCCGCCTGGAGAGCGAAGGCGTCGAGTGTCACTTCGAACGGCTGGAGAAATATTCCACCATCACCAAGCTGCGCGTGGTAAGCCGTCATCAGCAGCTGATCCGCTGCGACTTCGAAGATGGTTTTCAGGGCCACGACCCGCAGGGCCTGCTGGACCTGTTCCAGGCCCAGGTCGCAGCGGCGGGGGCTGTGGTGCTGTCCGATTACGGCAAGGGCACGCTGCGCGGAGTGCGCGAAATGATCGGCGCGGCGCGCGCCGCCGGCAAGCCGGTGTTGATCGATCCCAAGGGCACCGACTTCGAGAAATACCGCGGCGCCACCCTGATCAAGCCCAATCTGGCCGAGTTCGAGGCGGTGGTGGGCCGTTGCCATGGCGAGGACGACCTCGTCGCCAAGGGCGAGAATCTGCGCCGTCATCTGGATCTGGAGGCGTTGCTCATCACCCGCAGCGAACGCGGCATGACCCTGTTGCGCGCCGACCACGCGCCGCTGCACCTGCCCACCCGCGCGCGCGAGGTGTTCGACGTCACCGGCGCCGGCGACACCGTGCTGTCCACCCTGGCCGCAGCACTGGCGGCGGGGCAGGATCTGGCCGACGCCACCGCCCTGTCCAATGTCGCCGCCGGCGTGGTGGTGGGCAAGCTGGGGACGGCCACGGTGAGCATGGAAGAGCTGCGCGCGGCGGCGCTATCGGAGGCCTAGGTGCAGGCTTAGCAGGTCCCTCCCCCTTCAAGGGGGAGGGCAGGTGGGGGATGGGTCACCCTCGGACTCGGGTTGCGCATGCACGCGCCTAGTTCCAACCCATCCCCACCCCAGCCCGGGAGGGCTGGCTTTGCACAGCCAGCCCGTTCGGGCGGCGCGGAGCGATGCTCCGCGAAACCCCGACCTCACCCCCTTGAAGGGGAGGGTGAGTCGCTGTATCAAGGTTGGGCAGTCAATTTGCAGCACCTCGCAAGAATCGAACGGAGTACAGACATGATCATCGTCACCGGCGGCGCCGGCTTCATCGGCAGCAACATCGTGCAGGCGCTCAATGCGCGCGGCATCCGCGACATCCTGGTGGTAGACGACCTCTCCGACGGGCGCAAGTGCCTGAACCTGTCGGACGCGGACATCGCCGACTACCTGGACAAGGACGACTTCCTCGCCCGCATCAAGGCCGGCGAATCCTTCGGCAAGGTCGAGGCGGTGTTCCACGAAGGCGCCTGCTCCTCCACCACCGAGTGGGACGGCCGCTTCGTCATGAGCGTGAACTACGAATACACCAAGGCCCTGCTGGCCTGGTGCGTGGCGCAGGACGTGCGGCTGATCTACGCCTCCTCGGCCTCGGTGTATGGCATGGGCCCGGTGTTCCGCGAAGCGCGCGAGCACGAGCACCCGCTCAACATGTACGCCTACTCCAAGTTCCTGTTCGACTGCCACCTGCGCCCGCAACTGGGCAAGCTGCCGATCCAGGTCGCCGGGCTACGCTACTTCAACGTCTACGGCCCGCGCGAACAGCACAAGGGCAGCATGGCCAGCGTGGCCTGGCACTTCAACGGCCAACTGCGCGACGCCGGCCGGGTGCGCCTGTTCGAAGGCTGCGACGGCTACGGCCCGGGCGAACAGCAGCGCGACTTCATCCATGTGGACGACGTGGTGGCGGTTAACCTGTGGCTGCTCGACAACCCGCAGGTTTCCGGCATCTTCAACGTCGGCACCGGGCGCGCGCAGAGCTTCAACGACATGGCGCACGCGGCCATCAAGTGGTTCCGCGCGCAGGGTGGCGAAGCCCGCGAGCGCGGCGGCATCGACTACATCGCCTTCCCCGACCACCTCAAGGGGCGCTACCAGAGCTTCACCGAAGCCGACATGAGCGCGCTGCGCGCCGCCGGCTACGACCGCCCCTTCCTCAGCGTGGAAGAAGGCGTGCCGCGCTACCTCGACTGGCTGGCCGAGCGCGGGCTGTGACAATGGCGGCAGACAAGGCGCCACGCCGCATCCTGGTGGTCGGCCCGTCCTGGGTCGGCGACATGGTGCTGGCGCACAGCCTGTTCCAGATCATCAGGCAGCAACAACCGGGTGCCGTCATTGATGTCGCAGCACCGGCGTGGACCATGCCACTGCTCGACCGCATGCCGGAAGTCAGCGGCAAGATCGCGCTGCCGTTCAAACATGGCCAGTTGGCTTTGCGCGAGCGCATCCGCTTCGGCAGATCCTTGCGGGCGAACGCCTACCAGCAGGCTATCCTGCTGACCAACTCGTTCAAATCCGCCATCCTGCCACTGGCTGCCGGCATTCCCGTGCGTACCGGATTCCTCGGCGAAATGCGCTTTGGCTTACTCAACGATATCCGCCCGCTCGACAAACAAGCACTGCCACGCACGGTGGACCGCTTCGTCAGCCTCGGACTTCCGCCGGCCACAGCACTACCGCCCTCATTACCCGACCCGCACCTGACATCAGATCGGACGAAGGCTGCTGAAACACTTGCCAGGCTGGGTCGTGCCCTTCCTACCGGACCGGTCATCGGACTCTGCCCCGGCGCCGAATATGGCGAAGCCAAGCGCTGGCCGGTCGAATACTACGCCGAGGTCGCCAACCGGGTGCTGACGCAGGGCAATGAAGTCTGGCTGTTCGGCTCAGAAAAGGATACTGCGGTGACCGCCGACATCAACCGGCTGACGCAAGATCGCTGCCTCGACCTCGGAGGCAGAACCCGACTCGGCGAAGCCGTCGATCTGATGGCCTTGTGCGATACCGTGGTCAGCAATGATTCCGGCCTCATGCACGTGGCCGCCGCGCTAGGCGTCAAGTTGATTGCAGTCTATGGTTCTTCTGACCCGCACCATACCCCGCCCATGAGCCCGCAAGCCGTCGTCTTGTGGCTCGGCCTGGATTGCAGCCCGTGTTTCAAACGCACATGCCCGCTGGGTCATCTCAACTGCCTCAAGCAGATCGCGCCGGAACGCGTGCTGCAGGAAATGGCCCTGTAGTCGCAAGTATTCAAGGATATCGGTTTGAATTCATTGTTAAGCAAACTCATTCAAATACCTGTCAACCGTCTGGTCTGGCTGCTGACTTTACTCGGCGTGCTGATCGCCATGCAGATCAACTACATCCAGCACGGCTGGATCAACAACGACTCAGTATTGTATTTTGAAGCGGCAAGACTGTTCTCGATAGGCGAATGGAAAGCAAGCTTTGAGCTTTGGGGTTGGCCGCTCTATCCCGCACTCATCGCGCTGGTACACACCATCAGCGGTTTCAGCCTGCACTTCTCCGCACAAATTCTGAATGTCCTGTTCTTCGGCATCGCCACGCTGTCCTTCCAGCAACTGATCCGTCTCTGCGGTGGCGATAACCTCACGTTACTCTGCGGCGCGCTGTTGTTGTTCAGCTCGCAATACATCGTCGGCGACGCCCTGCAGATGCTGTTGCGCGATCAGGGCTTCTGGGCATTCTTCCTGACCGGCCTGGTATTCTTCGTGCGCTTTTACCGTTCACTATCATGGGCGGATGCCATCGCCTGGCAACTGGCAATGATCGTCGCCATGCTGTTCCGCGTGGAAGGCATCACCTACCTGCTCGCCCTGCCATTTGTGCTGATGTTTAATAAAAATCTGCCGTGGAGCACACGTGGCTATGCGCTACTGAAGTCACACTGCGCGAATCTGTCTGCCGGACTGCTTATCACTGGCTATCTGTTCATCAAGGGATTATCCGTATCCAACCTCGGCCGCTTGCAGGAGGTCTTCTCGTCACGTCTTCTGGAAGAGCTTACGCAAAAACTGGTATTGCGTGCCGACATCATGGCAAACAAGGTTCTTGGCAATTACCTTGAAGCTTTTGCCATCGAAAGCTTGCTGCTTACTTTCCTCTTGATCATGGTAGCCAAGACCATCTCATCAGCGGGCTGGATCACAGTCGCCCTTGCCGCTTATGCCGGTAAACTGCGCCAGTGTTTAATTGAACACGATACATGGAAAATATTGGCAGCAGTGATGGCAATCGCCTTGCTCGATATGTTCCTGATTATTCTCAAGGTATTCGTGCTGTCTAGCCGCTATATCGCTCCTCTGACACTGATGCTGATCATACTGGCCGCTTTCGGCTTGAGGCAGTTGGTGGTGCAGTTGGAAAACGCCGACCGTAGCCGACGTTACAAGTGGTTGGTGACGGGTCTGATGCTGATTCTCGCACTTGGCATGGTCAAGAATGTGCTGCCCAAACGTGAGGGTTACCATTACGAACTCGAAGCCGTGGCCTGGCTAAAACAGCATAACCAGCAGAACCTGCCCACCTATTATGAGACTCCGAGATTACGTTATTACGCGGGAGAGAGATTTATCGGTCTAGGCCCTGATTTGAACTGGTCTCACCTGCAAGCCCTGATCGAGAAAAACCAACTGCATGAATACGAATACATCCTGGTGAGCACGAACAAGGATGATCCGGAGAGGGACGTGTTCCTCGAGGAACGACTGCAGAACCATGTAAAAGTGGCTGAATTTAAAGCGGTTAAAGGCAAGAAGGCGATTTTGATCTACCGCCGCCGCTAGGCGAACACACCCAAACACCAGCCTAGCCGGACCTGATCAAGCATTCATGTACTCAAGCAACGCTTCAACGCGTTTCTGCCAGGTAAATTCCTGCAGATATCGCTCATGGCCACGCTTGGCAATGGCCAAGCGCTTTTCCGGGTTTTCAAGGTAATAGCTCACTTTTTCCCGTAATTCCGCACTACCGCTAAATGTTTCAATCTCGACGCCTACTTCGAACAATTCCGCCAGTTCATCGCAATGGTCGGTCAGCAAAAACTTTCCGGCAGCCAAGGCCTCGAAAATCCTCAGATTGATGCCAGTCTCTGCCGCGTAAAACGGCCCGCGGGTAATGTTGAGGATGATTTTCGATTCGGCCATCAAATGATGTAAATCACGCCCCCAAACTGGCTTGTCGACAACGCCGGCTCTCAAGGTCTCAGAAATCAAGGGGTAATTGCGCTCCCAGCGGTCGCCGAAGACGGACACGCGTCCTGCAATGCTCTCCAGCAGCAAGATGCGTCGCAAATCCCCACTACCGACGAACAGCACATCACGATGCTCCTCGGCGTTTGCAGGCATGTCGATCGTCGACGCGCCAAATGGCAGATAGTGCGCATTCAAGCCCTTGGTGCGGCGGAAGAAATTCGTCGTGACCCTGGAGAACGAGAAAATACTATCGTAGACAGTAAGTTCTTTTTCCAAGAAGAAAATGAATTCACGCCTTTTCGAATACAGATTACAGCTATCTGTATCGTACAGATGCAAACTGCATTCGAATTGTGCGGCCAGCTTTCTTAATAAGGCTGGCTCGATGAACTTGTAAATGAAGCCGATGACCAGTATCGCCTGCGGTCGCTCAGCCTGCAGAATATCCCTGATGACATCTGGGTCTACTTTGGGCAAATGCACGAACTCATCCATGCCATCCCATTTGTTCAGCAATTTTGAAACACCGGAACGAACCCCATACATTGGAATTCGCTGCAAGTCGGCACAATCGTAATGACTGGCCTCGATACCAAGCGTCTCGAACGCCTGCCGCATTTCCCTGCCCAATGGCACACCACCAATACCATCCAGTATCAGCAACCTTCCCTTGAACCCGGTATCCGAATGATTAGTCGGCATAAATTGTCCGCAAATGTCTGAGCACCCGCCTGGGGGTGATAAATGGTCGCCAGATGGACTTGCCTAGCCATGGCAAAGTGATGACTGGTGTCACCACGGTGGTTTTCCCCCAGCCCGGGCGCCAGTGAAAGTTCCGGTTGCGTTTCCGGTAAATTGTGACAACCGGAATGCCAAGAAATGAGGCAAGATGCCCGTTGCCTGAATCATTGGCGATCACGGCACCGGACTCATAGATATAAGCTGCCAAGCTTCCGATATCATCAAATACGGGAACCTCAAATTCGTTATTTGCCTTCGCAACCCAGACAGCATGATTGCATGGAGCGACCACAATAACAGGAGAGTACCCCCGCTTGCGTAGCAAGCGGCATAACTGCAAAAACGACGATGCCGGCCAGTCTTTCTTTTCCGGCCAAGCCGAATCCGGGCTGACGATGATGCGTTTTTCGTAGCGCCGATATTGCAGATGTGCAGGAACGGTCAAGGCGACATTTTTCACAATCTGCTTAAGCCCCATTTTCTCCCGCATGTAATGCAGTACAATTTCGACAATATTCTCATATTCGAATCGCCTGTACCTGATGGCCCCGCTACAGCGTGGCAAGGCGCCAAGCTGCTCGAATATTTCAGGCGGAAGATTGGCTCTAAGTCGTTGGGTATGATCGTATTTCCAGCTGTCCGGCGCCTTGTGGCAAATCAAGACCCACTTTTTCCGGATAACATTCAATGTCTCATCCGACAGCTTTTCACGCACGCATTGGGGCGGACTGACGATAGCCAGATCGTACTTCTCCAGTTCATCATCCAATTCGGTCGGCGATGGCAATGGCATGATCTGCAGTTGTGGCATCCATGCCCGGATCTGGTAGGCGATATTGCTGTAAAGACAGATATCAAAACCATTCAGACGAAGGTTTTCCGCGATCAATACATACAATAGGGAATCCCCGAGCGAATCAAAGGAAACCATGCCTATCCTAGCTTTGCGCATAACCTTAAATCTTCTTAGTATATCTTTGTCAAAATCTCGCCCTGGCAGCCAGCAACCCGGCTACAAATGGCATCTGTCTGAATCGCAACTGCACGGCGTGGTCGGTAAAATGCTCGACCAAACGTTGCTGCATGGGGAGAGGATCCCATTCAGTGCCATAGCCGGCAGTCTCCAGCAACCTGTCTGCCAATGCACCGGCATCGGACAATGCGAATAACAAGCCAACCCCCTGCACCACTTCTGCCCCACCGCCACTATCGCTGCAGATGATCGGCAACCCTGCCGCCATCGCCTCCAGCAGTACCATGCCGAACGGCTCATGATCCGAAGTCAGCGCGAACACATCGAACGCGCGGAAGTATCTGCGGCCATTGGGCACTTGGCCGGCAAACACCACCTTGTCTGTAACACCAAGTTCGACAACGAGGTTCTTCAGAGCCTGCTCCAGCGGACCGGAGCCCATGATCAGCAACAGACTGTTTGCCGGCAATTGCGGGAGCGCCTTGGCAAAACCGCGGATCAGGGTCGCCTGATCCTTGTCATGATGCAGGCGCCCGACATTACCGACCACCCAGGCATCGGCCGGCAATCCAAGCTGCACGCGTGCATCCTGCCTGTCGAGCAGTTCAGCCTGCACCGCCTCGACATCGATACGGTTGTACAGCGTTTCGATCTGCTCATGTAGCCAATGCGGCAATCTTGCGCGCATTTCATCACGCACTGCGTTGGAAACCCCCAACAGCAACAGGCGCTTGCGGAACAGGTTTACCAGCAGACGGCGGCCATAGCGGTCAAAGTCACCAAAATTGTGTCGCACACTGATTACTGGCAAACGGGTGGCCAGCAAGGCAACATAAGTAGGCTTGGCGCGATGGGCGATGCAGAAGCGAAACTCTTTTTCTGCAACGATCTGCCGGATTTTTCTGATGGCGCCCAGCTTCAGCCCGCTGACGTCCTTGCTTTTATAACCGAGAAAAATCACTTCATCGGATGCGGTCGCACGCTCCACCTCCGCATCAGGCTCCCCAGTCAGATAAACCGTCGTCACCTTGATGCCGGTGCCTTTGAACAAGGCCGCATACTGGCGTGAGCAATCGAGAAAAGGCGGGTAATAGCAGTGGCTGATCTGCAGGACGTTCAAATGATCTTCCCCTGCGCTTGCGCCGCCACTTTCAGTTCCCATTGCCAAGCATGGCGGATAATGGTTTCAAGGTCATTATGGATTGGCGCCCACTGCAAAACGCCATTTGCCCGTGAAGCATCTGCCACCAACCTGGCCGGGTCCCCCTCGCGGCGGGGCGCCAGTTCGAAGGGTACTAACTTGCCGCTAACGCTGGCCACCGTATCAATAACCTGCTTGACGCTGTAACCAGCGCCATTGCCGAGATTGAATGCAGCAGAGTCGCCACCCTTCTTCATATACTGCATGGCCAGGAGATGTGCCGCACACAGGTCCTCGACATGAATGTAATCGCGTATGCAGGTCCCGTCCGGCGTGTCGTAATCGTCGCCGAATAGCTTCAGCGGAGGCAACTTGCCCAACACCGCTTTCAATGCCAACGGAATCAGGTGCGTTTCCGGTTCGTGGCACTCACCCAGAAGCCCTTCGGCATCGGCTCCGGCAGCATTGAAATATCGTAAGGCAACGTAACGCAGCCCATGCGCACGCTGAAAATCGGACATCATCATTTCCACCATGAGCTTGGATGCCCCATAAGGGTTGACTGGCACCTTGGGATGCGCCTCATCTATCGGAATCGATTGCGGCTCGCCATACACGGCAGCTGTGGAAGAAAACACCAGATGATTGAGACCGTGGTCGCGCATGGCTTCCAACAGAGTCAGCGTAGCGAAACTATTGGCACGGTAGTATTTGGCCGGATTGCTGACGGATTCTCCTACCAGTATCTTCGAGGCAAAGTGAAAGACCCCGTCAAAATTTCTTTCAGTAAACAGCTGATCGAGCAACGCACGGTCAGCAAAGTCATGGACAATCAGCTCCCCACCCAGCACTGCATCACGGTGACCGCTGGACAAGTCATCGACAACGGTCACCTGAAACCCTTGCTTGAGCAACAGTTTGACCATGTGCGAGCCGATATAGCCTGCCCCGCCGGTTACCAGATAGTGCATATTCCTTTCCATTTCCCTTGAGTAGATGCTAGCCAGCCATCATATGCAATTGCGAGTCACCCGCATGATAAAACAATACCGTAAACAGGGTCATGATGATGCAAAGACTGAAATTTTTTTAAGATGTCGGCGCAGGTGATTCTCGCATGCCGGACGCAATGCCGCATGATCGAAATAGGCTCCTTCAACTCTCTGCCATGTCGCCAAACCAAGTTCGCGGATCTGTTCCGGGTACCGATGCAGATGAGTAAAGCTTCGGGCTCTCGTTCCGCACCACAAGGGCCACGGATAGATGCTCATGTCGGCAATATCGATCAAGCCAAGCCTTCCCTGCGTATCCATCACGATATTCCCCAGATGCAGTGATCGAAAATGCACACCATACGAGTGTAATTTCGCAATGAACGTACCCAGCATGTCAGCCTCGTCCACCGTCAAAGATCTGCTTCTCAGCAGTTCGCGCAAAGTCGAGCCCTCCAGTGGAGCATAGAGGACTGCGGTTTCAGCTGGCGCTTCCAGATGAAAGAGTTGCTTGATATGAACGGTCGGAATACCCGACCTCTGCAAACGCGCGGCATTACGGCAGAAACGTCTGGCATAAGAATATATGCGGGCGACACTGAATCTGTTACGGACCCTGAATACTTTCAGCATATCGCCGTTTTGCAGCCGTAGCACCTTGATGCCACGCTCGTCCTGCTCCAGGACTGTACCCGCCTGACACATCTGTTCGAACTGTGAGCTGCCGATCAACTTACTTTTGCGCATCATCTGTCCTGAACCAATGTCGAGAGCCGTTCAACGACTCGGATATCATGCGCTTTGCAATATTCCTCCCAGCCTTCGAATTCGGTCAGTTCGCTGATGAAAACAAAATCGAGGCCTGCAGCAAGCGCAGCCTGATGGTCGTATTTGCTGTCGCCCAGAAACAGCCCTGGCTTCTGAATATTGCCCTTGCTCATTTCCCTCGCCAGCACCTGATCCTTGTTATCCGGGCTGCCGAAAATGCCGGCATCAAACATGGAATCAAGCTGGCGAGTCTTGAACAATTGTCGCAGTTCCTGCTGGTCACCACCGGACAACACCATCCAGCGAGCATCAGGATACTTGACTCGCAATTCATGCAAACCATCGGCCACTTTACACTGCAACAGACCATGATGGATTTCACTGGCGAAGCGATCCAGCAGGAACTGGATATCGGTTTCCGTGGCGGGCTGTCCCAGGATATCGGTCAGAAAGTACTGATATTTGGGATAACGGGAGATACCGCCCAGCCGGATATGATAGTCCATCAGCGCCTTGGCCTGCTGCTCATTGGCACCGAAGGCAATGGCCGTATCAAAATAGGCCCGGGTCTTGAGTTGATTGGAATCGAGAATGACCCCGTCACAATCGAAAACCAGGGTCTTGTATTGAGTCAGATCCACCATGCGTCCCGGACTAGGCGGAGCATTGGGCTCCGCCGCATCAACATCAGGCAGCCTTGATGGCGCTGGCTTCTTTGGCCAGTTTGGTGATGTGCTTCCAGTCCTTGTTGGCAACGGCATCTGCCGGTGTCAGCCAAGTGCCACCGCAAACCACGACATTGGGCAATGCGAGAAACTGTGGTGCGGATTCTACAGTAACGCCGCCGGTCGGGCAGAACTTGACGTCGCCGAACGGACCGGCAAAACCCTTCAGCAGATTAATGCCCCCCACTGCGACAGCAGGGAACAGCTTGAGGAAATAGTAATCGTCGGCATTGGCGGTCATGATTTCACTACCTGTGGAAACGCCCGGCAACAAGGGCAAGCCGATTTCGCGCGCAGCACGACCCAACTCGCTGGTGTAGCCGGGGCTTACTGCAAACTGGCAACCGGCATCCTTTGATGCCTGTGCATCCTTGATGTTACGCACGGTACCGGAACCCAGAATCGCATCGGGCACTGCCTTGGCGATCGCTTCCATGGCCTGCAATGCGCAGGAAGTACGCAGTGTAACTTCCAGCACCTTGATGCCGCCTTCCAGCAAAGCCTCCGCCATCGGTACAGCATCTTCCACCTTGTTAATGACAATGACCGGAATCACCGGACCGTGGTTGGCCAAATCTAATGTATTCATACTAGCTAGTCTCTCTCAATTGAATCGTATTCTTGAATGCTTCAAGGAAGCGCTGATTAAATAGATACGCGAGCTAATTTTGCGTTGCGCAGGTTTCAGTTCCGACATAACCTGAAAGTTAGTCTCCACTGCAACTTCACTTCATATCTACACTTCTCGGCTGTTATGTTCCGTACGTTTTGTAGCGTCAAGCCGAGCTGCCATCGCGTCAAGATGAGCTGCTTTAGAGCCATATTAACGGCCAAGGCCTTTACGGTCTTGGCAGCCGTCTTGACGGACACAACCCCTGTGTTGTGGCGTCAACCCGACCAGTTCAGAATCAGGCAAGAACAGGGCACCTGAGCGCAGACAGTACATCAAGTACGGCAAGCGAGGGGAACGCAGTTATTGCCTGATTCTGGATTGGTCAAAGCCATTTCAGAACCGATTGAGGCAAGGCACTTGAGCGCTGACAGTACAATTAGTACGGCAAGCCAAAGTAATGCCACATCAATCGGTTATCAAATGGTTTAAAGCCAGGTGATGGCGCCTTCTTCAGCCGTCTTCACATTCTTGCGCATGCCGCCGAACAGTTCTCGACCCATGCCGTGCGAATTCTCCATCTCCTGCGTTTCAGTCAGGGCCGCACATGGCCGAGCCGCCCAGGTCTCTTCATCCACCAGCACATTCAGCGTGCCTTCGATGGCGTCCAGGCGAATCATGTCACCGGTCTTGACCTTGGCAATCGGACCTTGCTGCAGTGCTTCCGGGCTCAAGTGGATGGCGGCAGGCACCTTGCCGGATGCGCCGCTCATACGGCCATCAGTCACGATAGCAACCTTGAATCCCTTACCCTGCAACGCCGCCAATGGTGGCGTCAATTTGTGCAGTTCCGGCATGCCGCAGGCGGCAGGACCCTGGAAGCGCACAACAGCGACAAAATCTCGCTCCAGCTTGCCGGCCTTGAAGGCACTCAACAGTTCCTGCTGTGTCGTAAAGACGATTGCCGGCGCTTCGATGATATGACGATCAATCGGTACGGCAGATACCTTGATGACGGAACGACCCAGGTTGCCGGTCAACAGCTTCAAACCGCCGGTCTCGCTGAATGGCGCATCAGCATTGCGGACAACTTTGTCGTTCTGCGTCTTCTTCGGCAGGTCGCGCCACACCAAGCGGTCACGCACCATCTCCGGCACCTTGCCGTACTCGCGCAGACCGCCCTCGGCCACTGTACCCACATCCGGGTGCATGTAACCGCCTTCAATCAATTCACGGATGATGAATGAAGGACCGCCAGCCGCCTGGAACTCATTCACGTCGGCGCTGCCGTTTGGATAGACACGTGAAAGTAATGGCGTCGTCTGCGACAGCTCCGAACAATCCGTCCAGTCAATGATGATGCCGGCAGCACGAGCAACCGCAACCCAGTGAATCAGGTGATTGGTCGAACCGCCGGTGGCGATCAGTGCCACCATGGCATTGACGATGACACGCGGATCGACCATACGGCCAATCGGTGTAAAACGATGCTGACCAGCAGTAATGGATAATACGGTTCGCACCGATTCACGAGTCAACTCTTCACGCAAGCCGGAGGCCGGATGGACGAACGCAGCGCCTGGTACATGCAAGCCCATGGCTTCAAGCAGCATTTGATTACTATTGGCTGTGCCGTAGAAAGTACAGGTGCCGACCCCATGATAGGCAGCAGATTCCGCCGCCAGCAATTCACCGCGACCGACAATGCCACGCGCGAAGTGCTCACGCACAGTCGATTTTTCACCATGACTCATATTACTGCTTGCCATCGGGCCGGCTGGCACGAAAACACAAGGTAGATGACCGAAATGCAGAGCACCGATCAGCAGACCCGGAACGATCTTGTCACAGACGCCCAGCAGCAATGCCGCATCGAATACATCATGCGAAAGTGCGATCGCCGTACCCATGGCAATGTTGTCGCGCGAGAACAGGCTGAGCTCCATGCCGGGCTCGCCTTGCGTGACGCCGTCGCACATGGCCGGCACGCCACCGGCAACCTGCACGGTAGCACCGTGCTTGGCCGCCTCGTCGCGGATGATATCCGGGAATCTTTCGTACGGCTGGTGCGCAGAAAGCATATCGTTATAAGCCGTTACGATGCCGATATGTGGCGCACGTTCTGCCACAACGCGCAACTTGTCATTGGCAGGCATGGCAGCAAAGGCGTGGGCCACGTTGGCACAGCCCATACGATCTGCGCCACGCGGACGGGCAATGGTCTGCTCCATTCGCTGCAGATATGCCTGCCTGGTCAAAGAACTGCGTTCTCTGATTCTTTGGGTAATTTCAATCAAGGACTGTTTCATAACAACCGCCGAATATCTTTAACTAGTATTTGATTATGCAGCTATGCCGGGACGCGGTCAAATCGGGGCTGCAGCGCAAAAACACACCCGATTGTCAAGGAAAATCTTCCATTCTGACGACCTACAGATGATCAGGTTTTGGTCACCAGCACGTCTTCCATCATGAGATATTCCAGATCACAACCATAGAACATGTTGAGGGCGTCAGTCGGGCTGCAGATCATGGGTTCACCTCTTCTGTTGAGCGAAGTGTTCAGCACCACGGGTACATTGCGCAATCTTTCCAATTCCTCGATCAGCGCGTAATAACGCGGATTGGTCGCCTTGGTCACCACCTGCGCACGCGCCGTGCCATCCTCATGCACCACTTCCGGTATACGTGACTTCCAGTGCTCGGCAACATCGAAGGTGAAAGTCATATAGGGTGCCGGATGATCCGTCTGCAGGATATCCTCGGCCACCCTGTCCAGCATGCTGGGGCAGAACGGACGCCAGCGTTCGCGATATTTGATCTGCGCGTTGATGCGATCGGCCACGCCTGGGTGACTGGGGTCGCCAAGGATACTGCGGCATCCCAGGGCACGCGGACCGAATTCCATACGCCCCTGGAACCAGGCCAGTGGATTGCCGTTCGCCAGAATTTCGGCTGCTTTTTCCGGCGCATTATCGATCCGGGTGAACTTGGGCTTGGAAGGATGCACTTCGCAGGCGGCCAGACATTCTTCGGTCGTAAAGGCTGGACCAAGATAGGCATGCTGCATGGGCTCGACCTGCTCTCCCATCTGTGCGGCGACAAAGCTGGCTGCGCCCAGTGAAGTACCGGCATCGCCGGAAGCCGGTTGCACAAACAACTCTTTGACGCCCGGCATATTGATGATGCGCTGGTTCAATTTGACGTTAAGCGCCACACCGCCAGCCATGGCAATGCGACCGGTCTCGCGGATAATGTCGCCGACGTAATAGTCGATCATCTCCAGCGCCACGTCTTCCAGCAACTGCTGAACCGAAGCCGCGTAGTGGATGTAGGGATCGTCGATCTCGTCACCCTGCCGCTTGGGCCCGAGCCATTCAATCAATTCGGGCGTAAAGTAATAGCCCTTGCCGTTTTCCTTGTAGCGACGCAGGCCCACCACATTGACCAGCCTGGTGTTGACGCGCAGGTCCCCGTCCTTGAATTGCACCAAGCGCGACAAGTCATATTTGCTGGCATCGCCATATGGCGCCATGCCCATGACCTTGAATTCGCCGTCCAGCATCTCGAAACCGAGATACTCGGTAATCGCTCCGTACATGCCTCCGAGCGAGTCCGGGTCATAGAACTCCTTGATCTTGTGGATCTTGCCGTTCTCACCATAACCGAAAAAGGTCGTGGCATATTCACCCTTGCCGTCGATGCCGACGATGGCGGTCTTTTCCTTGAAACCGCTCAGGTGATAGGCAGAACTGGCATGCGCCATGTGATGCTCGACCGGCACATATCTGGCCTTGCTCAGGCCCAGATCGGCCATCAGAGCCAAAGCCTTGTCACGATTGCGGCGGAACCGGCGGTTGCCGTTGAAGATGGCATCCAGCGCGCGATCCGGCGCATACCAGTGACGCTTGGCGTAATGCCAGCGCGCCGCCGAGCTGATGGGGATTTCACCATAGGGGAAAGTCACGATATCGACCTGGTCAGGGCGCACACCGGCTTCCTTCATGCAGTATTTGGCTGCCTCGTAGGGAAAGAGGTTTTTGGCATGTTTGTCGCGGATAAAGCGCTCTTCTTCTGCTGCGGCCACGATCTTGCCATCAACCAGAATCGCGGCCGAAGCATCGTGCCCCAGCGCACCGGATAAACCTAGAATAATCATGCTTCAGGACTCACTGACTTCTTCAAATAAATTCAAACCACTGTTCATGCCTATAGCTCAAGCCGATAACTCAAGCCTGCAGCGCCTTGGCCAGCAGAGGGTGGTCACCATATGTTTTTTGCAACGCCGCCATCAGCGATTGCTGCACATCCGGCTGATCCCGCCAGTTCCTCAGCAGGCGTCGCAGGTCACGCACATGACTTGCTTCAAACCAGGCTTTGCATCGAAATTCGCGCAAACTGTCCAGATCGATCAATACGGGCTGACTATCGTCAACATGGATATTGCTGGCCTTGAGATCGCCATGCGCAATCTGCAATAACATCAACTTGTGCATAAGCCTGGCCAACGCCTCCAGCACCGATTTTTTCTGATCATCCGCGACAGAAGGTGATTGCAGCCACTGCGCAATATCCGGCGTAGATGTGTATTCGGCGACAAAGTATGCCCTGCCCCGCAACGGCCCGAACCTCTGCTCAAGCAATGCAACAGGCGCAGGCGTGGCAATGCCGTACATCAGCAGCCGGTGGGCGTTGACCCATGAATCGGCCGCCCTGCTCGAACGCCAGAACCGGCCCAAAAGGTGCCAGAGACTTTTGATATTGTACCGTTTTACGACCAACTTTCGGCCATTGATTTCTGCCAGCGCCACGGTACAGGTATTGCCGCTCTTCAACCTTTGTTGGCTGATATCCTCGACCAGCGAATCAGGCGTGGCGAGCAACATCTGTTGCAGCTCTGCGTTGGGATTTTGCCGCGACATGGCCAGAAAGTGGCGCCAACTGCGGGAAACCATGACATCCGTGCATTGCCTCAAGACCTTCTTTTCGGCATAAGCTCTTACGGCGCGTCGCCTGTAATAAGCGATGCGCGATTGCATCTGCCGCTCATCCGGATGCTGCTGCCAACCACGACCAGCGGCATACGCCTGCAACAACGTCGGCAGCCAGATCTGGATTTCCAGCACATCGAATTTGGACAATAGCAGGGCCAGATTGCCGAGTGCCGTCCGCCTTGCGAAAAACTGCGGCAAAGGCTTGATGGCATCGCCATCCAGCGTGTAGAGCTTCTCGCCCTGCACAAGAAAATTCTTCAGGTAGAGGTCGGTCTGCATGAGGCCGGCATGATGGTGAGCCGCGACTTCTGCGACCAGTTTCAGGGCCAGGCCCAGCCTTTGCGCACCGGTACACTGTTGCCAGGCCTGCTCCGCATTCAGTGCATCATCAATCGCAGCATAGATCAGCGCCCGGCCGGTAGCGGCACTATTCTGTATGCCTATATCCGCAGAGTGCAGCAAAGCAGGGGTCGCGATATCGGCCCTGGTCAGCCGGCCAACCCCTTCAGCGTCGCGCGCAGCATAGCGTTGCGCCTGTGAACCGATGAATATCTTGGCGTAGACGGACTGGCCGTTCCAGATTCCGTGACACACCAGTCGCTTGTTGGGTACGGCCCGGACGACACGGAGATCGTGTAGTTGACCGGAATCCGCCAACGACAGATCGAATGGCGTATCTGCAGCTTCGCGAGACAGCTGAAAAAGATCAACCATGCGCAAAGGCAGCCTAAACCGCCACTTCCTGCCGAGGCTGTCTCTTGGGTTTCCGGCTCCTGCTGATCACCAACCGGCATAGCAGTTTGGACCAGAACCCGAGTTTCTCGATGCCAAGATACTGCTTGAAGAAATACAGCCGCGTTGTTCGGCTCAGGCCGCCGATATCCCGATTGAGCGTTGCCAAGTCGCGCCGGGTGCGCGAAAGGGGAAAGAGTTTGATGCGGGCTTTCTCGAAATCGATGATTACGGCCTTGGGTGCATCCGGATTCACCATATTGACCAGTAGGTGTTTGGAGTGCAGCGCACGATGCTGCACGCGCGCATCATGCAGGCTTCTGACCGCCTTTGCGGCACAAGTGATCACCGCCTGTTTCTGCTTGCGCGTGTAAGCCGGATTCAGTAACACTTCCGCGGCCATGCGATCTGCTGAGCGGTAACCCAGCAGTTCTTCCGTCATCAGAATCGCCTGGGCGCCTTCTGTCGATGACTTCTGATCGAAAAACACCAGGGTCGGTACCGGCACGCCATGATCCCGCAAGTGGCTGATCGTTTTGTACTCGCAGGAAAAGGTCGCAACGCCGGAAAACGGGTGCAGGAAAGTACGGCGGATATAGTTCTGCTGGCGCTTGAGAAACAGGCCCAGCTGACCACCATCCGGCATATCCAGCACCAGCCGGTTCACCCCGCTCCAGCCTCCGCGACCCTGGTTCGGCGATTCGAACCAGTCGCCGCGATAATTCCAGAGATGCTCGAAATCACCGAGCTGATTCGCTTCCAGCTGNNGTACGGCGGATATAGTTCTGCTGACGCTTGAGGAACAGGCCCAGCTGACCGCCATCCGGCATATCAAGCACCAGCCGGTTCACCCCACTCCAACCGCCACGGCCCTGATTCGGCGATTCGAACCAGTCACCGCGATAATTCCAGAGATGGTCGAAATCGCCGAGCTGATTCGCTTCCAGCTGGTTTTTTAACGTGGATGAAATGTAGGCTTGCAAGGCGACCTCTTACCAGAATTTTGTTTCAGGCATTTTGCCATGAAATTTCAAATAGAGTTTGTCCGCCCGGCTTGCCACCTGACGCCAGAATCCGGCCTCGCCCGACAAGGTATCTTTCAACGACTGGCGGCGATAATGCTTGAGAAAGCGCAGATAATCACGCTTGCTCAGGCCGGCTTCCATGGCGGAAAAATAGAGGGCGGCCATATCCTTCATGCGATCGACCGGGCGGATTAGCGGGCGGATGCCGACGCGGTGCAGGTCAATGAGATAAAGGTATATCTCACCCTGAGCCAGCTTCACATTATTCAGACATATATGGCAGATATAAAAATCCCGGTGATTCATGCCGCCGTCGTGCAAGCTGCGCGCCAATTCCGCAACCTTGATCAGCAGCTTGCGCTTGAATGCCGGTTCCGGCGGATTACTCTTCCAGTCGGCACACAAGGTCTCCAGTGAAACAATGTCGCCCAGGTCTTCGGTCATCAGAAAGGACTGCAAGGTTGCGGGATTCAGCCCGCGCATCCCATAAGCCACCGCCGGCGTGGTGGGGATGCCGATTTCACCCAGTTTCCGGATGGCCTGCCATTCGGTTTCCGCCGTCAACACCGGCCATTTTGCGCTCAACAGGTTCTTGAATATCTCACGCCAGCCGACACCGAAATGCTGCTTGACGAAATAGAACTTTCCGCCGATACGCACCCGTATGGTCTTGCGGCCGGGCACATCGCGAAACACCTCGCCATGCAGTTGCATGATGCTGTCGAACGGATCCTGATCGACAAAAAACTGATGCAGCCAGTGCGGCGCCACCATGTGCTGACGCGCCCAGATCACCGGCCGGCTCCGCGTTTCTTTTCGGCGACCTCGATCAGCACCCGTGCTTCCGCACTGCCGTCATTCGCCGCCATGACTTGACGTGCGTGCGCCAGGCCATTGCGACTCCACTGCTCGCGCTCAGCGCTCTGCATCATTTGCAGGAAAAGCCGGTTGAATTCGTTCTGGTCAAAAGGACTGCTCGCGACCAGCCCGGCTTGCGCCTCGGCCACATGAAAGGCATAACCGCAAGTCGCTGTCACCAGTGTCGGCAGACCGCTGGCCAGCGCTTCCAGAATCACCAGGCCGGTGTTTTCACGGTAGGCAGGATGCACATAAACGTCCGCACCCTGCATCAGGTCCGGAATATCCGGCCGGCCTTTGGAAATCGTCACCTGACGCTCAACCCCGAGCTTCCTCGCCATTTGCATGAAAGGCTTGGGATTATCCTGGCCAACGGCCACCAAGCGGGTGGTCGACAACTTATCCTGCGGCAGGCTGGCCATGGCATGAATCGCCCGATCCAGACCCTTCATGGAAAACCCGGAACCGACCAGCAGATAGACGAAATCGTCGTCGCCAAAACCAAAAGTCTGCCTCAGATGTTGGCGCATGGCCGCTTTGTCCTTGGCCACAAAACGCTCCGCAGACAGGAACGGCGGAATGAAATGAAAACGGGCATCCTGCGTCTGATACCACTTCTGGAAATAGCCTTTTTCGATATCGGATAGCAACAGGATATGAGTCGCGGCCTGCGGCTGGAAAATGGCTTCCTCGCATTGTGCGAACCAGCGATAACGCGGCGTCAGCCGATAGAGCCAGCTTCGCTGCGCATGCGCCCGCTCGATGAAGCAGGGATCGGCCGCGAAATAGACATCCAGTCCCGCCATGCGATTGAATCCGACAACAAGATCGAAAGGACTGCCACTTTCAGCGTCCTGCGCGATATGCTGATGCGCCTGGGCGATAAAGCGCCGGTATTTCGTGTAGTTGAAAATACCTGCTGCCGGTATAACATGCACTTTGATCTCACTCTCCGGCAGGTCACCATTCCACGAGATCGTGAAGATCTCGACCTGATGGCCTCTGCTTGTAACTTCCCTGGCGATGCGCAGCATGTCGCGTTGCATGCCTCCGAAGGGAAAATACTTGAAAATCAGGAATGCAAACTTCAATCGACCATCTCGCTCAATAAAGGCCTCATTGTATGCGAAAATGCCGCCTATGCCTCGATTGCTCATCATCAAGACCACCTCACTGGGAGACGTTATTCACAATCTTCCGGTCATCAACGACATCCGCACCCGCCATCCGGACATGGAGATCGACTGGGTGGTGGAAGAAAGTTTCGCTGATATCCCGCGCCTGCACCCGGGCGTCGATAGCGTGATGACGGTGGCCATGCGCCGCTGGCGCAAGCAACCTTTTGCCACACAAACCTGGCGCGAGATTGCGACACTGAAACAGCAGCTGCAATCCCGGACTTATGATCTGGTACTGGACACCCAAGGCCTGCTGAAAAGCGCCCTCATCAGCCGTCTGGCCAAAGCGCCGCATCACGGCTACGACCGTCATTCCATCCGCGAGCCACTGGCTGCCTGCCTGTACGACAGCAGGCACAGGGTCTCGCGTGAGCAGCACGCCGTACCGCGCATCCGCCAATTGGCTGCACAGGCTTTGGACTACCCCATGCCGGACAGCTTGCCGGATTACGGCATCGCCTCCNNAATCATGGCTATGACCGCCATTCCATCCGCGAGCCTCTGGCCACCTGCCTGTACAACAGCAAGCACAAAGTCTCACGTGAGCAGCACGCCGTACCCCGCATCCGTCAATTGGCCGCACGGGCGCTGGGCTACCCCATACCGGGTAGCTTGCCGGATTATGGCATCGCCTCAAAAGCCGATATCTCGGC
>DLMX01000088.1:22554-22900 GCA_002479405.1 Methylophilaceae bacterium UBA7525
AACCAAAAGCCGATATCTCGGCATTGCAATTACCGGAAAAATTCGTTGTCGGCCTGCACGGTAGCAGTCGCGACTCCAAGCTCTGGCCGGTCGATCACTGGATCGCGCTTGCCGCCCAACTGCACGCCAAAGGCCTGGCACTGGTCCTACCTTGGGGTTCACAGGCCGAGCATGAACGCGCGCTGGAGATTGCCGCAAAATCAGCACAGACCATCGTCCTGCCCCGGCTCGGGCTGAACCAACTCGCTGGCGTCATCGCACTTGCACGCGCCGCCGTTGGCGTCGATACCGGACTCATGCATCTGGCTGTGGCACTGAAGATACCCAGCGTCGCCATCTATACCGA
>DLMX01000084.1:0-158 GCA_002479405.1 Methylophilaceae bacterium UBA7525
GATGAGCGGGAAATGGATATGCTGGCGGAATTCGGCTGCCATGTGGCGCATTGTCAGACCTCCAATCTCAAACTTGCCAGCGGCATAGCGCCAATCGCTGATCTGATGCAACGCGGTGTGGGTGTGGGTATCGGTACCGACGGCGCCGCCAGCAACAA
>DLMX01000084.1:296-11397 GCA_002479405.1 Methylophilaceae bacterium UBA7525
CGACGGCGCCGCCAGCAACAACCGTCTGGATATATTTGCCGAGATGCGGCTTGCAGCATTGCTGGCAAAAGGCTCGACAGGAAATGCAGCAGCGTTGCCTGCCAGAACAGTGCTTGAAATGGCGACGATAGATGCTGCGCGCGCCTTGGGTCTGGATGATAAGATTGGCACTATCGAGACAGGTAAATTTGCTGATCTGACGGCCGTCAGGATTGCCGATCCCGAGCTGCTTCCATGTTTCGATCCGATCTCTCATCTGGTTTATGTGACCGGGCGTGAGCATGTCACCCATACCTGGGTTGCCGGGGAATTGAAGTATCAAAAACTTAAGGGGCAGGATGGCGTCTATGCCGATATCGAGCCGGCCGAATTGAAGGAAATTGTTACGGTCTGGCATTCAAGACTGACACAGCATCAATGAAAATACTGAATACGGAAATGGAACAGGAACAGAACGTCGATCCGGCAGAATTGCAGAAATTCGCCATACTCGCCCATCGCTGGTGGGATCAGAACAGCGAGTTCAAACCCCTGCATGAAATCAATCCATTGCGTCTGGGTTTTATCGACCAGCACGCACAGTTGTCGGGCAAGCGTGTGCTCGATGTTGGCTGTGGTGGCGGTATTCTGGCGGAGTCCATGGTACAGCGAGGCGCAGAGGTCACAGGTATCGATTTGGGTGAGAAAGCGCTGAAAGTGGCGCGCCTGCACAGTCTGGAGAGCGGGGTCAAGGTTGACTACAGGCTGGTAGCAGTTGAAGCGTTGGCTGCCGAAGAGCCGGAGAGTTTCGATGTCGTCACCTGCATGGAAATGCTCGAACATGTGCCTGATCCTGCAGCGGTCATTAGCGCCTGTTCCCGTCTGGTGAAGCCGGGCGGCCATGTATTTTTCTCTACTATCAACCGCAACCCAAAAGCCTACCTGCTTGCCGTTGTCGGCGCTGAATATGTGTTGAACATGCTGCCAAAAGGTACACATGAATATGAGAAATTCATCAAGCCTTCCGAGCTTTCGGCGTATGTGCGCCGTAGCGGATTGACGGTAGCCGGCCTCAAGGGCATGAGTTACAACCCATTAAGCAAGCGTTACTGGCTGGATGATGATGTGTCGGTGAATTACCTGCTGCACGCGACCAAATAAGCATCATGTCATGATAATTTTTGATCTGGATGGAACGCTGGTCGATACCGCACCAGACTTGGCTTATGCGCTCAATCTGCAACGTGAACGCTATGGGCTGCAGGCTTTGCCGTTGAGCGAGATCCGGCCTTACGCCTCGCATGGATCCAAGGGGCTGTTATCCGTCGGCTTCAATCTGAGCCCGGAAGATGCGCGTTTCGCTGATATGCGCCAGGAATATCTTGACCTCTATGATCAGGTCTTTACCCGGTCACCGGTTTTATTCAATGGTATCGAGGTGGTGCTTGGCAAAATGGAAAGCAAAAAGATGCCTTGGGGCATCGTCACCAACAAGCCGCGACGTTTTTCAGAACCACTGATCCGCGCCTTGCAGTTGCATGAGCGTGTCAGTTGTCTGGTCTGTGGCGATGATGCGCCTCATGCCAAACCACATCCTGACACCTTGCTGCTGGCATGCAAGATGACAGGGGTCAGTCCGCTGGATTGTATCTACGTGGGCGATGCCGAGCGGGATGTGCAGGCGGGCCGGGCCGCGGGCATGAAGACTGTGGTTGCGCTGTTTGGCTATATCGATGTGACTGACAAGCCGCAGGAGTGGGGCGCAGATGCCATGATTGCCGAGCCCGGCGAGCTGCTTGGCCTGGTATAACTTCTACCTTACGCTACGGCGCTCCATCATGGCCTGCGCCAGCGTGCCGCTGTCTACATGCTCAATTTCGCCACCCATGGGCAGCCCTCTGGCGATACGGCTGACTTTCAGTCCACGTGCCTTCAGTAATTCGCTGACATAATGCGCAGTAGCCTCGCCTTCGACCGTGTAGTTGGTGGCGAGTATGACTTCCTGTATCAGGCCGTCCTGCGCACGCTTGATCAGTTTATCGAGGTGGATTTCCTTGGGACCTACGCCATCGAGTGGTGACAGGCGACCCATGAGCACGAAATACATGCCTTGATAGGCTTGCGTCTGCTCCAGCATCATGAGGTCTGTCGGCATCTCGATGACGCACAGCAGGCTGGAGTCACGTTTTTCCGATGCGCACAGCGGGCATACCGGTTGCTCGCTGAAGTTGTTGCAGAGGCTGCAGTGATTGATGACACCCAGGGCCAGGCTGAGCGAAGCGGCCAACTGGTTCGCGCCCTGGCGGTCGCGTTGCAGCAGATGGTAGGCCATGCGCAGCGCAGATTTCGGTCCGACACCCGGCAGGCAGCGCAAGGCTTCGACAAGTTGCTCAAGTGCGAGTGGGTTGTGCATGAATGTTTGTGAGGATTGCGGTGTTCAGAACGGCAACTTCATGCCGGCCGGCATCAGGCCGCTCATACGTTGTTGAGAGGTGGCCTCAGCCTTGTTGACGGCGTCGTTCAGCGCGAGGACCAACAAATCTTCCAGCATCTCCTTGTCGTCACCCATCAGGCTGTCATCAATGCTGACGCGTTTGACTTCATTTCTGCAGGTCATTGTGACCTTGACCATGCCGGATCCGGCTTGGCCTTCAACTTCTACCGTGGCCAGCTCTGCCTGTGCACGTTTGAGGTTCTCCTGCATTTGTTGGGCCTGCTTCATGAGGTTGCCCATGCCACCTTTCATCATCTGTCTTCTCCTGATGGGTTTTATTGAATTGGTTTGATACTTGAGGGAATGATTTGTGCGCCGAAGTCACGGACCAAAGCCTGGACAAAATCATCTTCCCTGATGGCTGATTCGGCAGCTGATTGCATTTCAGCCTTTTCCTGGCTGATTTGCGCAGCAGGGGTGTTTCCGGTGCCGCCTACTTCAAAATGCAGCTTGATATTGGTACCGAAATGTTGAACCAAGGCTGTACGCAGTTTTTCCTGATAGCTTTGATCCAGCAGGTGCTTGTGAGCTGCGGGTACTGAAAGATGGAAATTATGCGCGTCGTGGCGCAGCAATTCACAGTTCTGCGCCAGTGCCCTGGCAAGTCCGAGTTTGAGGCCATCGACCAGCTGACGCCAGTTGCCGTCAAAGACGACATTGGTGGTTTCATCTTTGGTTCCGGATTGGGTCTTGGTAACGGTTTCAGTTGGTGAGGCTTCCGGTACCTGGGTGACAGCTTGTGGTGTCAATGTCTGAGAGAGGGGTGCCGTTTGTGCCGGAGCAATAGTTTTTTGGGCAGGAATATTTGAGCTTGTAGCGGCAGCAGGTTTACCGGTAACAGGCGTTGACATTTCGGTCGGCAGAAACGCCAGCATGCGCAGCAGGCACATGCTGAAGCCGGCAAATTCGTCCGGGGCCAAACCGATGTCGCGGCGCCCGATCAGAGCGATCTGATAGAACAATTGTATCTGTTCCGGGCTGAGTTTTTCCGCAAGTGCCACCAATCTGGCATATTCCGGCAGATCCTGAGGCACGCTGCCCGGCGCAGATTGATATACTGCGATCTGGTAGAGCAGTGTGGCCAGATCAGCCAGTGCGGCTTCGAAGGACAGGCTGCGCTGTTCCATTTGTTGGGCAAAGGCCATCAGGCTGGCGCCATCCTGTGCGGCCAAGGTATCGAGCAGGTCGAACAGATAGCTCTGGTCGATCGCGCCCAGCATGGCGCGAACTTCCTGCTCGTTGACAGCGTTGCCTCCGTAGGCGATAGCCTGGTCCAACAGTGAAAGGGCGTCGCGCATGCTGCCGTTGGCTGCGCGGGCAACCAGCTGCAACGCAACCGGTTCGTAAGCGATCTGTTCCTCCCCGAGGATGCGTTGCAGATGTTCGCTGATGGCAGTGCCGGTCATCTGGCGCAGATTGAACTGCAGGCAGCGGGAGAGGACAGTGACGGGTACTTTTTGCGGGTCAGTGGTTGCCAGGATGAATTTGACGTGCGCTGGAGGTTCCTCCAGTGTTTTCAGCATGGCGTTGAAAGCATGGCCGGTGAGCTGATGCACTTCGTCCAGCATGTAGACCTTGTAGCGGCCCTGAGTGGGCGCATAGACGGCTTTTTCCAGCAGCGCCGTCATGTCATCGACACCGCGATTCGATGCGGCGTCCATCTCGACATAATCAATAAAGCTGCCCTTGTCGATGGCGACGCAGGTGGAGCACTGGCCGCAAGGTTTGGAAGTGACGCCGGTTTCGCAATTCAGTGATTTGGCGAGTATGCGTGATAGTGTGGTTTTGCCTACACCGCGCGTGCCGGTGAAGAGGTAGGCATGATGCAGGCGTTGCTGGTCCAGCGCATTGCTTAATGCGCGCACGACATGATCCTGGCCGACTAGCGTTTCAAACGATTTTGGACGCCATTTGCGGGCCAGAACCTGATAACTCATACTTGGATACTCGCGAGATTAAGAACTTGTTTGCAGTGACTCAACTTTAGCTGAAATCATCGCTTAAGTCATGGCTTAAGTCTTGAGCAGCTCTGGTACTTGCTTGCGGAGGAATAGGGGGCGAGCCTAACCCCCGGCACTTGCTTCAGCAGTTGTGGCTGCTTCCTTCCGGACCTGACCAGGTTGGCTGCTTTGCAATGCGGGGAGGCCCGCCTGATGGAATTTTACCCTAAAACCGGTCCGGCGTGCCACGGCGAATGATTCATCAGGTGAAAATAATAGCGCCGATATTTGGCAGCTGGTGGCTGGATAATCCAATAGGCATGCGATATAGTAAGACGTTCTGGGGGTGTGAGAATAATAACAATGGGCGTTTTTTTGATTAAACGGCGATGGGATTGAAGCTCAAATCTTTCGGTGGATTTCCACGCCAGGTTTGGGGTCGATTCTCTGATCCTTCAGCCCCGTTGGTTGGCAGGGCAATTCTTTCATTACTTGTCTTTGCCGAGAGTCTGATCTGTGTTTTCTGGATATTCACCCTTTCCGGTCTGGGTGAGGGCTATGCCTTCATGGCGGCTGTGCCTTATGGCTATATCGTCGTTTCTTACGTCAGCTTGCTGATCTTCTATCATCTCAAGCGTTTCGACTACTTCATCTTTACCCAGCTGGTCATGTTGCTGGTCATGCCTTTCTTCATGCAATGGGTAATCGGCGGTTTCGAGGCTTCGAGCGGCGTTGCAATCTGGGCTATCCTGTCACCAGTGGGTGCCCTGATGATCCTGGGTACGCGTCAATCAACTCCCTGGTTCGCACTCTTCCTAGGCTTGGCTGCGGTTTCCTGGCAGATGAACACGCTTTTTGCCAGCAACGCTTTGCCGATTCCAAGCCATGTCAAGGATACCTTCTTTGTCATGAATCTTTCCGGTACTGCGACCATCCTCTATATTGTCATGCGCTACTTTCAATCGCAGAAAGAGCGGGTGCTGCAGGCGTTGGCGATCGAGCAGGCGAGATCAGACAAGTTGCTACTGAACATCCTGCCGGAATCCATCGCCAGCAGATTGAAGGCGGAAAGTCTCAATATTGCAGATAGTCATGATTCGGTCACCATCATGTTTGCCGATCTGGTCAATTTCACGCAGATTTCTGCCGGCATGCCACCGTCAGAACTGGTGAGTCTGTTGAACCAGGTTTTTTCCCGTTTTGATCAGCTCTCCGAGAAGTACGGTCTGGAAAAGATCAAGACCATCGGGGATGCCTATATGGTGGTGGGTGGTGTGCCGAATGCCAGGGCCGACCATGCCGAGGCAGTTGCCAGCATGGCGCTGGACATGCAGTCCGTGTTGCAGGACGTGGCATTAAAGAACGGCAAGGATCTGAAGATGCGCATCGGCATCAACAGCGGACCGGTGATTGCCGGCGTTATCGGCAATAGCAAGTTCAGCTATGACCTCTGGGGCGATACGGTGAATGTGGCAAGCCGTATGGAACATTATGCGGCACCGGATAGCGTGCAAGTGACAGAAGCCACTTATCTGTTATTGAAAGACAAGTTCAAATTTGAATCTCTAGGCCGGATTGCGGTGAAGGGCAAGGGTGAGGTTGATGCCTATGTCCTGCTTGGCAAGCTCGACTGATTTGCAAAATTATTCAGAAATCTCGAATGGATGTTTGGATACATACAAGAGTTACGCTATAATCCCGCCTCCAAACCGGAGAGGTGGATGAGTGGTTTAAGTCACCACCCTGGAAAGGTGGCACAGGGGCAACTCTGTCGAGGGTTCGAATCCCTCCCTCTCCGCCAATTGTTTCATTCCCCCAATCGTATCTATACCAAGCCATAGATGGATGTCGTCGGCATACTTCTGGCTGCAGGACATTCGCGCCGATTCGGCGTGCAAAACAAATTGATGCAGAAATTGGCGGATAGCCGCATGGTGGCCATGTCCTCGGCGCAGAATCTGCTGGCAGCTTTGCCGCAATCGATAGGTGTAGTGCGTTCGCAGTATGTCGAGCTGCAATCCATGCTGACCGCAGCCGGCATGCAGTTGGTTGTCTGCGGCGAGCAGGAGCAGGAAATGGGAGATAGTCTGGCAGCAGGCGTTCGTCATGCAGTCAGACTCCATCCGCAATCCATCGGCTTTGTCATTGCCCTTGGCGATATGCCATATATCCAGCCACAAACCATAAGGGAAATCGCCAACCGTATTGCAGTCGGTGGAGGTATCGTGGTGCCAACCTATCAGGGCAAGAGGGGCCACCCGGTCGGATTTGCTGCCAGGTTTGCGGCTGATCTGCTCGCTCTGAATGGCGATCAGGGCGCTCGCATCCTGTTTGAAAGATATCCAGCTGAAGTTATGCGCTTTGAATGTGATGATCCTGGTATCTTGCTTGATATCGACACCCCGGCAGACCTGTCAGGGTAATAAAATCTCAAGTCATTAGTGCTAGTGCCTGGCCGATGCGGCTGACATTTCCGGGATCAAGCGTGTCCGGGTTCAAGCGTGACAATGCTGCTGTGCACATTCAGCGGATTCCGCTGCAGCCATACGCTGCTGACTGCGTACCTGGATGATCTCGGCCAGGATGGCGATGGCGATCTCGGCTGGTGTTCGGCTGCCGATGGGCAAGCCGACCGGGCCGTGCAGGCGGGCAATCTCGGTTTCGCTCAAGTCGAACATGCGCATGCGTTCGCGCCGTTTCTCCTGGTTTCTGCGTGAGCCTAGAGCACCCACATAAAACGCATCGGACTTCAGGGCTTCGAGCAGGGCCATGTCGTCCAGCTTGGGGTCGTGCGTTACGGCGACAATGGCGGTATGTGCATCGGGCCTGATATTTTGTACAACATCATCCGGCATGCCATCCACCCAGCGTGTGCCTTCAACCTGCCACTGTGCGCGGATGTCGACGCGCGGTTCGCAGACCAGCACATCGAAGTCCAGGGTCTGCGCCATGCTGGCCAGCGCGCTGCCCAGTTGATTGGCGCCGATGATCAGCAGACGCCACTTGGGCCCGAAATAGGTATGGAACCAGTCGCCTTCCAGTCGGGCGGAACTGCCGGCCAGAGCCTCGGCAAGACGGATTGCGCCAGTATGGATATTGACTGAGCGTTGAACCAGCCGTCGCTGCTCGATATGCTCGATGAGCGGATTGAGTTGCTGTGGTGTTTTCAGTGGTTCGACAAAGATCTGCAGTCTGCCGCCGCAAGGGATGCCGAAGTGTTGTGCTTCATCGCGGCTGACACCGTATTCCATCATGGCGACGGATCCAGGCAATTGCCCATGCCGTGCCTTGTCTGCGAGATCGTCTTCGATACAGCCGCCGGAAACCGAGCCGCTGAACTGACCATCTTCCCTGATGGCGAGAATGGCACCTGGCAGACGTGGTGCCGAGCCCCAGGTCTGCACCACGGTGAATAAGTGTACACGATGGCCGTTCTGTAGCCAGTCTCGCGCCTTGGTCAGGACTTCCCAATCTAGCGAATTCATGGAATCAGGCCAGTTGATCGGTGATCGGTAGCGTGCGGATGCGCTTGCCGGTGGCGGCGAAGATGGCATTGGTGACGGCCGGTGCGATAGGTGGGGTGGCCGGCTCGCCAGCGCCTCCCATCTTGTCTGTGCTCGGCACGACATGTACTTCCACCTTGGGCATCTGGCTCATGCGCAGAACCGGGTAGTTATTGAAGTTTGTCTGCTCGATCTGACCGTTCTTCAGGCTGATCTTGCCGCTCAGAGCGGCGCTGAGGCCGAAGACGATACCGGATTCCATCTGTGCCGCCAGCGATTCCGGATTTACTACCAGCCCGCAATCGATGGCGCAGACCACGCGGTGAACCTTGACTTTGCCATTCACCACCGAGACTTCGGCGACTTCGGCCACATAGCTACCGAATGATTCATGCACTGCCAGGCCTCGGAACACGCCGGCCGGCAATGGGCTGCCCCAACTGGCTTTTTCGGCTGCCAGGTTAAGCGCGGCGAGATGGCGCGGATGGTCCTTCAGCAGATGACGGCGGTATTCGAGCGGATCGCGGCCGGCTGCATGCGCCATCTCGTCGATCAGGCTTTCCATGATGAAGGCGTTCTGGCTATGGCCGACCGAGCGCCACCACAGCACCGGTACGTCGATCTTCGGCGTATGCAGGTCGACCAGATGGTTTGGTGTCGCCTTGATGTAGGGGGAATCGGCCACGCCCTCGACCGAGGTGGCATCGACGCCGTCCTTGATCATGTAGGCCTCGAATGGTGTGCCTGTCATTATGGATTGGCCGACGCAGGTGTGTTGCCAGGCGAGGGGATTGCCGGCTGCATCGAGGGCGATCTTGACCTGATGCAGGTTCATCGGGCGATAGTAGCCACCCTTGACGTCATCTTCGCGTGTCCAGATGGTCTTGACCGGCATACCGGCGGCTTTGGCGACATGAGTCGCCTCGGAAACGCAATCGGTGGCCGGGTTGCCGCGACGGCCGAAACCGCCGCCGAGAAACGGTGTATGTATGTTGACCTGTTCCGGTTTCATGCCAAGAATGGCAGCGGCAGCGGCCTGTTCGAGACCTGGTGCCTGGGTGCCTGTCCAGATATCACAGCTGTCCTTGCTTATCTTTACGGTGCAGTTGAGCGGTTCCATCGGTGAGTGTGCCAGGTAGGGCACGGTATATTCGGCCTTGATGGTTTTGCTGGCCTGATTGAATGCGGAGTCAGGTCTGCCCGCGGCAGAGGCGACTGCCCCTTTGCCGCTCGCCATCTGGCGAAAATCGGCGAACATTTGTTCGCTGTCGAGATTGGCATTGGGGCCGACATCCCATTCTATTTTCAGCGCATCGCGTCCCTGCCTGGCAGCCCAGAAATTGTCAGCGACAACGGCGATACCGGTCGGTATTTCAACGATCTTGATTACACCGGGAACCTGTTTGGCGGCAGTGTCATCAAATGATTTGAGCTTGCCTTTGAAATACGGGCTGCGTGCCACGACAGCAGTTTTTAGGCCTTCGAACTGGATGTCCTGGCCGAAGATCGCACTGCCGTCGATCTTTTCCCGGCTGTCGAGGCGCTTGGTGGCCTTGCCGATGATCTTCCACTGGCTGGGGTTGCGTAGCGGGACCTCGGCTGGCGCCTCCAGCTTGGCAGCGTCATCTGCCAGTTCGCCGTAGGTCAGGCGCTGGTCGCCGACGATGACGATGCCGTTCTCGGTCCGGCACTGCTCGGGGCTGACGCCCAGTCTCTTGGCGGCTGCCATGACCAGCAGCGTGCGCGACATGGCGCCGGCCTGACGGTAACGGTCGAATTCGGACCAGGTGGTCGTTGATCCGCCGGTGATCTGCAGGCCATAGGCGGTGTGGGCATAGACTGGTGCAGCCGGAGCATGCTCGATGCGTATGCGTTTCAGTTCCACGTCCAGTTCTTCGGCGATCAGCATGGGCAGGGTGGTCCAGATGCCCTGGCCCATCTCGCTGTGTGCCAGCAGCACGGTGATAGTGTCGTCATTGCCAATATGCAGGAAGGCGTTAGGGGTGAAGTTCTGCGTGTCGCCATCTGCCGGCGCCTTGTTCATGAAACGTTTGGCATGGGGGATGGCGAAGGCGATTACCAATCCACCGGCGATGAACGCCGAAGTTTTGAGGAAGGTGCGTCTGGAGATGTTCTTGATTTCCATGGAGTATTCCTCAGGCCAGTTTTTCAGCCGCGTGATGGATGGCGGCTCGGATACGTGGGTAGGTGCCGCAGCGGCAGATGTTGCCGCTCATGGCGGTATCGATGTCAGCATCAGTCGGCGACTTGTTCTGGCTGAGCAGGGCGGTTGCGGCCATGATCTGGCCGGACTGGCAGAAGCCGCATTGCACGACGTCGAGCTCCTGCCAGGCCGATTGCACGGCCTGGCCGACCGGATCATTGCTCATTTGCTCGATGGTGGTGAGTTTCTTGCCGACGGCCGCTGAAACCGGCGTTACGCAGGAGCGTATCGGCTGGCCATCCAGATGTATTGTGCAGGCGCCGCATTGCGCCATGCCGCAACCGAATTTGGTACCTGTCATCTGCGCGACATCTCGCAGGGCCCATAATATGGGCATGTCTTCGGGTACATCTAATTGCCGTTCCTGGCCATTGATATTTAAAGTCAGCATATCGTCCTCATGAGCTGTCGGGTGGTGCGGAAATTAGTCTCATGCAAGTATGCTTAATTCATGGCATCCAATAAATTGAAATATGTTTATTTGAGAATTCCAATTCATGGAATAATTAACGCATGTTGAACCGACTGGAAATGATGCGTATCTTCTGTGTGGCTGCGGAATCTCCCAGCTTCAAGGATGCGGCGGTGCGCCTGGGCGTTTCGCCACAAGCTGTGACACGGGCCATCAAGGAACTTGAAAACACGATAGGCGAGCCGCTGTTCTATCGCAATACCCGGCACATGCGCATTACCGACTTTGGTGAACAACTATCGTTAAGGGCAAAAGGAAGTATCGCCGAAATTGATGAACTGTTCCGTCCGAACGGCGCGATGCCGGAAACAGATGTGGCCGGCACCGTCAGGATCACGGCGCCTACGGTCATAGGTCGGCGTTTTTTGCTGCATGCGCTGGCCGAAATCAGCAAGCAGTACCCGCAGATCAGGCTGGACTTGCGCCTGTCCGATACGATTACCGATGTCATTGAACAACAGATCGACATCGGGGTGAGGGTCGGATTTG
>DLMX01000084.1:11501-12052 GCA_002479405.1 Methylophilaceae bacterium UBA7525
GGTGAGGGTCGGATTTCTGCGCGACAGCGGTTTTGTTGCACGGGCGGCGGCCAAGATCACTTTTCTGGCAGTTGCCACGCCGGAGTTGATTGCCGGAGTGGGTGTGCCAGAGAGTATAGAGGCACTATCTGAACTGCCTACGGTGGCGCTGATCGACAATAGTTCGGGCCGTGCCTGGCCCTGGTATTTCGAAGACGGCCAGCAATTGACCCCGAATAAGCGGGTCTTTGTTACGGATGATGCAGAAACCGAATTGAGTATGGTGCTGCAGGGGGTGGGTTTCGGTCAGATCGCGGATTGTCTGGTGCAGCCACATATCAGGGATGGCAGGCTGGTGACTGTACTCACGGAATTTACCCCGCCGCCTTGGGATATCTATGTCTATCGTCCGCAGCGGGGACCAGTGCCGGCCCGTATCCGTATCGTCTATGACCGGATTCTGAAAGCTGTGGAGCAAATATGAAAACTGCCGGCCAGCATGCTGTGAGCCTGCGCGAAGCCTTCTGGTACTGGCTTAAGCTTGGGTTTATCAGTTTCGGCGGTCCGGCCGG
>DLMX01000084.1:12160-14859 GCA_002479405.1 Methylophilaceae bacterium UBA7525
CCGGCCGGCCAGATCGCCATCATGCATCACGATCTGGTCGAGAAAAAAGGCTGGATATCGGAGAAGCGCTTTCTGCATGCGCTCAACTACTGCATGCTGCTGCCGGGCCCTGAAGCCCAGCAACTGGCGACTTATATCGGATGGCTCATGCATCGCACCTGGGGGGGCATCATTGCCGGCAGCCTGTTCGTGCTGCCGTCCTTGCTGATTCTGATCTTGCTGACCTGGCTCTATCTCAGTTTCGGAGAGTTGAGACAGGTTGCCGGTGCGCTGTATGGCATCAAGCCAGCGGTGGTCGCCATCGTGCTGTTCGCTGCCTATCGCATAGGTTCCCGTGTCCTCAAACACGGTGCACTTTGGCTGTTTGCCGCTGCAGCGTTTGTCGCTGTCGCCATCTTCTCTGTGCCTTTCCCTTATGTCGTGCTGATTGCAGCAGTGCTGGGTTATGCCGGCAGCCGGTGGAAACCGGAAGTATTCGAATCCCGGACCGGGAGCCATGCCGGTATTCATACAAATCGCAAAGCCATCATCGGTGATGATACAAGGCTGGCGCATACCGTATTCAGATTCCGGCGTTTCCTGCTGTTGCTGATAACCGGCTTTATCATCTGGGCAGCCGCGTTATCAGCTCTGGTCTTGATCGATGGCGGTCAAGGGACGTTGACGCAAATGGGCGGCTTCTTCACCAAGGCGGCATTATTGACCTTTGGCGGTGCTTATGCGGTTCTTCCCTATGTCAATGAAGGCGCAGTGCAGACCTATGGCTGGTTGACGCCGGTCCAGATGATAGATGGCTTGGCGCTGGGCGAGAGTACGCCCGGGCCCTTGATCATGCTGGTGGCATTTGTTGGTTTTGTCGGCGGCTGGACGCAGCAGATATTCGGTAATGACAGCCTGTTTCTGGCAGGTGCGGTCGCGGCATCCGTTGCTACTTTTTTCACTTTCCTGCCATCCTTTCTGTTTATTTTCATCGGTGCTCCCTTCATCGAGTCGACGCAGGGCAATCTCAAGTTCAGTGCGCCATTGACCGGTATTACGGCTGCGATTGTCGGCGTCATTCTCAATCTGGCATTGTTCTTTGCCTATCATGTGATCTGGCCGCTGGGTTGGGGGCTGTCGCTGGATGTTTATTCCTTGCTGGCTACCATCATTGCACTGATTGCACTGTTTCATTTCAAGGTCGGGATCTTGCGTTTGATTGGGCTGTTTGCGCTGGCTGGCGTCACGCACCATTTATTGCTGGTCTGAAAATATCATGTTTTAGGATAGGACTTGATTTTATCCGCGTAGCAATTCAGGATAGTCGCGTAACACTTGCATTTGAGTAATTCAAAAGTCTGTCTTTCGAATAACAACAAGCAATGGGGGTGTGGCAAGCATGAATCCAACGACGCTGTTCAAGCTGTTCTTTAAACCAACTGCAGGCTGGGAGGCATTGATTGCCAGCCAGCCATCGATGCACCGGTTGTTTCTTTTGCACGTAATACCTTTCGCACTGATACCGTCCGTCATGATCTATATCGCGGGCACCAAACAGACCCTGATGTTCTTTGATCTGTTGCCGGGTAACAAGCTGGTGCTGGTTTCGCTGATCCTTTTTCTGGTGCAATTGGTGGTAGTGCCGGTCATGGCAACCATATTGCGGCAATTGGCGGAGGTGGCAGATTCCCATCCCAGTTACAGGCAGGCTTTCATCCTGGCGGCAGTGGCGCCAACGCCATTGTGGATGGCTCCGGTCTTTCTCATCGTGCCGGACATGCTGGTCAACATCGCGGTCACTACATTGGCCATGATGGCTTCGGCGGGTTTCATTTATTACGGCATCCCGACGGTATTCAGGATCAAGGAGCAGGGACATGTCTATCTGCTTTTCGGCGCCATACTGGTCGCGGGAGTCATCGCCTGGGGCTTTCTGATGGTGTGTACGCTGGTGGTCTGGGGTAGCGTGCAGAATCTGCAATTCGCAGTCGGGCCGGCTGGCGGCTGAATCCATGGAAGATAAAAAAGGCCACCATGTGGCCTTTTTTATTGTGCATCATTTTCCTGTGCACGCAGTTTTTGAGAACGTTTAACGTTAAAATGAGTCCACAATAACAATTCCGCAACAATTGAATTTCGTTTACTGGGGATTATCGGATAATGAAACGTGTGTCACTTGTTTTTTTGACATTGTTGGCAACATTATGGGGAACCGGCATGGCACGAGCTGATTGTGAGGGCATCTACAACCACCAGTTCAGAACCCTGCAGGACGAAGACTTCAATCTCTGTGATTACCGCGATCAGCCCATCCTGCTGGTCAACACAGCGAGCAAGTGCGGTTTCACGCCGCAGTTTGAGAAACTCGAGAGCATGTACCGGAAATACCGTGACAAGGGTCTTGTGGTCATCGGTTTTCCATCCAATGATTTCAAGCAGGAACTCGCCAGCAACAAGGAGATCGGCGAGTTCTGTCGCAAGACCTACGCGGTCGATTTCCCCATGATGTCTCAGACATCCGTTGTCGGCCCGGATGCCAATCCACTTTACAGGCAGCTTGCCGAAATCACCCAGGAACCGCCGATGTGGAATTTCTACAAGTACCTGATTCTGCCCGGTGATAAAGAGATTCATGTTTTCAGCAGCGATGTGGATCCGGAGTCCCATCGTGTCATGAAAAGACTCAAACCATATTTAAAGTAAGATATAAATTAATTACC
>DLMX01000084.1:15091-15302 GCA_002479405.1 Methylophilaceae bacterium UBA7525
CGCGTTAAAATGCGCAGATGACACACGAAGCCACCCCGTTTTTTCATCTTGACCCCGATTGCATTCTGAATGCCATCGAGAGTACAGGTCTGCGCACAGATGGCAGATTGCTTGCACTCAATAGTTATGAGAACCGCGTCTATCAGGTTGGGCTGGAAGATGCGCAACCCATCGTCGCCAAGTTCTACCGGCCGCAGCGCTGGAGCGATGC
>DLMX01000084.1:15568-15737 GCA_002479405.1 Methylophilaceae bacterium UBA7525
GATGCCGATTTCCGTTTTGCCGTATTCCCCCGGCAGGGCGGTCGCACGCCAGAGCTTGACCGGGCTGGTAATCTGGAATGGATGGGCAGGTTCATTGCCCGCATTCATGCTGTCGGATCGCTCAAGACCTTTGAGACACGTCCGAATATCGATATCGAAACCTTCGGTC
>DLMX01000084.1:15868-16360 GCA_002479405.1 Methylophilaceae bacterium UBA7525
TATCGATATCGAAACCTTCGGTCTGGAGCCCAGCGAATATCTGCTGGCGCATGACTTCATTCCGCAAGATTTGCTTGAGGTTTACCGTAGCGTAGTCAGCCAGGCGCTGGAAGGTGTCAGACGTTGCTATGAGCGGGCGGGGGGTGTGGCGACGATACGCCTGCATGGCGACTGTCATATGGGCAATGTGCTGTGGACCGACGATGGGCCGCATTTTGTTGATTTCGACGACAGCCGCAACGGGCCGGCGATTCAGGATATCTGGATGCTTTTTTCGGGAGAGCGCCACGAGATGATGCCCCAGCTTAACGACTTTCTCGCTGGCTACGAGGACTTTTACGAGTTCGATCTGCGCGAACTTCACCTAATAGAGGCATTGCGCACCTTGCGCCTGATCCACTACGCCGCCTGGATAGCACGACGCTGGGAAGATCCTGCCTTTCCGGTTGCTTTCCCTTGGTTCAACACCCAGCGCTACTGGCAGGACCGCAT
>DLMX01000084.1:16496-24563 GCA_002479405.1 Methylophilaceae bacterium UBA7525
TGCGCGAGCAGATCGCGCTGATGGACGAGCCGCCGTTAATGGCCGGGGGCGGTAATTTCTGACGAAGCAGCAACTTTTATGCAGGTGATGATTCAGGCGCAGGTGGAATCTTGCGCCTGTTCGGCCAGTTTTTCCTCCGCATGCGGTACGAAAGGAATACCCGGCCTGCCGGTGCATAGTGGCGTGCGGTGGAAACTGCAGAAGGTCTTGGAGCCGCCCGCCAGTGTCCGTACCTTGCTGAAGCCTGACTGCACCAGAATGCGGTGCGCCAGATAACTGCGGAAACCGACGCGGCAATACAGGAACAAGGGTTGGTCCTTTGGCAGCTTGTCGAGTTGGCTGCGCAGCTTGCCCAGCGGAATATTGGTTGCCTCCGGGATATGCCAGGTTTCGAATTCCGTGGTGCCGCGCACGTCGATAATCATGCTGCCTTCCGTAATCGTTGGATAATCCTCCGCATACCAGAATTCGATGTCGCCCTTGAGCAGATTGGAAGCAATGAAGCCGGCCATGTTGACCGGGTCCTTGGCTGAGCCGTAGGGCGGGGCGTAGGCCAGCTCCAGCATTTCAAGGTCGTTGACCGTCATGTTGCCGCGCAAGGCTGTGGCGAAAACATCTATGCGTTTGTCCACGCCGTCATAGCCGACGACCTGTGCGCCGAGTATGCGGCCGTTCTCCGGAGCAAACAGCAGCTTGATATGCATTGGTGCCGTACCCGGATAGTAGCCGGCGTGGCCCGAAGGGTGCAGATAGACCTTGCGGTAGTCGATATTTTGTTGCTTCAGTGTCTTTTCCGTCGCGCCAGTGGCGCCGCCGGTCATTTCAAACACCTTGACGATGGCCGTGCCCTGGGTCGATTGATAAGTGCTGTATCGGCCGAAAATATGGTCAGCAGCGATACGTCCCTGGCGGTTGGCCGGGCCGGCCAGTGCAATCAGTGTGTCGCTGCCGGTAATGGTGTCCTTGACCTCTACGGCATCGCCTGCGGCGTAAACATCCGGGTTGCTGGTCTGCATGTGGGCGTTGACCTGAATGCCGCCGCGCGGACCCAGTGTGATATTGGTGTCTTTCAACAGGTCGACGTCCGGTCGTACCCCTACTGCCAGCATGACCAGGTCGGATTCCACTGTGCTGCCGTCATTCAGGTGCACCAGTACCTTGCCATCCATGTCCTCGAAACTGCTGGCAGCGGTGCCGAGCTTCAGGTGCACGCCGTGGTATTGCAGGTGATACTGCATGTCGCGCGCCATCTCCGGGTCGAGCGAAGCGGACAGGATCTGCTCCGCAAGTTCAACAAGAACGACCTCGATATTGCGCTGGCGCAGGTTCTCTGCCATTTCTATGCCGATATAGCCGCCGCCGATGACGACAACCCGGCTGACACCTTCATCGACCTTGCTCTTGATGACGTCCATATCCTCGATATTGCGCAATGTGAAAATGCGCGGATGGTCGATGCCGGACAAGGGCGGTCTGATCGGCTTCGCGCCCGGACTCAGCACCAGCTTGTCGTAGGCCTCGAAATATTTGATACCGGTATCCAGTTCGCGCACCAAGATGGTTTTTTCGGCAGTGTTGATGGCGACCACTTCATGTCCTGTGCGCACATCCAGGTTCAGTGATTCTGCCAAAGTCTGCGGGGTCTGTAGCACCAGTTGTTCCCTGTCCTGGATGTCTCCGCCGATGTGGTAGGGCAGGCCACAGTTGGCAAATGATACATAGCGACTGCGTTCCAGCACGACGATCTGCGCTGATTCGCTCAATCTTCTTGCACGGGCAGCGGCGGACATGCCGGCAGCAACGCCTCCAATGACGACAATTTTCATACTGGCCTCGGTTGCTTGGTGAAGTTAGACATTATATACAAAAATATATTAATTATAAATATATTGTATGGGTGGTTCGCAAATACATCTTTTCAACGACAACCTTATAGCGTTTTGCCAAAAATAGCTTGCCGACGGGCAGCTTCAAACGTAGACTTGTTTTTGTTACGAAATCAAGAAGTATCATGAGCGATTCCATCAAATCCCACGGTGGCAAACGACCGGGAGCCGGCCGCAAACCTGCCCACGGTCTTAATGAACCCACCACGGTCATCCGCGTACCGGCCAGCACGATTTCGACGGTGAAGGATTTCGTTTCGGCGCTGGTGAAGAAGCGGGCGGTTGAGAACCTGGATCTAGTCGGCGCATTTGAATATCCAGCGGCGGATAGTCCGGCGCTGGAATTGCCGCTTTACAGTTCCAAGGTGCCGGCTGGGGTGCCGTCAGCAGCGGATGACCATGTCGAACAGCGACTCGATCCCAACCATTTTCTGATTGAGGATAACGACAGCACTTTTTTTGTGACCATCCAGGGGTATTCGATGATCGATGTCGGCCTGATGCCGGGCGACAAGGCCGTGGTCAATCGGTCGAGGGTTGCCGGTGTCGGTGATATCGTACTGGCCATGATCGATGGCGAATTCACCATCAAAACGCTGGGCAAGACCAAAAGCGGTGCGCCACGGCTGTTGCCGGCGAATTCCAGCGGCAGTTACAGCCCGATCGAGATATCTGGCGATATGCAGTTCGAGATATGGGGTGTGGTGACCGGCTCATTCCGCCGGTTCAAATAACTGCAGGACAAGGCAACAAGCGTCAGAGTGCATGAAAAAGGCCCGCAGCTTGAAAGCTGGCGGGCCTTGATCTTTGGTGCCTGTGTATCTGTGGTTCTTATACTTTCTTCAGAAAGCAGGCTTTCAGCATCATTTGACCAGCGTCCGTGCGGCAATCCACTTCATGGTCGCCATCGACAATACGGATGCTCTTGATCTTGGTGCCTTGTTTCAGGGTAATGGATGAGCCCTTGACCTTCAGATCCTTGATCAGTACGACCGAATCGCCATCCTGCAGGAGATTGCCGTTGGCGTCCTTGACCTGACGGCCTTCTTCCGCCTCGGCGACCTCATTCATCGGCCATTCGTAGCCGCAATCGGCGCAGACGTAGTTACTGCCGTCCTGATAGGTGTTTTCCAGAGTGCATTGGGGGCATGGTGGAATGTTTGACATCTTGTTTCTCTTTCTCTTCTCTAAGATAAATCTGCTCGTTAAATTTGAATAATTAAATCGAATAATCCAGTAGTTCATCCCGCAGCGTAAAACTGCAGGCTTCCCAGAATTGCTGGGCAATCAGGTTTTCCCTCTTCACCAGGCAATGAACCTTGCTGATGCCTTCTTCGCGCAGTTGAAGCACTGCAGCATTGACCAATTGACTGGCGATGCCGCGCTCGCGGTAATCCGGCTTGACTGCCATGTGGTAAAGATAGCCGCGCCAGCCGTCATGGCCGGCCAATACCGAACCCACCATGCGAACGCCGGCATAGGCCGCGAAACTGCTTTTCGGGTTCCTTTGCAGAAATCGCCTGAAGGTTTCCTCGCTGTCGGATTCACGTATGACGATGGTTTGTGCCGCCTGCCATAACTTCATCAACCGGGGAAAGTCGTCTGCATTCAGCGGACGCAGTTGAATCGGCAGGGTCATTTCTTTTCGGATTTGAGATTGACCGGCATGCGTGCAAGCTGTTCTTCAGTGCCGTATTGCTGCACGTAATCACGAATCATCTGGCGTACTACTTGCGAAGGTGTCAGATCGCGCATGGCGCATACTTCTTCAAAAATCTGTTTTTTGGTCGGGTCAATCAGCAGAGTCAGTCTTGCGGTTCTGTTTTCCATATCGGCGATTCAGTTTATGTTAATTACATGTTAATATAATTCACATCATGATACAAACGCTCTGTTGCCTGCCATGATCGCTATTCTTGAGGCGAAACGTGCCGGCCTGCTTGCGAAAGGCCACTGGCTGAACAACATTCTGGCCGGTGTGATCGTTGGTGTCGTAGCGCTGCCGCTCGCCATGGCCTTTGCCATTGCGTCCGGTGCCAAGCCGGAGCAGGGGCTGTATACCGCCATCGTTGCAGGCGGGCTGACCTCGCTGTTCGGCGGCAGCCGGTTGCAGATCGCCGGCCCGACCGGCGCTTTCATTGTCATTCTGGCCGGTGTCACGGCCAAATACGGCATCCAGGGCTTGCAGGTGGCCACACTGATGGCCGGCGTCATTCTGTTGATCATGGGCCTGACCCGTCTTGGTGGCGTCATCAAATACATCCCGGATCCGGTCATTGTTGGTTTCACCAGCGGTATCGCCGTCATCATCTTTGTCGGGCAGTGGAAAGACTTCTTTGGCCTGGGGATGGACCCGGCTGTCGAGCATTTTCATCAGCAGTTCTGGCATCTGATCCAGGCTTTTCCAGGACTGCATCCGGCAACGACCATGCTCGCAATGCTGACGCTGGCGGTATTGTTGCTCTCGCCGCGATACCTCAAGCGTGTGCCGGCGCCGCTGGTCGCCATGGTGGTTGCTACCACTCTGCACTGGCTGTTTGATTTTGAAGGCGTAGCGACCATAGGCAGCGCTTTCGGCGGCATACCGCAAAGCCTGCCGCAGTTCGAAGTACCCTCCATCTCGTTCTCCGATACCATCAAGCTGATCGGTCCAGCCTTTACCATTGCCTTGCTCGGTGCCATCGAGTCATTGTTGTCCGCCGTGGTGGCCGACGGCATGACGCGCACCAAACATGACTCCAACCAGGAACTGATCGGGCAGGGCGTCGCCAACATATTTTCGCCGTTGTTTGGCGGTTTTGCCTCGACCGGTGCCATCGCCAGAACCGCAACCAATATCCGCAACGGCGCTACCAGCCCGGTCGCCGGCCTGTCGCATGCGGCAACCCTGATCATCATCGTGCTGGTGCTGGCACCATTGGCTTCGCACATACCGCTGGCAGCACTTTCCGCCATTCTGTTCGTGGTGGCCTACAACATGAGCGAGATGCACCGCTTCAAGCATATGGTCCGCACCGCGCCGCAATCGGACAAAGCTGTGCTGTTGCTGACCTTTTTCCTGACTATATTCAGTGACCTGGTGATTGCCATCAATATCGGCGTCATGCTGGCGGCTCTGCTGTTCATGAAGCGTATGTCCGAAGCGGTGGCCATCGAGCAGCAGCAGCATGAGAAACTGGCGCTGGAGTTTGACGATATCGATTTTGAGTTGCCGCCGGGCACCGTGGTTTTCACGATGGAAGGCCCGTTCTTTTTCGGTGCTGCGGAACGGATGGAGAATGCGCTGGAGGCTGTACAAGGGCATGCTGGCATGCTGGTGCTGCGCATGGAGCGCGTACCTTTCATCGATGCGACCGGCCTGCAGTCGCTCTGGGATCTGCTGGATAATTGCAGACGCCACAAGACGCGCCTTGTCATTAGTGGTGCCCAGAAGTCCGTATATGACGAGATGAAGGTATCCGGACTAATCGATCACCTCGGCAAGGAAAATGTCATCGAACATGTGCAGCAGATCTTCAGCATGGGCTTCAAGAATTGATGCGCAAGGCCCTGATCATCAAGGAAAGCGATAGCGCCTGTTTTGAAAGCGATGCTTTGCTGCAGAACGGGAAGCTGCAGGCGGAAGCCCATCATGACGGGCAGAGTGCATTGGCGGCTTATCGCACAGGGTATTACCGCTACGTGTTCGTTTCCATGGCCTTGCAGCGTGAAGACCCGCTCGAGATCATCCGCCACATCCGCGGCCTGGAATCCGAACTCGGCCTCGACCCGGCACAGATCGTTGTTTCTGCACCCGAGTGCCAGCCCAGCGACACCGATATCCAGCAATACAATATCTGTGGTGTCATCCGGTCCCACCGTATGCGTTAATCGCGCGCTCTGCTTGTCATTCATTCGCTTGTAAGCATTTCCACATCAGGCTGAAATTTTGGCCAGGGTTTATCATCGATAAAATCGATGGCATGGAACTCTTGCGCCCGGCAGGTGCCATTAATCATGTAACGTGCGGAATCCATCAGCATTGAATCTTGGGAGACAGACATGGCGAACATGATGAAAGCGGCAGTATTTGTCGAAGCGGGACGTATCGAGCTGACGGACAAGCCGATACCGGATGTAGGGCCCAACGATGCGCTGGTGCGCATCACAACCACGACCATCTGTGGCACCGACGTACATATCCTTAAAGGTGAATATCCGGTGGTGAAGGGATTGACCATCGGCCACGAGCCAGTCGGCGTCATCGAAAAGCTGGGCAGCGCGGTGCAGGATTACCATGAAGGCCAGCGCGTGATTGCCGGAGCCATCTGCCCGACCTTCACCTCCTACGCCAGCCAGGACGGTTTCCCGGCGCAGGACGGCAGTTATCTGATTCCCTCCGGCCAATGCGGCTGCCACGGCTACAAGGCCACAGCGGGATGGCGCTTTGGCAACCTGATCGACGGCACCCAGGCCGAATATGTGCTGGTGCCGGATGCACAGGCCAATCTGGCGCCGATTCCGGATGGCCTCAGTGACGAGCAGGTGCTGATGTGCCCTGACATCATGTCGACCGGTTTCAAGGGCGCGGAAAACGCCAACATCAAGATCGGCGACACCGTCGTCGTGTTCGCGCAAGGGCCGATCGGGCTTTGTGCAACAGCGGGTGCCCGGCTGCTCGGCGCCAGTACCATCATCGCCGTGGATGGCAATGCGCACAGGCTTGAAATAGCCAAATCGCTGGGCGCGGATATCACGCTCAACTACAAGGATTGCGATGTGGTCGATGAGGTCATGAAGCTGACGGGCGGACGGGGAGCGGATGCTTCGATCGAAGCGCTGGGCCTGCAATCCACTTTTGAATCAGCCTTGCGCGTGCTCAAGCCCGGCGGCACACTATCCAGCCTCGGCGTCTATTCCACCGATCTGACCATTCCATTGAGTGCTTTTGCTGCCGGCCTGGGCGACCATCGTATCGTCACGGCATTGTGTCCGGGTGGCAAGGAGCGCATGCGCCGGCTGATGAACGTTCTGGAATCTGGCCGGGTGGACCTCAGCCATATGGTTACCCACGAATACCGGCTGGACGATATCGTCACTGCCTATGACCTTTTCGCTAATCAGCGCGATGGCGTACTCAAGGTCGCCATCAAGCCGCATTGAATATCGGCAGGTCTAGTCTAGCGGAAACGAAAATAGTTGATCGCTTCGTTGCCGAACAACCACAAGGCAATGAAGAATGCGGAAAAATAGATCACCGTGACAATCAGCAGAAAGAATGAAACGAACACCATCAGGCCGTCATCCTCCAGCTCGCCGATACAGTAAAAGATGATGGCCAGCCCCGGCAGTGCATTGTTGAGCGGCAGGGGGATGGGGAAGGGGATCGCCATCAGCAATCCGCCTGCAAGCAGGATAATGCCGCTGATGCGGCGGCCCAGCGTGCCGTTCACCAGATGCTGCAAACGCGGCCGGGTGAACAAACGACAGAACTTGATCACCTTCAGGCTTACACTCACCATGACCAGCCAGGTCTTCTCATTCAGCGCTGCATTGCGTACCTTCTGCGGCAGCACCGGCGTATCGTGCCCGGTCAGCAACTGCCAGCCCAGCGCCGCCAGCGTCAGCCCACCCACCACCGTGATCGGCCCCAAGGGCACAGGCTGCATGAAAGGCAGAATCAAAATGATCGCAATAAAGGCATAAGCCGTTTCGTCCAGCGTATCGATCGCCTCGCCGATAGTCAGCGGACGGTGCTTGGCAGCATCGGCAAAGCGTTGCAGGGTTTCAGCCAGTCTGATCACTTGGAAACAACTCGAATGAGATAACGCTATAGTAAAGGCTAAATCAGCCAGCATACAGAACGCTGGCGATTATACTCGGCAAATACGTAATAATATCGCCAGATCAATTGATGAATTAGATTCGGAGACTTCGCTTATGACCGCAACCATCCATTCCCCCGTCACCGAACTGCTAGAGCGCGAAGGCGTTGCCTATGACGTGATAGAAATCCCGCTGAGCGAAGATAAGAAGCCGGTCCGTAACCTGGAAGAACTGCTCTTCAGCCGCGGCCTCGATCCGCAATCTGTGGTCAGGAGCGTACTGTTTAAAACGGCCTCCGACAAGTTCGTGTTGCTCGCGGTTGCCGGTGGCGGCCGTGCTGACTGGGGCGTGCTGCGTAAACATCTGGACGAACGCA
>DLMX01000084.1:24732-35885 GCA_002479405.1 Methylophilaceae bacterium UBA7525
GTGCTGGGCTATGCCTTGTCGCTCAAGGGTGCTGATCTGCTCAGATTGTTCGGGGATGCGGATCAAGGGATATTTACCAGCAGTGAGGGCTGAGTTATGAATTGAAATTCAGGCAGATGGTCGGGGTGAGGCGCTTCTGCCTCAGTGCTTCCATTCCAATTGGAAATGCTTGAATATAACTAAATATAACTTATAATATAACAAAGCATATTTGCCATGACCTATGCCTTAGTCATTAAGCAGCAAGCCAAAAAGAAGCTTCAAAGCCTATCCAGGATTGAACGCGTGCGAATTGCTGAGCACATTCAATTATTGGGCTTGAATCCGGACGATCCGGCACTGGATATCAAGAAGCTGGTAGGTGAGCCTTATTACCGGATGCGAGTAGGGAATTGGCGGGTTATCTTTGACCGGCAGGATGAGGTCAGGATCATTGCAATTGAAAAGATCAAACCACGCGGAGACGCATACAAATGAGCATACAAACGATTAAAACAGCCGATGGCAAGGATTATGTCCTGTTGCCCGCCGATGTTTATCAGGCGCTAAAGCATCAGATTGATGACAAGATGGCCGAGACCGCTCGCGACGAAGATTTATATGTGCCGTTTCTGATTGAAGATTATGTTGATAATCCAATTGCCCGGGCGCGCATCAAAGCGGGTATGACACAAAAGGAACTGGCCAGTCGATTGGGAGTAACTCAAGCCTACATCAGCAAGGTTGAAGCTCAGGTTAAAGTTACGCCTAAACTTCTTGGTCGCGTAAAAAAAGCACTTGCCGATTAATTTTGAGTGGTACTGAAGTTGGTGCAGCCTAAGGATTAACTAGTTCAAAATCGCGCGCAACGTTACAGTTACGTTTTGTCACGGTCAGAAAATGAAAAAGGCCAGCGCCTAGACGCTAGCCTTTTAATATCTGGCTCACCAATTCTTATGAAAATGAGAACTGGATAGTTAAGTTCTTTATCATTTAAGGTGCGCCCGAGGTTATGAATCTAAGTGCTGGAAATGCTGCATTGAACTTCAATAGTTAACCAGCATTAATAATGCCGTCTAGTACGCCAGCTTTTCAAACTCAACCACGCTAGAATGGGGTTTTTTTGCCTCTATATAAGTGGTCTGGTTTCTAATTATCGCAGACTCATTGTCACTTTGGGCTGACGTAAAGCTTATGCATTGAGCTACAGAAGAATTTGTATGGCTCACATAGTTAATAAAAGTTGCAGAGTTGTCCGGATTAAACTCGCTCATATCTCCACCCCTCAAAATCTCTATTGTCATGAATGGCCTTAAGTGGACCTTGCGCCCCGTTTGCATTCATATTTATTAAGTTACCTTCCGAAGCGAAATAATAAGAGCCTCCATCAAGACTCTCTATTAAAGCTCGTTTTAAGACATAAGCCACCCTGTCATTCGTGCCTAACATGCCATTAGGGTCGTAAGCTTCAGTGAGTTTTAACTCATCACGAATATCATCATACAAAGCTTTTATTAAAACATAAAGCTCAGGTGAAGGCTTTTCGACAGCTAACTCCAATTCACTTTTAGCTTCTCTTCTGTTGATTGTGTAATCGTGACTGCCAGAATCACTGCATAAGAAGCTTATTACTTTATCTATTTTCTCCTTGTCAGTAAGCTGATTAACTATTAACTTACGAGCAAGCATTTGAATTTGTGATCTTGATCTATAGACCTCGCCCAAAACCAATGGATGCACCTTCTCGCTCAAAGCAAGAAGAATTTTTGTCATATTCTCATCATTTTTAATATCTAACTCATCTTGGGCTAAACCAATATAACCTTTGATAGCTTCAACGCTAACGGGCACCTTCGCTCCTAAAGGCGCTCCATCAATTTGCGGGTTTAAAGGTGTATTTACACTTGGGTCAATAGGCCCAAGTGTGGCTTGTTTAGTCATAACAATATTGTCCGCACCGAGACACATAATTGTTCCCGCGCTGTGGCATTTTGATGGAAGAATTATTTCCAAAGTGTCGCAGTATTGACGTATCAGGTTGATTAAAGTCCACGCAGCCAAAGTGCTACCTCCGCGTGTATACAAATACAGAGATATTTTTGGGATAACACCAATGGTGTCCAACTGATTTACAAAAAAATCAAATACCTCTGAATGTATTTGTGTTTCCAGACCCGGACGATCACTAGTTACATACACCAATACTTTTGAAGTCCTAGCCTGCTCTATTTGGCTAATGATAGCGCGCCGATCCCTGTACATTTTTATTCCTCAATCACGAGTTGTTAATTTTGAAGTTCATCATTCTTGAATTACCCCCGTTTATGTAACACGGGGGGCTATCAATACATATCTGACTATTGGGGCGCTGGTGCCACCAAATTTTTTATTTCATCTTCGTTAGGGATTGCCTTTACATTCCACCGGATAATTTTCAAACCGGCATCACGAATGGCCTTGTCCTTCTTGCTATCCGTTTCTTGTCTTTTGCTGCTGTTGTGAGATGCGTCGTCTAGTTCAATGACGGCGACGACTGATGCATCCTTGCTGCAGATCACATAATCTGCACTCAAACGGTTAATCCGGTTTAACCAGCTTTGGAAGTTATTGCCTTTTTTCACTCCCAAGAAACGGGAAAGCTGAACTTGCGCAAGGATGATGTGGTCGGGCAGGGCGTTCAGTAGCCTGAAATAAAGAATCTGCTCTGGATTTGTGAGGGGCTTGCGTGGGTAGAAAGGCCACACCTCATGACCTTTTCCTATTGCAGCCTTATTAAGTAATAGCCCGATAACTGCTATCACAATGATGAGCAGTACAAGAGAAATGAAATACACGGTTCGTCCCTTCTTGATTCTTTTTGTATTTTTAATTGGGGGAGTTGGATCCAACTCAGTGTTGAATAAAACTATATTCTAATAATCTTATGCAGACAATTGCGCTGTAATGTAAGGTGGTAGAGCTGGGCTGGGCTGTGAGATTAACGTGCTGGCGTTATCACGTTCTTGTCACGATCAGAAAATGAAAAAGGCCAGCGCCTAGACGCTAGCCTTTTAATATCTGGCTCCCCGACCTGGGCTCGAACCAGGGACACACGGATTAACAGTCCGTTGCTCTACCGACTGAGCTATCGGGGAATCGATAGAAGGCGCAATAATACTGACTTGGCGACCCGAGGTCAACATTGGACGAGGATAAATTTTGAAAAAATATAAACGTATTTCAATCGCTGCGCTTATCGTATTGATTGTATTGGTAGTCATCCCGTTTTTGATTCCGATGAGTTCGTATATTACACAGGCGGAGCAGGCGGCGAGTGATGCATTGGGTGTGCCGGTGAAGATCGGCGGCCTGCGCGTGGCGGTGTTGCCGACGCCGCGACTCAATGTCAACGACGTGGTGGTGGGCAGTGATGAGGATTTCACGGTCGAGAGTGTGGCGGTAATGCCGGATATATTTTCCTTGTTTTCCGATGTGAAAACGATATCGAGTTTGCAGGTCAAGCGTCCTGTGGTGAAGAAGTCGGCGCTGGATATCATTGCGGCCCAAGGCACGGACGGTGGGGGAAAAACCGGGCCTGCAACGGTGACGATCCGCGAGATCGGTATTCAACAGGCGAAGCTGGTTTGGCCGGATATGGAATTGCCGGAATTCAATGTGGATATCTTGATGATGCCCGAGAACAAGCCGGAATCCGCGCAGATTGCCACGGTGGATGGGAAGGTGAGGATAGACTTGATTCCTGAAGAGGACAGACAACTCATTACCGTGACCGCAAGAAGCTGGACTTTGCCGGTGGGCACGCCGTTGCTGATCGATAAGCTGGATGGTGAAATGGAGTTGGTCGATAATCGGCTGGATATTCAGAAGCTGGATATCGAGCTTTATGAGGGCAAAGTCAGCACCAATGCGGTTCTGAACTGGCAGAAGAATTGGGTGCTGAACGGCAAGTTGAATGTTGCCGGAGTTGAGGTGGCCAAGCCGGTGAGCATGGTCAGTAAATCGACACAGTTAAGCGGCAAGTTGACTGGCGACGGCAGTTACAAGGCATCGGCGAAAGAGCCGGCAAAACTGATGGACCAGTTGTATGCGGACTTCAAGTTCAAGGTGTTGAATGGGGTGCTGGATGGCGTTGATCTGGCAAAAGCGGCGACATTGCTTGGTACCAAAGGCGGCATGGAAGGGCAAACCCGGTTTGATACGCTGACCGGCGTGCTGAATGTTGCCGGTAAGCAATATCATCTGCGTAATCTTGATATCGTCTCCGGCCTGCTCAAGGCGAGCGGCGATGTCAAAATCAAGCCGAACAAGGAACTGGGCGGCGAAGTGAAGGTGGAGATCAAGAAGGGTGCGACGCTTGCCGCAATTCCCTTGCAGATTTCCGGGACTACCGACAAGCCAATGGTGTTCCCGACAAAAGCTGCAATGGCGGGTGCCGCAGCCGGCACAGCGATACTCGGCCCTGGTGTTGGCACCAATCTAGGTATTCAGGCAGCAGACAAGCTGAAGGGCTTGTTTGGCAGTGACAGGGACTGAAAGTCAGGTATCTGACCGAGTTCCGATATATTAAGCCTGCAAACCAAGGAGTCCGGGTAAATCACGGATTGAATCAATCACCACGTCAGGTTTGATGGACGAGGCATCTGCATAACTTTGCCGGTATTTTCCGGTACGTACCAGGATGCCTTTCAAGCCGGCCTGTTGCGCACCGCCTGCATCTGAATCGATGTCATCGCCTATCATGCCGACTTCATTTGCCTTGAGTTGCATATCATCCAGAGCGGCATTGAAGAAGTCGGCCGATGGTTTGCCGATGATCATGGCTTTGCAGCCGCTCGCATATTCCAGCGCTTCGACAAAGCCGCCGATATCCATCTGCAGGCCGTGTTCGGTTTGCCAGAAGCGGTTCTTGTGGATGGCAATCAGTTTGGCGCCATTGACCAGGCAATTGAATACCTCGTTGAGCATGTTGTAAGTCCAGGCGTTGCCGATATCGCCGACGACTATGTATTCCGCTGACGTATCCGATTGTCTGAAGCCTTCGAAATCCTGTTTGACATCATCAGCCAGCAACAAGCGGCACACCGGGTCGCCTTGCTTCTGCAGGTAACGCAGCGCCGCTTGCGGCGCACTGATTATCTCATCAGCCGGGATATTGAATCCCAGTGCATTGAGCTTGCTGCTGAGCGAGGCGAGAGAGAGTGTGCTGGTGTTGGTGACGAAGCGGCACTGTATATGGCTGTTGCGGATACAGTTAACCGCATCGAGCGCACCATCTATCGGCAGCTTGCCGACATAAAGCACGCCGTCCAGATCGAGCAGCATGCCTTTGAGTTGCTTGAATTCATTCATGATTCGCTCCTCTTGAAGAGAATGAGACCCGGAATGACCTTTTTATAAGTTGCTCTTGTTTGAAGCAAAAATCAAACCATTGCAGTTCGATAGCGAAAAAAAAGGCAGCCGTCAGAGGCTGCCTTGATGTGTTGTTTACTGCCTTTGCTTGATGTTAGCTGATGGCGCGCTGGATGCGGTTTAGTGCCTCTTCCAGATTCGCCATCGAGGTGGCGAAAGAGATGCGGAAGTAACCTTCGGCACCGAAGGCGGAGCCGGGCACGACGGCCACGCCGACATTTTCCAGCAGGTATTCGGATAGTGCCATGTCGGTCGGCTCGGCAATCTTGCCGGCCTTGTGCAGGTTAGCGATGGCTTCGCGCGCGTCGGGGAAGGCATAGAACGCGCCGCCGGCCTTGATGCACTTTAGTCCGGACATCTCGTTGAAACGGCGCACGACGAACTCATGGCGCTCGATAAACGCTTCGACCATCGGCGTGATGCAATCCTGCGGGCCTTCCAGCGCGGCTTGTGCTGCTACCTGTGAGATGGAAGTCGGGTTGGAGGTGGACTGCGACTGCAGGATCTCCATCGCCTTGATGATGTAGGCCGGACCCGCGGCATAGCCGATACGCCAGCCGGTCATGGAATAGGCCTTGGAGACGCCGTTCAGCACGATGCAGCGGCCCTTCAGTTCAGGCGTCGCGTTGAGAATGTTGTAGAACTTGTTGCCGGTGAGGTTGACGTGCTCGTACATGTCGTCGGTGGCGACCAGAATCTGTGGATGCCTCTTCAGCACTTCGCCCAGCGCTTTTAGCTCGTCCAGCGTGTAGACAGAGCCGGTCGGGTTGGAGGGCGAGTTGATCATGAACAGCTTGGTTTTCGGGGTGATGGCGGCTTCCAGTTGTTGCGGCTGCAGTTTGAAATCCTGCTCTATGCCGCACTCGATGATGACCGGCCTGGCGTCGGCGACCATGGCGATATCGGCATAGGAGACCCAATAGGGGGCGGGCACGATGACTTCATCGCCGGGGTTCAGTACCGCGAGGGCGAGGTTGAAGATACATTGTTTGCCGCCGACACCGACGATGACTTCCTTGTCGGTGTAGTCGAAATCATTGTCGCGTTTGAACTTGGCAATCACGGCTTTTTTCAGGCCGGGGATGCCGGCTACCGGCGTGTACTTGGTGAAGCCGCTGTCGATGGCTTTCTTGGCAGCGTCCTTGATGTGTTGCGGGGTGTCGAAATCCGGTTCGCCGGCGCCGAGGCCGATGATGTCACGGCCTTCGGCCTTGAGCTTGGCAGCACGTGCAGTGACGGCCAGCGTGGGTGATTCTTTAATGCTTTGAACGCGCTTGGAAAGTACCAGTTCGGGTTGCGACAAGATCGAAATCCTTGATAAAGGTTGAAGATGCGAGAAAAAGTGTAATTTTACTCACAAATTCAACCCGACGTAACTGGCAAGCCACCAAAAATCAACAGCTTGACTGGCAGTCCAGCGCCTTGCGGTATTCGGCCGCGACGTTCTTGTTGATGCTGTTCAGCTCCATGCTGATGGCATAGGCCTCCTGCTGGTTGCCATTGGCGGCAGCCATAAGGCCGATGCGGAACAGAGCGTCAGTGTTGCCGGCATCCAGTTCCAGTGATTTGCGATAGGCTTTGTCTGCATCGACATGCTTGCCCAGTTTTTCACTGGCCATGCCAAGTTCGAACCATGCATTGCTGTTATCAGGCTGAGCCTTGACCCAGCGCGTAGCAATATCTTCCAGTCCGTTCCAATCTTCAGTCAGTTGGGGTTTTGCAATCTGCAGAAAGTAGGGCATGGTGTCCGGCACTATGCCCTCCCAGAAGGCATCACCCTTGATCGGGAAGGCCGTTTCGGTTTCACGCGTTTCCAGTTCTGCTAACCACTCAATAGGCAGCACATAAAAATAGGCGTTGCGGCCGCCGGTCTTGAAGGTGTTGATCCCTACCAAGCGGCCTTCACTGTCAAACAGGCCGCTGCCGCTTGCGCCCAGTGCAAATTTGGCATTGGTGCGAATGATCTTGCCTTCATCCATTTCGAACAGGGATTTGATCGTACCATTCGAAGTCAGAGGGGTAGGCACGCCGCTTGAGTGGCCGATAGAAACCACTTCATCGCCTTTTTTAAGACTGTTGGCACTGCCGATCCGAACAGGTTCGACGTCCAGGTCCTCGATTTTCAGCAGACAAAGGTCGTGCCAGCGGTTGGCTTGAACCGAAACTATCTTGTAGGAATCTTCACCGCGAGAAACCCAAGCCTTTTCAGTTTCGCGGAAGGTGTGGCAATTGGTCAGTACCTTGTTTTTGCCGACGACGACCCCCGAGCCATAAGCCAGGCCGCCATCGAACTTGTAGCCACGTACCATGACGGAAGAAAAGAAGGATTCCAGCAGTTTTGTCCGGTCATAGGCATAAGCCGAAGGCACAAGGCTGCAGGTGGCCAGCAATACAAGAAGGTAGCGCATGTCATTCCCCAGAGTGTAGAACGTATTTTGTCAGAACCCTTAGCAAATGACTTGTAAGGCAGGCTAAAGTTCTGGAGCATCTCTGCAAAGATAGCAAGTTGAGTGGCAAGCCCTGATAAAATGGCAATCCCGATTCAATGGCCAAAGACTGTGATTGTTACCTATCCCAACAGCAGATATGAATTGCACCAGCCTTTTCCGCCCGCAGGCGATCAGCCGCAGGCGATTGAGAAGCTGGTGAGCGGCATCAATCAGGGCATGAAATTCCAGACGCTGCTTGGGGTCACCGGTTCGGGCAAGACCTTTACCATGGCTAACGTGATTGCGCAGCTTGGCCGCCCGGCCATTGTCATGGCACCGAACAAGACCCTGGCTGCGCAGCTTTATTCCGAATTCCGTGAATTCTTCCCGAACAATGCCGTGGAATACTTCGTTTCCTACTACGATTACTATCAGCCTGAAGCCTATGTGCCTTCGCGCGATTTGTTCATCGAGAAGGATTCAAGTATCAACGACCATATCGAGCAGATGCGGCTTTCCGCCACCAAGGCATTGCTGGAGCGGGAAGATAGCGTGATCGTGGCGACCGTATCGGCTATCTACGGCATTGGCGATCCCGGCGAATACCACGGCATGGTGCTGCATATTCACCAAGGCATGAAAATCAGCCAGCGCGATATCGTCAACAAGCTGATTGCCATGCAGTATGATCGCAACGATTTCGACTTTTCGCGCGGCACGTTCCGCGTGCGCGGCGATGTGCTGGATGTGTTTCCGTCGGAATTGAGCGAAACGGCAGTGCGCATCAGCCTGTTCGATGACGAGATCGAAGCGATCACGATGTTCGACCCGCTGACCGGGCAGATTCATAACAAGATTCACAATTTCCGCATTTTCCCCTCCAGTCATTATGTAACGGCACGCGAGGCGACCTTGCGTGCGATGGAAACCATCAAGCAGGAACTGCGCGAGCGCGTGGATTTCTTCATCAAGAACAACAAGCTGGTCGAGGCGCAACGTATCGAACAGCGCACGCGCTTCGATCTGGAGATGTTGAACGAGATCGGGTTCTGCAAGGGTATCGAGAACTATAGCCGTCATCTGACCGGCCGCATGGCGGGCGATGCGCCGCCGACGCTGATAGATTATCTGCCTGAAAATGCGTTGATGATCATCGACGAAAGCCACGTCACCGTGCCGCAGATCGGCGGCATGTACAAGGGCGACCGCTCGCGCAAGGAGAATCTGGTGGATTACGGTTTTCGCCTGCCTTCGGCGCTGGATAACCGGCCGCTCAAGTTCGATGAGTTCGAGAAGATCATGCGCCAGTGCGTGTTCATTTCAGCCACGCCAGCCGAATATGAGCGTACCCATCAGGAACAGGTGGTGGAGATGATTGCGCGGCCGACCGGCCTCATTGATCCGGAGATTATCGTCAAGCCGGCCGATACGCAGGTCGATGATCTGCTGTCGGAAATCAAGCTGAGAGTAGCTGTACAGGAGCGGGTGCTGGCGACAACGCTGACCAAGCGCATGGCCGAGGATTTGACCGATTACCTGGCCGAACACGGCGTCAAGGTGCGTTACCTGCACTCCGATATCGATACCGTGGAGCGGGTGGAGATTATCCGCGACCTGCGCCTGGGCGAATTCGATGTGCTGGTCGGCATCAACCTGTTGCGGGAAGGCCTGGATATTCCCGAAGTTTCACTGGTGGCGGTGCTGGATGCGGACAAGGAAGGCTTTCTGCGCTCCGAGCGTTCACTGATACAGACTTCCGGTCGCGCTGCGCGTAATCTGAATGGCAAGGTGATCTTCTATGCCAACAACATCACGCGCTCAATGAAGCTGGCGATGGATGAGACCGAACGTCGCCGCAAGAAGCAGATGGCGTTCAACGAGGCACACGGCATCGTGCCCAAGGGCGTCAGCAAGCGCATCAAGGACATCATCGACGGGGTCTATGACAAGGACGAAGCCAAGCGCGAACAGAAGGCGGCGCAGGATCAGGCGAACTACGAGGCACTGAGCGAGAAGCAGATCCTGAAGGAGATGAAGCGTCTGGAAAAGGCCATGCACGACAGTGCGCAGAACCTCGAGTTTGAGAAAGCCGCGGAATACCGCGACCAGTTGAAGAAACTCAAGGTAAAGTTCTATGGCGCAGAGATTCCGGATCAGCCCTTGATCGAATAATGTTGTGCCAGCTTTGCGCCTAGCCAGCCCGCGATGAATTGCGGGGTGGATATGATGGCCATGAAAATCAGCGCCAGCGGCCATAACGATAGTGAACTGCCGTTGATCAGCGCGGATGCGAATTGTCCGGCAGCCATCGCCAGAGTCCAGCGCCATGGTCTTTGCGGGTACAGATAAGCAATGACAAATATGACCAGACCCATGATGGGGATGCCGGAACTGTAATATAGATCACTGTCCCAGGCTTCGTTGCGGTTCGTGATGGCGGCGATGCCCAGACAGACCGCCAGCCCGGCCGAACTGGAGAGAGCGTAGGGCAGCAGGTCGTTCTGTTTTTTCATGACAGCTGTCGTTTGCTGGCAGATGGCTAGCTGAACAGAAAGCGGTAGAGCAGCCAGGCAAAAATCAGGAGGGCGATGATGGATATCCCCATGTTGCCATCCCCTCTGCGCATAGGCTGAATGCTGCCCGGATGCTGTCGTTCGTATTCATCTATCCATTCTTTCGAATCCTTCAGTCCGCGCCCGGTAAGCTCTCGCAACAGCTTGATGGCTTCGATCTTGCGGCCTTGTTTGATGGCCTGGATAACCTCGGATGGGATTTCTGCACCATGGCTTGAGCTCGAATTCATCTGCTGACCTTTCTGGTTTTCTGTAGAACCGATCTGCAAAGTCTAGTCCAGCAGAGTGCAAATAAAAAGCCCCGATTGCTCGGGGCTTTTTATGGTTTACTGAGATGATTCAGGCTGGATTATTTTTCAGTCTGAACGATGACCAGAGGTTCATCCGTTGCCTGCTCATTGCCCTTTTGCTGCCAAGCGGCAGGTTTGCGGGTTTTTGGTTTTGCCGGAGCTTCAGGCGCTTTTTCCACCTTGATGGCTTCGCCCTTGGTTTCGACCAGTTGCAAGCCGCTAGCTGCCAGATCGACAGGTTTCTCTTCCGCCGGCTTGCGGCGACGAGGTGCACGCGGTTTCTTTTCCGCTTGCTCAGCTTGTTCACCTTTATCCGCAGCCTCGGTTTTCGCAGCTTTCTCGATATTTTCGACGGCAGTTACAGGTTCCATACTGGTAGTCGTTGCGACGGTTTCAGCTTTGACTTTTTCTTCCTTGACCGGCTTTTCTGCTTTTTTCGCAGGTTTGGTGGATTCGGCCGTACTGGTCTCGAC
>DLMX01000084.1:36089-36303 GCA_002479405.1 Methylophilaceae bacterium UBA7525
TCGACTTTTGTCTCGATTGCCGGCTGGGCAGTGACGGTTACCTCTACTGGAGCTTGTTCGGCCACCGGCTTGCTGGCAACAATCTCGGCTGCTGCAGGAGCTGCTGGTTTGATGCTTTCTGCCGGCTCAAGGTTTGTGGTACTGCCGGCTGCTACTGGCAGTTGATTGACATCCCGTGGTGCATTCTCGTTGCGTGGGCCACGATCGCGGCGGC
>DLMX01000025.1 GCA_002479405.1 Methylophilaceae bacterium UBA7525
ATTCGGCCGGATGCGTGGCATAAAAAACCGCCAAGCGTTCATATTCGTCAAAATCGCGCGTCACCAGTTCCGGCATTTCCAGCGCATGGAGGAGAATGGAAGAGCCGCGCGCCGAAGCCACCTCGCCGTGAATGCTCAGCAACGGCAATCCCTGCCACAAGGCTTCGGCCGCCGTAGTGTGGGCATTGTGCCAATAGGTGTCGAGAAACAGGTCGGCCAGCTGATAGCGCGGCAAATGCTGCGCCAGCGACAAGCGACCGGTGAACACCAGGCGCGATTTGTCGATGCCGCGCGCCAGGGCTTCGCGTTCGAGGTTGTCCCGCACATCCAGTCCTTTGCCAAGTAGCCACAGCACGCTATCCGGCACCGCCTTCAATATGTTCATCCAGCGCTCGAAGATTCTCGGCTCGATCTTGTAGCTATTGTTCAGGCAGCAGAAAACGAAAGCATACTCAGGCAAACCAAACTCCGCACGGACAAGTACGGCCGGCGTGTTCGCTGTCTCGTTGTCATAAGGATAGAGCGTGTGCGGCAGGCGGATCACCTGTTCGTGCCACTCCTGCTGTTCGTTATCCGCGCAGATCGTGCGGTCGATCAGTGCGTAATCGATAAAATCCGCACCCATGGTACAAGGGAAGCCGAGGTAGAGTATCTGCACGGGCGCCGGGCGCATGGCCATGACTTCCGTGCGGCAGAAGGTCGTGTAACCGGCGAGGTCGACTAGAATATCCACTTCATCCTCATGTATCGCCTGCGCCGTGGCCCAGGCATCGAGTTTCGAGACATCGCGAAACACATCGCAATCGGCTTCGATCTGGCGCCGATAGCAATCGTCGCCGTTGAATAGCGAATAGGCATAGACCTCGAATGTGCTGCGGTCGTGCAGGCCGAACAGCTGCCGCGCCAGAATAGACACGGCGTGTTCGCGCAGATCCGGCGACAGGTAGCCGATGCGGATCATCTTCCGCTGGCGCGACGCATGAACAAACGGCCGCTGCTGTTGCACCCACGCCACTTCCATCACGGTATCGGCCACATGCCGCATCAAGGCAAGCCGCTGCCCGGCGTCCAATTCGAGCGACAATACCCGGAAGCCGTTCTCCATGCCTACCAGCGCGACATTGCAGCGCAAATCACCAGCCACATCTTCCTGCAGCTTTTGCAGATAATGCTGCCGGTATTGCCAGAAGCAGGCCTGCTGCTCGACATAGCGCGCCTCGTACTCCAGCACGTGGCCATCCATGTAGACGCTGGTCGAAGCAGGCAAGCCACGCGTCCACGGCAACAGGTCCTGCACCACGTCCGGGTTGGCCATGCGCGCGCGGGACAGAGTCGCCAACGCTTCCTGCGTACGCGACAAACCACTGAGGGCGATGGCCTGCTTGATCTGCAGATGTGCATGGTCCGGTTGTTGCGCCAACCCCTGTTCACACAAGCCCAGCGCTTCCTGATACTGAAAGTTGGCGATCAGCGTGTCAACCAGGTTGTAGAGCGTACCGCTCAGGTTCGGCAAACGCTTATGAGCAAGACGGTTCTGCGCAAGGGCTTCGCGCTTGCGCTCAAGCTTGTGCAACAACGCCCCCAGATTCAGATTGGCGACCCGGTTGTCCGGCGCTGCCGCCAATACCCGCTGATAGAGCGGCAACGCCTCTTGCAGTCGACCAACGCGCTCCAGGGCAATGGCCAGATTGGCAAGTGCCTGTACGTCGTCCGGCAGCAGTTCGACAACCCGCTGCATCAAACGCAAGGCACCGGCATAGTCCTTGTTGGCTTCGCAGGTAGAGGCGCAAGCCTGTAGAAACTCCGGATTGTCCGGCTCCATGCCGAGTGCCGCGTCGAACGCCACCCGCGCTGCCTGCGGTTTATTGAGCATTCGTGCCGCCGTACCCAGATAAAATAACAATCTGGCATCGGGCGATTTACGACTACCCAATTCGAACAGGCATTGCCGTTCCGCCTCTTGATATTGGCCGGATTGCAGATTCAGCAGGATTTTGCGATAGACTTCTTGCAAGTCAGATGTTCCAACAAAGGCTCAAAAACCACATTATGGCGGCAACCCACATCATTGCACCATTCCTCCACGCCAATGGCGGCGACTGGCAGGCCGTCGACCTTTATCTGCACCTGCTGGAAAGCGCTGATGACGTGTGCTTGTGGGCAGCACAGCCACCGCATCCGGTGCTGCAACACTATCCCATCCAGGAAATACGGCCCTATCAGCAGCAGGTTCCGCTCGATGGCACGCTCTACATCGTCGGCGCGGCAACCCCCATCGGCCACTGGTACGCCAAGGGGAAGTTCGATCGGATCGTATTGATGCACAACCTGTTCAGCCAGGAAGCCTTTTATCGTTGCATGCATCGCCTGCAAGCCATGCAGCCACGGCAGATCCAAATCTGCTATGCCTCTCAACTGGTCAAGGACAGTATCGGCCTGCCGGGCGAAGTTCGCCATCCGCTGCTACATCCCGGAAGATTCAGCGCCCATCCGTCTATCGCCGCAAATAACAACAGACCTTTTACCGTCGGCCGCATCAGCCGCGATATCAAAACCAAGCACAGCCCGCGGGATATCGCGCTTTATCGGGAACTGGCAAGCCACGACATACACATCCGCATCGTCGGCGGCACCTGCCTCGCACCGTGGCTGGGAAACACGCCCAACATCGAACTTCTGCCGGAAATCGCGCAACATGAAGTGCCTGCCATGCTGACAAGCTTCGATTGCTTTTATTACCGAGTGATGTCACAGACCAAAGAAGCATTCGGCATGGTGATCGCCGAAGCCGCCTCGAGCGGGCTACCAGTAGTGGCCTATAACGAAGGCGGCTACACTGAATGGCTGCACGAAAACTGCAACGGCTTCCTGTTCAGATCGAACGCGGAAGCCGTGAGATACATACTGACCGTGCAAGGAAAATATCTATCCTAAAAAAAGGATGCACACCCGCCGACAACACATTCCCCTGTAGCCGGCACATAAATACCACTCATACCATCATCTGTACCATCCGCCTTATAGACAGCACTACCGCTGGCCGAGCCCAGTGATGAATCGTTCAGCGTAAATTCGATATTCGCCGTTTCCGCCTTACTACCCGATAGGGCGCCAAGACCAGCCACAGTACATGCCGTGTCATAACAGATCCCGGTAAAACCTGAGTTTACAGCACTGCCGGTAACTACCAGACCGCCAGCTGCTGCAATATCTCCATCAAAATTACCGGTTATTGATTGACCCGTGTAACTTCCGCTACCGGCAATATTGAAATAACCTGCGACTTCATAAGTACCGAACTGTGCTGTCATACTGCCGCCAGTGAAATTCCCCTGGAAATTTGTGCCGCTGACCGAACCTGAAGCACTCGTGTTGAGGTAGTAGTATCCCTCAGCACTTTGCGCCGCATAATTGGCCAGCAGTGCGGTCATCGGATCTGTCGGATCCTCGACTATGGGTTCACCTGACAGCAACTGTGCGCAGACCTGATCGAGCGCACAGGAAAAACCGTCGCCATCGCGGATCTCATTGACCGCGAACATGTTGTTGTTTTCTCGGTTCTGCTGCGACTCGTCTTCACCCTGCTGCGGATTGCCCCCATCAGGTCCCTTGGCCTGCACGCCAGACTCTTCTTCGCTGTAGCCCGGTTTCTTGCCCTCTTCGGCTTCTCCGCTCTGCCCCTTGAACAGAATGAGGTCGCCGAACTCGTTCTCGATGAAAATGGAACCGCCGATCACGCGCACTTTCAGTTTCTGTTGGCGATGCTCAGCCAGATACTCGGAGCCGCGGATACCGATAGTCGCCACCGGAGTCGCCACACGGTAGGCGGGACGATTGGTGCGTCCGACGATGCCGGTAATCGCCCGTAGTCCGCCTTCGACCAGTCGGAAGAAGCCGCGCTCGCTGCCGTCCTGTTTACCGTCGTAGCTGTAATTCTCGACGACGAACTCGGTATTCGGCTGCAGGGACATGTAACCGCCATCCGTGAACC
>DLMX01000063.1:0-161 GCA_002479405.1 Methylophilaceae bacterium UBA7525
ATCTGTGCCAGCTCATCGTAAGGGTGCACTCCCTTCATAGCCAGCCACTGCCCGTCAGGCTCGCACAAATGCCTGGTGAGACTGGTGAATTGATCAAGGTCGGAGAAAGCACGCGAAATGACCACATCATAGAGCGCGGCCGGCTGGTACTGCTCGACGCG
>DLMX01000063.1:426-701 GCA_002479405.1 Methylophilaceae bacterium UBA7525
AGACCGGCGCCACTGCCGACATCCAGCAACCGCTTCGCATGAATGTGCGGCAACACCGCCAGACTATCGAGCAAATGCAGGATCACCATCTCCGCCGGATCGCGCACCGCAGTCAGGTTGTGCACCTTGTTCCACTTGTGAATCAAGGCCAGATAATCCAGAAGCCTGGTCTGCGTTGCTTGCGGGATATTGAGGCCCATTTGCTGCAGTCCGCCTGCCAGCTTGACAGCCAGAATGTCTTTCTCCAGCTGACTCATGCTGCTTTTTCCGGTGAA
>DLMX01000063.1:852-1121 GCA_002479405.1 Methylophilaceae bacterium UBA7525
CTCATGCTGCTTTTTCCGGTGAATTGCCGGCTTTGCTGCGACCCTTGCGCTTCAGATATACCAGCAGCAGCGAAATGGTCACCGGTGTGATGCCGCTGATGCGGCTTGCCTGACCAATGGTCTCCGGCTTGTAGCTATTCAGCTTTTGCAGGGCCTCTATTGAAAGCCCCGGCACCTCGCGATAATCAAGGTCTGCCGGCAGACGAATCTCCTCGCTACCGCGTTGACGCCGGATCTCCTCGGCCTGACGATCGATATAACCCTGATAC
>DLMX01000063.1:1319-1645 GCA_002479405.1 Methylophilaceae bacterium UBA7525
ACGCCTTCTTCGTGTGGCGGCAGCGGCAAACTGAGCAAAGACTCGTAACTGACATCAGGGCGGCGCAACAGCTCGAACAGGGAATACTCATGTTCTATCGGCTTGCCAAGCACTCGCAAGGCATCTTCCCGTGGCAGAGTGGCAGGATGCACGAAAGTACGCTTGAGGCGTTCCTGCTCGCGGGCGATCGCATCCTGTTTACGGGAAAAAGCTTCCCAGCGCACATCATCAACCAGGCCGATCTTGCGCCCGGCTTCGGTCAGACGCATATCGGCATTGTCCTCGCGCAACATCAGGCGGTACTCGGCACGGCTGGTGAACATGCG
>DLMX01000063.1:1795-9695 GCA_002479405.1 Methylophilaceae bacterium UBA7525
CGGCTGGTGAACATGCGGTAGGGTTCGGTCACGCCCTTGGTGATCAGGTCATCGACCAGCACGCCCAGATAGGCCTGATCACGGCTCGGGCACCAGGCTGACGCATCAGCGGCATAAAGTGCGGCATTGGCCCCCGCCAGCAAACCCTGGGCACCGGCCTCCTCATAGCCGGTCGTACCGTTGATCTGACCGGCAAAGAACAAGCCCTGTAACGCCTTGGTTTCCAGCGAACTCTTCAGGGCGCGCGGGTCGTAATAATCGTACTCAATGGCATAACCCGGACGCAGGATATGCGCATTCTCCAGGCCACGGATGGAGCGCACCAATTGCAGCTGGATATCGAATGGCAGACTGGTCGAAATACCGTTGGGATAAATCTCGTTGGTCGTCAGCCCTTCCGGCTCAAGGAAAATCTGGTGAGATTCCTTGTCGGCGAAACGATGAATCTTGTCTTCCACGGAAGGACAGTAGCGCGGACCGACACCCTCGATGACACCGGTATACATCGGAGAACGATCCAGACCGCTGCGAATGATGTCATGCGTACGCTCATTGGTTTCCGTAATCCAACAGGAAACCTGTGCTGGATGCTGCGCCGCATTGCCGAGGAAGGAAAATACCGGCACAGGATCATCGCCCGGCTGTTCCTGCATGACGGAATAGTCAATGGTACGGCCGTCGATGCGTGGCGGCGTCCCGGTTTTGAGGCGTCCGGCAGGCAGACCAATCTCGCGCAATCGGGCAGCCAGAGAAATCGATGGCGGATCACCAGCGCGACCAGCCTGATAATTTCTGAGCCCCACGTGAACCAGCCCACCGAGAAAAGTCCCCGCTGTCAGCACCACCGCCTTCGACTGAAAACGCAACCCCAGTTGCGTAACCACACCAGCGGCACGATCGCCCTCCAGAATGATGTCATCCACCGCCTGCTGAAACAGCCAAAGATTGGGTTGATTCTCAAGACGATGACGTATGGCAGCCTTGTACAGGATGCGGTCGGCCTGAGCGCGCGTAGCGCGCACGGCCGGCCCCTTGCTTGAATTGAGGATGCGGAACTGGATTCCGCCTTCATCGGTCGCCGCCGCCATAGCGCCGCCCAGCGCATCGATCTCCTTGACCAGATGACCTTTACCGATCCCTCCGATGGATGGATTGCAGGACATCTGTCCCAGTGTCTCTATGTTATGCGTCAACAGCAAGGTCTTGCGACCCATACGGGCAGCAGCCAAGGCTGCCTCGGTACCGGCATGGCCGCCACCTACCACTATCACATCAAAAATATCTGGAAATTGCATTTTTCGGGGATTCTTGCCTGCTCGTCAGAAAAATAAGTTGTAATCCTCGCCAAAAAAGGTTCTCAACTCAATGAAATCTGACCGAACAAGCCCTTATTCCTGCGTTGATCTAGATATGCATCTTACTGCAAACAGGGGTTTACGTCATGCGCGATGCAAATGTTCCACGTGAAACATGAAAGTAATACATCAGATTTTTTGCATTTTTCTTACAACTATATTTAATATCAAGCGCGTCCTTACACAATTTATTAACATAGATGGCATATAATTCGCTTGACTCGAATGAAATCGAGGGACAGCGGGTTTAACCAACTTTAAATCACAAGGGAGTAATGTCATGAAAGCAAGCAACATCTTATTCGGTTTGTTAATCGCCTTTACCAGCGCATCAGTCCACGCCGACATGGAAAGTGCACAAAAACTGGCGGACAAATATGAAGCCATCGCCAAGAACATCAATCCTGCTTCCACCGGTCTGTCTGCCAATGATGGCAAAGCTTTCTTCAACCGCGAAATCACGGTCAAGGGTAAACAGGTTGCCTGCGCATCCTGCCACACTGCCAACCCGGCTGATACAGGCAAGCACATCGTGACCGGCAAGCCGATTCGCCCATTGGCACCTTCTGCCAACCCGAACCGCTTCGCCGACATCGACAAAGTGGAAAAAGAATTCACTGCCCACTGCCATGACGTCATCGGCAGAGACTGTTCCGCACAGGAAAAAGGTAATTTCATTTCCTACCTGTTGAGCGTCAACTAAAGACCAGGGCCAGATGACCGAAGACCGTGCCAAAGAGGCTGCATTAAACTGCCTGAAGGATGAACCACCACAAAAGTACGTTTGGGATGCTTTTGTACGGGTGTTTCACTGGTCTTTGGTCGTCGCCTTTTCTATCGCGTTCTATTACCGCGAATCCGAGTGGGACCGACTGATACATGTATACGCCGGCTACACCGTTGCCGGACTGATTGCTGCCCGCATCGTCTGGGGCTTCATGAAAACCGGTTATGCCAGTTTTCGTGCCTTCCCGCTGAATCCGCTACTCGCCGTCCGTTATCTCTGGCTCACTGCGCAAGGACGTAGTCGGCGCTATATCGGCCACAATCCGGCTGGCTCCGTGGTGATCTACGCCATGCTGTTTTGCGGCATAACCACGGTGGTTTCAGGCTTTCTGGTCTACAACGACGGTTGGCTGATCGACGACCCGGGCTACATCAAATCACTGCATTACTATGTATCCTGGTTATGGCTGATTCTGGTGGTCATGCATATCATCGCCGTCATTACGGAAAGCATACTGCACAAAGACAACCTGATCTGGGCCATGATCACCGGCTGCAAGCGCAGCTCCACCAAGCTGGAGAAAAGCTACTGGAAAAAAGAGATTTGAATTACAGAACGGCATGTTTCACGTGAAACATGCAAGATATTGACGCACTTCAGAATCTGAAGTGCTTTTTTATTTGCCTATACAGAATTTCGAGAAAATTTCCCCCAGCAGATCATCCGGCGTGAATTCACCCGTTATCTGACTCAGCGCCTCCTGCGCCAGCCGCAACTCTTCAGCCACCAGCTCAGCCTGTCCCAACCTCTGAATTGCCAGCGTCAAATGCTCCCCAACTGCAGCCAAAGCCTGCAGATGACGCGTGCGCGCCATGAATACGCCTTCACCACTGGGCTGCCAACCCGCCAAAGCCAGCAGATGTTCGCGCAACAGGGACAAACCATGCCCATGTTTGGCAGAGAGATGAATGTGCGTTTCACCGTTCAGCACCTCCATTCTCGGGCTCTCTGCACTCAAATCAATCTTGTTGTGAATCCAGATTTTTGGCAAAAACGCCGGCAAACGCTCTAGAATCGATTTTTCCGTCTCGCCAATACCATGGGCTGCGTCAACCAATAATAATGCGACATCGGCGTTTTCTAGAGCTCGCCATGTTCGGGCGATACCGTGCTTTTCGACTTCATCGGCAGTTTCGCGCAGCCCGGCCGTGTCGATGATGTGCAAAGGCACGCCGTTAATCTGTATCGTGCTGCGGATCACATCTCGGGTCGTACCGGCGATCGAAGTCACGATGGCCACATCCTCACCGGCCAGCTGATTCATCAAACTGGATTTACCGACATTGGGCTGGCCGATCAATACCACCTGTATGCCTTCGCGTAACAGATTGCCCTGTTTCGCACTTTGGAATACGGCGTTCAGTTCCTGCTGAATAATGGAAAGCTTCTCTGCGACGCGACCCTGCGTGATGAAATCAATCTCTTCTTCAGGGAAATCCAGGCAGGCCTCGACATACATGCGCAGCTCTATCATTCTGCCCAGCAGCGCCTGTATATAAGCCGAAAACTCGCCGGAAAGCGAACGCACGGCACTTCTGGCAGCCGCCTCGGTTGAAGCGTTGATCACATCAATAACAGCTTCGGCCTGCGCCAGATCCAGTTTGTCATTCAGATAGGCGCGCTTTGTGAACTCTCCCGGCAAAGCTTGGCGGGCACCCAGCGCCAGACAACGCTTGAGCAATAGTTGCATGAGTGCAGGGCCGCCGTGTGCCTGCAATTCCAGGACTTCTTCGCCTGTATAGGAGTGGGGGGCTGCGTAATAAATGGCGATACCCCTATCGAGCAGGCTGCCGTCCGCCTCCCTGAAATCCAGATAAGCGGCATAACGCGGGGCAGGGCAATGGCCAAGCACGCCTTCGGCGATACGCTGACAGGCCGGGCCTGAAACCCGCACTATTCCGATGCCGCCGGAACCGGGTGCGGTCGCAATTGCTGCAATGGTTTCAGTTGCCTCAGCGTTCATGACAGAGTTCCTGCAAGCCCGGAGTAAATGGCACCGGTACCGAATACCGGCGCAGAGAAACTAGCGCTTGCCCAGCTTCTTTTTGGCCGCTGTCGCACGCTCGGTCGCGCGGTTGATATGCCATTGCTGTGCAATCGACAGAATGTTGTTGACCAGCCAGTACAGCACCAGACCTGCCGGGAAGAAGAAGAAGAACACGCTGAACACGATCGGCATGATCATCATGACCTTGGCCTGAATCGGGTCAGTCGGCGTCGGGTTAAGCCGGGTCTGGACGATCATGGTCAAACCCATGAGGATGGGCAACACATAATAAGGGTCGGTGGCAGACAGATCGTGTATCCACAGCATGAAGGGAGCATGACGCATTTCCACGCTGCCGAGCAGTACCCAGTAAAGGGCAATGAATACCGGGATCTGAATCAGGATTGGCAGGCAGCCGCCAAGCGGATTGATCTTCTCGGTCTTGTACAACTCCATCATGGCCTGCTGCATCTTCTGGCGGTCATCACCAAACTTCTCCTTCATGCTTTGCAGGCGCGGGGTCAATTCACGCAAATGCGCCATGGAGCGATAGCTGGCAGCAGATAGCGGGTAAAAGGCCAGCTTGATCAAAACCGTCAACAGAATGATGGAAACACCCCAGTTATTTACCAGTTTCTGGATAGCTGAAAGCACCCAGAACAGCGGCGCGGCAATAATCGTCAGCCAGCCGTAATCGACAGCGTATTCCAAGCCGGGGGCAACGGATTTCAGTTGCGACTGGGTTTGCGGACCGGCATACAGCCTGGCCGGTACTTCAACCCTGGCGCCCGGGGCAATCTGACCAAGCGGGCTGACACTACCGATGGAAAAGATGTCACCGGCCAGCTGCTTGGTGTAGAACTCACGAGCTATACCGTCCTGCGGGATCCATGCACCGAGGAAATAATGCTGCACCAGACCGATCCAGCCATCACGGCCATTTTTGGAAAGATTGTTCTTGCCCATGTCCGAGAAGCTGATCTTCTTGAATTTGTCGGCATCAGTAAAGTAAGCGCCGCCGGTAAAGGTAGGCATCATGAACGAACCCTGATTCGACTGACTGTCGTGCAGGATCTGATAGTAAACGGAAGGAGTGATGGCGCTATCGGTGTTGTTAATGATCTCGTAGCGCACGCCAATCGCGTAGCTATCTCGCTGGAAGCTATAAATCTTGTCGACTTGCAGACCGGCATCGTTGGTCCAACTCAGACGCACTTCAAGCTGGTCACTGCCTGCGGCCATCTTGTAGCTCTCTGCGCTGCTGCTGAATACACTGCGGTGATTGGGCAAGCCATTGCCGATCAGACCGGTCTGCGCGACATAAAGCAAAGGGGCGGCCTGATCGTTCAGCAGCACATAGTCGCTTTCCTTGTCATCCGCCCGGTGCTGCAACAAAGCCAGCTTGCGCAGGTCGCCACCAACTGTATCAACCTCACCGCGATAAAGATCCGTCTCTATGCTGATACGTTGTCCATTTTCCAGCTTGAAACCTGTGGTTTGCGGCATGTCAGGCTGGCTCGCCACCACAGGCACATCCGATTTCGCTGCTTCAGGAATACTGGCATCCACAGGTTTGGCGGTCTCAGCTACCACTTGCGGTGCATTATGCTGTTGCCAGGCATCCCACAACATGAGCATGGAAAATGAGAAAATAACGAAAAGAATCAGCCGCTTGGTATCCATTGAATTATCTATCTACTTTATTGATTAACATTTAAGTTATCGGATTGATCTTGAAAATCATACATCCTGAAATCACGGCACCGGGTCATGACCGCCCGCATGCCATGGATGACAACGTGATAAACGACGTATGGTATATGCTAAACCCTTGATTGCGCCATATTTATTGATGGCCTCTATGGCATATTGAGAACAGGTCGGGCTGAAACGGCATTGCTGGCCGAAATACGGACTCAATGCAATCTGATACAGCCTGATCAACGCCACCAGCAAGCGCCTGAATAGAGCAACGATCGACAGTTTAGACATGATCAGACTCGTTCTGTTTAACAGCAGCATCTTTGGCTGCTGCCCGCTTCAATCTGAATAGCAACTCCGCGAACTCCTGCTCCAGTTGCGCAAAATCCTGATGATTAAAGGGCTTCATAACCCGGATCACCAGGTCCAAGGCTGCAATCTGCATCTGCTGCTTCCTGAAAATTTCGCGCAGGACACGACGCATGTAATTACGGTCTACCGACCGTTTGGCCACCTTTTTGGCGACCACCATTCCCAGTCTGGCGCGACGTGACTGATTGGCCTGGTAATGAATGGCAAGAAACTGGCCAGAAATCCGTTTGCGGAAACTAAAAACGGATGAAAAATCATCCGTTTTTATAATTCTGGCTTGGCGAGGAAAACTCTGGTTATGCAAACCGGGCATCAACACCTGTCTATCTGAATCAAGGCTGTCCGGGAACAGATCAACAGCACAGACCAGACAGCACTGACTAGACTGCTAGACGTGCACGGCCCTTGGCGCGACGTGCAGCAATCACAGCGCGACCACCACGGGTCTTCATGCGCACCAGAAAACCGTGTGTACGTGCACGGCGAACTTTGGATGGTTGGTAGGTACGTTTCATTACAAATCTCCGGTAACTTCACTATATTTCAAGTAAGACCGCGATTTAACACGATTTCGCCTTGTTTTGTCAATGTTTATTTAGTTTGTGAATTAAGCGAAAACGCTGTGGATAAGTTCGAATAATAGGGCTAAAATTAATCCCACTTTAGAGCTAACCTGACTTCATTCAGCTGCAGCAGTATTGCAGACCATTTCACCACCTTGCTCCTGTCTTTCCGGGTACGAGGCCGAAAAACAAAGGTCAGTAAAAAAGACCTGAATCTCAAGGTTAGCCACAACACCCGGATACCTTAAAAGAACATACCGGGCTAACCATTCTTACATACTAATAGAGGTATCGGGCAACCGATGGATAACTTTTGGTCGATTTGTCTGGGGCGTTTTCAGCAAGAGCTATCCGCACAGCAATTCAACACATGGATCAAACCACTTGAATTCGAGTCCCATAACGGCTCCTGGCGCCTGCTTGCGCCCAATCGCTTCGTACAGCAATGGGTCAAGGATCGTTTTCTTGATCGCATCCGCCTGATTGCAGAAGAGGTAGTTGCCCAACCAGTCGAAATCGAACTGGCGGTCGCCACAAAAAAGGCAAAATCCCTCAATGGCGCAGAAACTGACGCTTTCAGCAAACAACTGGCAGAACAACAAACTGACAGCAAAATCCAGATAGCGCTTCATTCCACAACAAAAGCTGATATTACATTACCCACCGACAAAATCGCTGCCAAGCCCGCCAAAAAAACCAAGACCAGCAGCGAGCTCTGCGGACTCAACCCCAGTTTCAATTTTGATAACTTTGTCACAGGCAAGGCCAATCAACTGGCGCGGGCTGCTGCTATCCAGGTTGCCGAAAATCCGGGTACTGCTTACAACCCCTTATTCATCTATGGCGGTGTCGGTCTCGGCAAGACCCATTTGCTGCAAGCCATAGGCAATCACCTCAAGCAATTGAATCCGGATGCCAAGATCCGCTATCTGCATGCCGAACGCTACGTATCAGACGTGGTGAAAGCCTATGAACACAAGGCATTTGACGAATTCAAGCGCCAGTATCATTCACTGGATCTGCTGCTGATAGATGATATCCAGTTCTTCGCCAAGAAGAGCCGCACTCAGGAAGAGTTCTTCTATGCATTCAATTCCCTGATCGAGGCCAAGAAGCAGATCATCATCACCTGCGA
>DLMX01000060.1:0-12245 GCA_002479405.1 Methylophilaceae bacterium UBA7525
CCAGCAGGCGACTGGACCATCGATATCGGTGGTAACGTAAACGCTTACTACACCAACACTCGCTACAGCGGTGCTTTGGATCCTAAGGTTGATGGTGTGCCAGGTGACGAGAACTCCAACACTATCAGCACCGGTCTGCTGCCTGCAGCATTAGGTGTAGGTGGTAAGACTCGTCAAAACGACCTGGACATCGCGTTCCAGTTCACATTCTTCACTGGTGTTGACAGCACAGACGGTGGTGGTACAGCCAACGTGTTCGGTGCAAACGGTGCAGGCGGTAACAGCCTGAACATTCGTCAAGCTTACATGACTTTCGGTGATGCCTCTTGGGGTACCATCAAGATGGGTCGTGATCTGGGTATCTTCGGTTCCGACGCTATCCTGTCCGACATGACTCTGCTGGGCGTCGGTACTGGTGCCGGCGGTAACGGTAACTCCACACTGGGTCGTATCGGTTCCGGTTACCTGTATGCTGATTGGGTCGGTCAAATTGCTTACGTATCTCCAAACTGGAACGGCTTTAGTTTTGCAGTTGCAGCTCGCCAGCCATGGGGCAACACTGACAACAGCGATCTCGGCTTCGACGGTAAGGTTTCTTACGAGTGGGCCGGTGATGTTGCCGGTAAGGTATGGGCAGGTTTCCTGACTCAGAAGGCTGATAATGGTGCATTTGGCGTAGCTCATGATGAAGAGCGTGCACGTGCTTGGGAAATCGGCGGTAAGGTTTCCGTTGCTGACTTCGGTTTGGTCGGTTACTACTACGACGGTAAGGGCTTGGGCTCTTCAGTAGTTGCTTCCGCCAATCTGCCGCTGTCTGGCTTGCTCATCAACGCAAACGACCAAGACGTTAATGGTGGTTACGTACAAGGTACATACACCATTCCAGGTGTCGGCACTAAGCTGGGTCTGTCCTGGGGTCAAAGTGAAGTTGAGAAAGGCGGTAACTTCGGTGGTACAGGCGACTACCAAAACGAATCCTGGATCATCGGTGCTTATCACCCTCTGACCAAGAGCCTGAACCTGGTGGCTGAATACACCGATACCGACTATGACAACATCGGTAACGTTAAGGGTGTAAACGGCGATGCCAAGACTATCGCTCTGGGCGCTATCCTGTTCTTCTAAGATTATTCTTGGTTGACTTGAAAGCTGAAACGGCACCTTCGGGTGCCGTTTTTATTTCTGTGGATTGGAAAATGAATGAAATTATTGATTGCTGTTTTGGTGTTATCGCTATCCGCTTGCGCGCAACTGCAAAAAGGCGAGTTGCAGCCTGTAAAAAGAATCGATGTGAAAGAACCGATTTATTTCACGACTTGCAGTGGTTCGGTTGAGGATTGGGCGAGCTGCAACAGAAAAGCCATGAAAACCTGCCCCAATGGCTATAGTGTCAGCAGCAAGGAAGAAAACCCGACGGCAGCTCGGCGAGACATGACCTTCAGGTGTAATTAGTGCCAACAGCGACAATGTGTAGACAACTTTTCAGGAAGCGGTCGCGCGATATGGTTGGCACTATGAATACTTATGTTTCAGCGTTCTCACAAAGCAAGTGGCTGTGAATCTTATCCAGGTATAAAAGATTTCTTGTAGCGAGCAGTAAAAGCTACGTTTCAGCTTGGTTGGTTTTCTTTGTGAACTTTGTGCGCTCCGTGGCTAATTCTTTTTAAGACTATCCGACTATGCCCAGTTCCTGAATCTTCCTGGTCAGCGTATTGCGACCAATGTCGAGCTGTCGTGCGGCCTCGATGCGGCGTCGGCGGGTGTGCTACAAGGCCATGGTGATAAGGATACGCTCGACGTCCTTGGTCTGGTTGTCGAGAATCTCCTGAAAGCTCTTGTTTCGGTCAAACTCTAATTTTCTACTTGACAGACTTTATCACGGAACATCATGGTTAATGATTCATTCGTTTGCATGCGCTGAAACTGAGGGTTTATTCCACAGCCAGGCCATTCCCAGATTCAAGAACATCGAACGGGTAGCACGGCGCAAGCTGTTGCAGTTGCATACCGCCACCGAATTGGCCACCCTGCGAATTCCGCTCGGCAACAAACTTGAAGTACTTAAGGGCGGACCGTGCAGGACAGCACAGTATCGGCGTCATTGACCAGTGGCGCTTGTGTTTTATCTGGCGTGTAGATGGTGCGCACCAAGTTGAAATCGTGGATTACCACTAGGAGTTGATATGGCCGAATTACTTGATGAAATTCACCCCGGTGAAATCTTATTGGAAGATTTTATGAAGCCGATGAGCATATCGGCTCGTCAACTGGCAGCCGACATTGACGTGTCCCCTAGCCGTATTAGTGAGATTGTGCACGGCACTCGTCCAATTACGGCTGATACTGCTTTACGGTTGGGCTTGTTTTTCGGGATGGAGCCACGTTTCTGGCTGAACCTGCAAGCCGAGTATGACATGCGAACGGCAATGCGCAACTTGCAGGAAAAGATTGCGCCCCGTATCCGCGTTTTTCATCAATCGGCACGTGCCTAATCTCAGAGTGCCTTTGAGATCAGGTAGTGACGCATCCAGATTGCCGTCATGCATGAATGCAAGACTGGCTCCATTATCTCGGGTTGTTTTTCTCTGTGCGCTCTGAGGCTAATTCTTTTCAAGACTACTCGTCTATCCCCAGTTCCTGAATTTTCCTGGTCAGCGTATTGCGACCGATGCCGAGCTGATGTGCGGCCTCGATGCGGCGTCCGCCGGTGTGCTGCAAGGCCTTAGTGATGAGGATGCGCTCGAAGTCCTTGGCGCGGTTATCGAGGATCTCCTGCTCGCCGCGATTCAGCGCATCAATTACATCCAGCGCCAATGCTTCGCGCCAGTTGCTGGTGGTTTGCGGTTTTGCGGAATCCTCCTTCAATTCTGGCGGCAGATCGGCAACATCGATATTCTGTCCGGGTGCCATGACGGTGAGCCAGTGGCAGATGTTTTCCAGCTGGCGGACGTTGCCGCTCCAGCTCATGTTGGTGAGGTAGGTGAGTGTCGCTGCGGACGGAATCTTTGTGTCTACGCCGAGTTCCTGTGCGCTTTGCTGCAGGAAGTGTTTGACCAGTAGCGGGATATCTTCGCGCCGTTCACGTAGTGGCGGCAGGCGGAGGCGTATCACATTGAGGCGGTGGAACAGGTCTTCACGGAACAGCCCCAGTTTCACACGTTCTTCAAGATCCTGGTGAGTGGCGGCAATGATGCGTACATTGACCTTGACCGGCTGGTGTCCGCCGACACGGTAGAACTGGCCGTCGCACAGTACGCGCAACAAACGGGTCTGCAGGTCGGAAGGCATGTCGCCGATTTCATCGAGGAACAAAGTACCGCCATCGGCCTGTTCGAAACGGCCGCGCCTTGCAGCCTGGGCGCCGGTGAACGCTCCGCGCTCATGTCCGAACAGTTCGGACTCCAGCAAGTCCTTGGGAATGGCGGCAGTGTTGATGGCGATGAAGGGCTTATCGGCACGCGGGCTGTGGCGATGCAGTGCGCTGGCCACCAGTTCCTTGCCGGTGCCGGACTCGCCGTTGATCAGTACGGTAGCATGTGAGCGGCTGAGGCGGCCGATGGCGCGGAATACTTCCTGCATGGCAGGTGCCTGACCGATGATCTCCGGCGATTCTTCCAGGGTCACGACTTCCGTCGCTTGGCGCATGCTTTCTTCGACAGCGCGGCGGATGATCTCGATGGCCTGATCGACGTCGAAAGGTTTGGCGAGATACTCAAAGGCTCCCCCTTGAAAGGCTGCTACGGCGCTTTCCAGATCCGAATAGGCGGTCATGATAATGACCGGCACATCGGGCAGGCGTTGCCGGATCTCCTGCAGGAAATCGAGGCCGGAACCGTTGGGCATGCGGATGTCGCTGACCACTACCTGCGGTTCCTCGCGGTTTAATGCATTGAGTGCTTCCGGCACGGAAGAGAAGGTTTTGAACTCCATATCCGTCCGCGCCAGTGCTTTTTCGAACACCCAGCGTATTGATTTGTCGTCGTCGATGATCCAGATCGGTTTCATATGATTAATTCCTGATGCGTATTTATTGCCGTGGCAGTATGCAGTTCATGGCAGAGCTCTCAATCGGGAGCAGGATGGTAAAACAGGTGTGACCGGGGCTGCTCTCGCATTCGATCATGCCGTGATGTTGGGTAATGAATGTCTGCGCCAGTGTCAGGCCCAGGCCGGAGCCACCTTCGGTGCCGGAAACCAGCGGGAAGAAGATGCGGTCACGAATCTCCGGCGGAATGCCGGGCCCGTTGTCGATGATCTGCAGCTTGATGGCGACGCGATAGCGTTTTCTCGCCAGCGTGACTTGGCGCTCGGCACGCGTGCGCAGGATGATTTCGGATGGCATGTCGGTTTCGTTGCGCTGTTTCTGCATGGCCTGTACCGCGTTTCTGGCGATATTGAGCACAGCCTGTATCAGTTTCTCGCGATCGCCAATCAGTTCGGGCAGGCTGATGTCGTAATCACGCTTGATGATGATGCCTTTGGGTGATTCGGCCAGCAGCAGGCTGCGTACACGCTCCAGAACTTCGTGGATGTTGGTCGGTTCGTATTTGGGAACCCGGTGCGGTACCAGCAGGCGGTCCATCAGTGATTGCAGGCGGTCTGCCTCCTTGATGATAACCTGGGTATATTCACGCAGACTGACCTGAGGAAGTTCGTGCTCAAGCAGTTGCGCCGCACCACGCAGACCGCCGAGCGGATTGCGAATCTCATGCGCCAGATTGCGCAGTAGTTCGGCATTGGCCTGTTGCTGAATCAGCATGCGTTCTTCACGGGCGATACGCAGCTGCTGATCCATCTGCTGAAACTCCAGCACCAGGCAAGCTGGCGCCAAGTCTACCGGCGTGACGGTGCAGGTCACTGCCAGAGAATTTTGCCGCAAGGTGGTAATGACGAATTCATGCTCACGGAACGGGCTGTGGTTCTTGATCGCGTTTTCCAGTGCGCCATGCAGGATTTCGCAATCCGGGAATACCTGCGAGATATTGAGGCCGCGTATCTGCTTTGCGCTCAGAGCAAAGACAACTTCGGCTCCCGGGTTGGCATAAACGACGTCCCTCTTTTTATCGAGCAGGATGACGGCAGTGGCTAAATGTTCCAGTCCGGCAAATGATGGTGGGGTGGTTTGATCCATGGCAGCTTAGGCTAAGCAAAAGCCAGGCCATGGATGGGATGGTTTGAAGAAAATTTTAATTGAGCGCGTCCAGCTCTTTTTGCAGCAATTGGATGTTCTTCTCATGGGCGTCCACATTGGCTTGCAACTGCTTCATTTTCTCTTCGAACTTGGCGACATTGCGGTAAGTCTTGCCGCCGGCTCCTTTGTAAACTTCTGGCTTGGAGGCGCCTTCTTCGTAGGCTTTCTTCGCTTCTTCCAGCGCCTTTTTCTCCGCATCAAGCTCGGCCTGCAGGATTTGTTTGCGTGTGTTGTCGCGCTGGTTCTGCGTTTGTTTGTCTACGCGGGGAAAACTGGATGGCGTAGGTGTTTTGACCTCGCGGCCGGGAGCTGATGCACCATTAGTGGGCGGTGGGTCGATATCGAGTTTCTTTGCCCCTTTAACGGGAACGTTGGTATAGGTAACACGGCCATCTTCGTCGATGACTTTATAGATGTCCGCCATGGCAACTGGTAGCTGTGCCAGCAAAGCGTAGCCAAGTACAAGAAACGAAAGTGATTTTGTCATGTAAGCTGATTCCATAAGACGGAGTGTAGTGGAGACAGGATGCTAAGGCAACGAGTAGCAAGGGTGCTTCGTTGACCCATGATTTTTTATCCGTACGCCTGGCAGCGGATGAAAACTGACAGGTATAAAAAAACGGCAGCGCGGGCTGCCGTTTTTGTACGGATGATCGATAAAGACCATCCGGTCATCTCAGTACAGCAGCTTAGCAGCTGTAGTACATGCCGAACTCGACCGGGTGAGGCGTCATGCGCAGCTTGTTGACTTCCTCCATCTTCAGCTCGATGTAGCTGTTGATCCAGTCTTCGGAGAATACACCGCCACGGGTCAGGAACTCGCGATCCTTGTCCAGGGCTTCCAGTGCCTGCTCGAGTGAGGAGCAGACAGTCGGGATCTGAGCGTCTTCTTCTGGTGGCAGATGGTACAGGTCCTTGGTTGCTGGCTCGCCTGGGTGAATCTTGTTCTGCACGCCATCCAGACCAGCCATCAGCAGTGCGCTGAATGCCAGGTATGGATTGGCAGTAGGATCCGGGAAGCGGGCTTCAACGCGACGCGCCTTGTCGCCATGGACGAAAGGAATGCGGATTGCAGCGGAACGGTTCTTGGCAGAGTAGGCCAGTTTTACCGGTGCCTCAAAGTGAGGTACCAGACGCTTGTAGGAGTTGGTGGCCGGATTGGTAATGGCGTTCAGTGCACGGGCGTGTTTGATGATGCCGCCAATGTAATACAGTGCGAATTCGCTCAGGCCAGCGTAACCGTTGCCTGCGAACAGGTTCTTGCCGTCTTTCCATACGGATTGGTGAACGTGCATACCTGAACCGTTGTCGCCGAAGAATGGCTTGGGCATGAAGGTGGCCGTCTTGCCGTAGGCGTGTGCAGTGTTCAGTACGACATATTTCAGTACCTGAGTCCAGTCGGCGCGGCGGGTCAGAGTATTGAACTTGGTGCCGATTTCACATTGACCGGCAGTCGCCACTTCGTGGTGATGGACTTCGACCGGGATGCCCATTTCTTCCAGTGCGACGCACATGGCGGAACGGACGTCCTGCAGTGAGTCGACAGGAGGTACCGGGAAATAACCACCTTTTACGCCTGGACGGTGACCGGTATTGCCGCCTTCAAAGTTGTCGCCGGATGCCCAGGCGCCTTCTTCCGAGGTGATCTTGACCGAGCAGCCTTGCATGCCGGCGCTCCACTGGATGGAGTCGAAAATGAAGAATTCAGGTTCAGGACCAAAGTAGGCGGTATCGCCGAGGCCGCTGGATTTCAGATAGGCTTCGGCACGTTTTGCCAGGCTGCGTGGGCAGCGGTCGTAACCCTTGCCGTCTGTCGGATCGACAACGTCACAGGTCAGGATCAGGGTTGGTTCGTCCATGAATGGATCGATATTGGCGGTGTCCGGATCCGGCATCAGTTGCATGTCGGATGCCTGAATGCCTTTCCAGCCGGAAATGGAAGAGCCGTCAAAAGCGTGGCCTTCGGTAAACTTGTCTTCATTGAATGCTGAAATCGGCACAGTAACGTGTTGTTCCTTGCCCTTGGTATCGGTAAAACGAAAATCGACGAATTTGATGTCGTTTTCCTTTACCATCTTCATTACATCAGCGACCGCCATTTGATTCTCCTAAAACAATTGATAAGGATGATTAAAATCTGGATGAAACTATTTTTTAGATTTTGTAACTAGCAGGAAATGTGCCATCGCTTAGATTACATATTCTCATTTTCACACATAAGGTTATAAATGAGAACAGTCGAATGCTGTTTGATTTTGGTGCACGAAACCGACGGTTTGCACTAAGTTGGTGCAATCATCGGCATGTGGATAAAGCGGCTATAATTTGATGTTGTTGCCGGATAAATGGCAGCCCGGATGACGGGCGTTTTGAATGGATAATATAGAGGAGTCGGTCATGGAGTCACTCAACAAAATCTTGCAACATGCGAGGCAGCGTGCGGTAGAGCGCGGGTTGTCCTACGCCGGCGCCCTGACCCCTGTTGAAGCGCAGCAGGTGCTGCAGCTGGCGCCGAGTGCCAGGCTGGTGGATGTGCGCAGCCGGGCCGAACTCGATCTGGTCGGCAGAATCCCTGACGCGACCCATATCGAATGGGCTTACTATCCTGACTGGGTGCCGAATCCGGACTTTTTGAACCAGTTGAGGATGCAGGTCGATCAGGAAGCGCTGGTGATGTTCATCTGCCGCACCGGTGGTCGTTCCAATCACGCCGCGACAGCCGCAGCAGCTGCCGGTTATGCCGAGGCATTTAATGTACTGGAAGGTTTCGAAGGCGAGGCAGAGGCCGCTAGTGGTCAACGCGGCAAGCTCAATGGCTGGAAAGCTGCGAACCTGCCATGGACGCATGGCTGATTTGATGTCCTCGCTATATCTTTCTGCAGGGAAGCCGGCCACATGACGGATCGTTATGCAGTCATCGGACATCCGGTTGAGCACAGCAAATCTCCACAGATTCACGCGGCATTCGCCAAGCAGACGGCGCAGGACATCCGCTACGAAAAGATTCTGGCGCCTCTCGACGGTTTCGCGCAGACGCTTGCCGCCATGCGTACGGCCGGTTTCAAGGGCGCCAACGTGACGGTGCCGTTCAAGCTGGAGGCGTTTCAGCAGGCAGACCGCCTGACCGAGCGCGCGAACGATGCCGGTGCAGTCAATACCTTGTTGTTTACTGCCGAAGGTCTGGTTGGAGACAACACCGATGGTGTCGGGCTGGTGCGCGATATTCAGCACAATCTTGCAGTTGCCATTCAGGGCAAGCGTGTGCTGCTGATCGGTGCCGGCGGTGCGGCAGAAGGTGTGCTGCATCCCGTACTCGAGCAGCACCCCGGTCTTCTGGTTATCAGTAACCGGACGCTGGACAAGGCGCTGGTCATGGTCAAGAAGATCGAGGAGCGAGGTGATTTCCGTTTTGTTTCGGTGCAGGCGCAGGCTTTTGAAGATCTGCAGGGGCAGGCTTTCGACATTGTCATCAATGCGACCTCGGCCGGACTGAGCGACAGTGAGCTGCCCTTGCCTGCTGGCATCTTTGCGCCCGGCGCGCTGGCATACGACATGATGTACGGGCGTGAAACGCCTTTCATGAAATTCGCCCGCTTGCAGCAGGCACGGGTAGCCGATGGTCTGGGTATGCTGGTTGAGCAGGCGGCTGAATCCTTCTATCTGTGGCGCGGGGTCAGACCGCTTACCGCGCCGGTCATAGCCGCATTCAGGGCATAGCTTTCGTGAGTATCAAGGCCTGGTTCTGGCGCGGTCTGCTTGCGCTGCTGTTGCTGATTCTGCTCTATCAGCTATGGATATTTCTGCATATCTGTTACTGGGTGCACCAGAATCCGACGTCGACCGCGTTCATGCGGGATCGCCTGCAGCAACTGCAAATGGAAAACCCTGAAGCCAGGCTCAGGCATCAATGGGTCGATTATCAGCATATCTCGATCAATCTGAAACGTGCCGTGGTCGCCGCCGAAGATTCCAAATTCGTGCAGCACGAAGGTTTTGACTGGGACGGTATTCAGCAGGCCTATGAAAAGAATCTGAAAAAAGGCAGACTGGTAGCGGGTGGCTCTACCATCAGCCAGCAATTGGCCAAGAACCTGTTTCTGTCTTCACAGCGCACGCCATGGCGCAAATTGCAGGAAGCGGTGATCACGCTGATGCTGGAAAAGATGTTGAGCAAGCGGCGCATCCTGGAAATTTATCTCAATGTCATCGAATGGGGTGGCGGTGTATTCGGGGTCGAAGCGGCTGCGCGCCATTATTACGGCGTCAGCGCTCGTAATTTGTCCGCTTATCAGGCAGCCCGCCTCGCAGCGATGATTCCCAATCCGCGCTATTACGACAAACACCGCTCTACGCCATTTCTCAATCGCAAGACGGCCACCATACAGTCGCGTATGCGTCTGGTGGAGGTGCCGAAATGATCAGCGCGACAACGGGGAATGCATAGATGGAATGGCTCTGGCTAGTGGTACTGGTGCTGGTTGTGCTCGGCCTGCTCGGCATGGCATTGCCGGCACTGCCCGGTGTGCCGCTGCTATTCGCCGGCTTGCTGCTTGGCGCGTGGATCGACGATTTTGTTCTGGTCAGTGTGGCGACCATGGTGGTGATCGGGGTGTTGGCGTTGATTGCCTGGATCATTGATATTGTCGCTTCGCTGCTGACAACCAAATCGGTCGGCGCCAGCCGGCAGGCGTTGATAGGCACCATCATCGGCGCCTTGCTAGGCATGCCGGCCGGGGTTATCGGCATTGTTCTGGGCACGGTGTTGGGGGCGGTGATCGGAGAGCTGATGGCACATCGTGATGCCGGCCGTGCTACCAGGGTCGGCGTGGCAGCCGGACTTGGTTTTGCGCTGTCACTGGCGGTCAAGCTGGTGTTTGCCCTGCTGATGCTGGGGATTTTTGCCTACGCTTATTTCTTCTGAAGTTTGCGTCAGGTCCATCAAGCCTTACAGCATTGGCTTCAGGTATTTACCGGTGTAACTCTTCGGGTTTTCTGCCACTTTCTCCGGCGTGCCTTCCGCCACAACCATGCCGCCGCCGTCGCCGCCTTCCGGTCCCATATCGACAATCCAGTCCGCGGTTTTGATCACATCCAGATTGTGTTCGATGATGACGATGGTGTTGCCGTGGTCGCGCAGCCGATGGATGACGTCGAGCAGCAGTTGAATGTCGGCGAAATGCAGCCCTGTCGTCGGTTCGTCCAGAATGTAGAGCGTGCGACCGGTGTCGCGTTTGGACAGCTCCAGTGCCAGCTTCACGCGCTGTGCCTCGCCGCCTGACAGTGTGGTCGCGGATTGTCCAAGTGTGATATAGCCCAGACCGACATCCAGCAGGGTCTGCAGCTTGCGTGCGACAACCGGTACGGCATCGAAGAATACCCGTGCCTGCTCAACAGTCATTTCCAGAATTTCGCGGATGTTCTTGCCCTTGTATTGAATCTCCAGCGTCTCGCGGTTGTAGCGGTGGCCCTTGCAGACGTCGCAAGGCACGTAGACATCGGGCAGGAAGTGCATCTCGACACGGATAACACCGTCGCCCTGACAGGCCTCGCAGCGACCGCCCTTGACGTTGAATGAGTATCTGCCGGGGCCGTAGCCGCGGGCACGCGATTCCGGCACACCGGCGAACAGTTCGCGGATCGGAGTGAAAAGACCGGTGTAGGTTGCCGGGTTGGAGCGGGGCGTGCGGCCGATTGGGCTCTGGTCCACATCGACGACCTTGTCGAAGAAGGCCAGGCCGTCGATTTCCTCATGCGGCGCCGGTTCGGTCGAGCTGCCATAGAGATGCTGGGCCACAGCGCGATACAGCGTGTCGTTGATCAGTGTCGATTTGCCGGAACCGGACACGCCGGTGACGCAGGTGAGCAGGCCGACCGGCAGTTTCAGCGTGACATTCTGTAGATTGTTGCCGCTGGCGCCGGACACCGTCAGCCAGCGTGCCGGATCCGGTTGATGGCGCTTCCTGGGTACTTCGATGGCTTTCTTGCCGCTCAGATACTGTCCGGTGAGCGAGTCCATATTTTCCTGGATTTCAGCAGGGGTGCCTGCGGCGACGATCTGACCACCGTGTTCGCCGGCACCGGGACCGATATCGACCACATAATCCGCAGCCAGAATGGCGTCCTGGTCATGTTCGACAACAATCACCGTGTTGCCGATATCGCGCAGGCGCATCAGGGTTTCCAGCAGGCGGTCGTTGTCGCGCTGATGCAGGCCGATGGAAGGTTCATCCAGCACATACATGACACCGGTGAGGCCGGATCCGATTTGGGAGGCGAGACGAATGCGTTGCGCTTCGCCGCCGGACAGGGTCTCGGCCGAGCGGGAAAGCGACAGGTATTCGAGGCCGACATTGGTCAGGAACTTGAGGCGGCTGCTGATCTCCTTGACGATCTTGTCGGCGATGGCCAGTTTCTGCCCGGTCAGTGCCAGTGTTTCAAAGAAAGTGAGCGCCTGCTTCAGTGGAATCTCGCAGACCTCATGGATGTTGCGCTTGCCGACCTTGACGTGACGTGCTTCGCGCCGTAAACGTGTGCCGCTGCAGTCCGGACATGCCTGTGAGTTCAGGTATTTCGCCAGTTCTTCGCGCACGGTGCTGGAGTCGGTTTCGTGATAGCGGCGCTGCAGGTTGTTGAGGATGCCTTCGAAGGTATGGCTTTTCTGGAAGGAAGAGCCGCGTTCATTCAGATATTTGAAGGCGATGGCTTCCTTGCCGCTGCCGTGTAGCAGTACATGCTGGATATGTACCGGTAGTTCTTCGAATGCCGTTTCCAGATCAAAGCCGTAATGCGTTGCCAGGCTTTGCAGCATCTGGAAATAGAACTGGTTGCGCTTGTCCCATCCCTTGATCGCCCCGGAGGCGAGCGACAGGTGCGGGAAGGCGACCACGCGTTTGGGGTCGAAGAAGCTGATCTGGCCGAGGCCGTCACACTTGGGGCAGGCGCCCATCGGATTGTTGAAAGAGAACAGGCGTGGCTCAAGTTCCGCAAGTGAGTAGTCACACACCGGGCAGGAGAACTTGGCTGAAAACAGGTGTTCCTTGCCGCTGTCCATCTC
>DLMX01000060.1:12492-27638 GCA_002479405.1 Methylophilaceae bacterium UBA7525
GGCACGGCATCCAGTTCGTAGGTTTCGCCGTCGACCCGCACGCGCACAAAGCCCTGGGCTTTCAGTTCCTCAAAGAGGTCGACCTGCTCGCCCTTGCGGTTACTGACCACCGGTGCCACGATCATGAGTTTGGTTTCTTCCGGCAGACTCAGTACGCTGTCGACCATCTGCGAGACGGTTTGCGCTTCGAGTTTGATGCCATGTTCCGGGCATTCAGGATCGCCGGCACGAGCATAGAGCAGACGCAGGTAATCGTGGATTTCGGTGACGGTACCAACAGTGGAGCGAGGGTTGTGCGAGGTGGATTTCTGTTCGATGGAGATCGCCGGTGACAGGCCTTCGATCAGGTCGACATCCGGTTTGTCCATGCGCGCCAGAAACTGGCGGGCATACGCGGAAAGTGATTCCACATATCTGCGCTGGCCTTCGGCATAGAGCGTATCGAAAGCCAGGGATGATTTGCCGGAACCGGAAAGACCGGTGATCACAATCATCTTGTTGCGTGGCAAATCCAGCGAAACGTTTTTCAGGTTGTGGGTGCGAGCACCGCGAATGCGTATGAAATCCATGTGTGTCTGACGAGCAGTGAGCTAACCTGATAATATACGCAATTTTCACCACTCAGCTCAATCAATTTTCCATGCCTCAATCAGAACGTATGTCCGCGCTTGAAGTGCGGGCCAGCATGAGCCTTGCTTCCATCTATGGATTACGCATGCTGGGCATGTTTCTCATTCTGCCGATATTCTCCATTTATGCAGAGACCATGCCGGGCGGAGAGAATCATCTGCTGATCGGACTGGCACTCGGTGCCTACGGCCTTACCCAGGCCATGTTCCAACTGCCATTCGGCATGGCTTCGGACCGCTTTGGCCGCAAGCGCATGATATACATCGGCCTGGTGCTGCTGGTCATCGGCAGTCTGATTGCAGCCTTTGCCACTGATTTGACCACCGTCATTATCGGCCGGGCAATTCAGGGTGCAGGCGCAGTCTCCGCTGTGGTTACTGCGCTGGTGGCTGATCTGACGCGCGAGGAACATCGTACTAAGGCGATGGCCATGATAGGCGGCACCATCGGCATTACTTTTGCGCTTTCGCTGATTCTCGGTCCGGCCCTGAATCAGTGGATTGGCATCCCCGGCATCTTCATGCTGACCGGCGTGCTGGCGGTGCTGGCGATACTGGATGTCAAATATCTGGTGCCGGACCCGGTCGTCAGCCGCTTCCACTCGGATGCGGAAGCGGCGCCGAACAAGCTCAAGGATGTGATGAAGGATATGCAGCTGATGCGGCTCAACTTCGGTATCTTTGCGCTCCATGCGGCACAAATGGCGATGTTCGTCGTCGTGCCTTTTGCCATCAAGCAGACCAGCGGCATGAGCGAGAACGACCACTGGCTGATTTATCTGCCGATCATGGTGCTGTCCTTTGCGCTGATGGTACCGGCGATTATCTATGGCGAAAAGAAAGCCCGGCTGAAGCAGATTTTCGTCGGCGCAATCGGCATCATGCTGGCAGCGCAGCTGCTATTTGCCGGTTCCATCGATGCGTTCTGGGGCATCATCATTTCGCTATCGGTCTATTTCATCGCCTTCAATATCCTGGAGGCGACACTGCCTTCGATCATTTCCAAGCTGGCACCGGCGGCATCCAAAGGCACGGCGATCGGCGTCTATAACACGGCGCAATCGTTGGGTATTTTTGTCGGCGGCGTTGTTGGCGGCTATTTGTCGCATTACCATGGCTTTGCCTCGGTTTTTGTATTCTGCAGCGCACTGATGGCGATGTGGCTGATTGCCGCGCTCAGCATGAAAACACCGCCCGCAGTTAAGAGTAAGATGTACCATCTCGAGGAAATGACGAAAGCCGCTGCCAAAAATCTGTCCACGCGACTGGGTGCGGTAGCCGGCGTGCGCGAGGCGGTAGTCCTGGCGGATGAAGGTTTGGTTATACTTAAGGTAGATATGCAACAGAGTTATGATGAGGCGGAAGTGTTGCGGCTCATTGCGGCGAATTAGCGAGAATATAGGGAGAAATCATGGCATCAGTGAACAAGGTAATTCTGGTAGGCAACCTAGGGCGTGATCCGGAAGTGCGTTATATGCCCAATGGCGAGGCCGTATGTAATTTCAGCATTGCAACGACAGACAGCTGGAAGGACAAAAGCGGCCAGAAGCAGGAGCGTACCGAGTGGCATAACATCGTCATGTACCGCAAGCTGGCGGAGATTGCTGGCGAGTACCTGAAAAAGGGCCGTCCGGTCTATGTCGAAGGCCGCTTGCAGACGCGCAAATGGCAGACCAAGGAAGGTCAGGATCGCTACACCACAGAAATCATCGCCGACCAGATGCAGATGCTGGGCGGGCGTGATGGTGGCAGTTCGAATGCCAGTTATGACGACATGAACCAAGATCAGGGTACAGATTCGCCACCCGCCCGTCAGTCAGCGCCAGCCGCGCAGGCGGCTAAACCAGCCGCGGGTGGTTCATCGTTCGATGAGTTCGATGACGATATTCCATTCTAAAGTTCACCTGGTTTTAAAAAGCAAATAAAGCCCGGAGTCTGTCGCGGATTTCGGGCTTTTTATTATTTTACCGGGTTGTCCGTTCTGGGGTGAGTTGCTGAGCACTTCGCCTTATATGACCAAGGGGCTTGCCTGCCGATGGTGTAAGCCTTCCAGTGTCACATCCATTCCTCCCAGCCTTATACCGAGCAATCCCAGCAGCGGGTCCAGTAGTACGCGGCCAATCTCGCCCAGTAACGGGCTGATGACCAAAGATACGACCTGATTGACCAATCCGAGATTGAGGAAGCTCAGTACCGTAATATCCAGTGCACTGGACTGACTCAAGGCGTTTTGCAGACTGCTACCGAGCGGACTGGTCACCGTCTGGAGCTGCGGTAAGTCTTCAGCTACCGGATGCTTCACGCTAAAATCAAGCGTTTCGCTGCCGGCTGGTTGAACAGGCAGGTTGAGGCCGATATCGGCAATCGGAATGCCGAGAAGGGTGCTGACGCGCGCAGGACCAGTGCCTGCTGTATTGGTCAGGGTGATCGAGGCTATGCCGGGCTGGGCTGCAGTCTGCACATTGGTGGCAGCATCGCCGCTATCGATTGCAAGTAAACCGGCACTGCCTTGTGCCACTTCGACGTTGAGTGACAGGTCGATTCTTGCCAGTAGCGGGATATTGACTACGACCGGTACTTGTACGCGGATTTCGGCAGTCTTCATGCTGGTGCAGATGGTGCCGTCGGCGTTGGCCGGGGGGCCGACGGCGATTTGCGGAGGTTCGACCACGGTGACCAGTGCATTGATGCTGGTAATCGAAGCCAGGTTGATACCCAAGGGCAGCGTCACCGCATGATTGCCGTTGGCCACCAGCACGCTGGTGGTGATCAGCGAGAGTGCGTTAAGGCCTACTGTAGCAGCCGCATTGGCATCCGGTGTCGTCACAGCGAGTACATCACTCAGTCGCAGGCTCAAGTCACGAACGGCCACGTTGGCAATGCTCTGCATGGCGGCTATTGCCTGCACATCGGCGGTACCGCTGCGCGTAGCAGCATCGACGAAGATTTGAAGCAACTCCGATACCTGTACGCTGGAATTGAGCAAGTCCTGATAATTGCCGGCATCTGCTGACACCTGCAACAAGTCCTGCAGCGTGATGTTGGTCTGGGCGATTCCTTGATAACCGATCACGCCGAGATTGAGCGGTGCCCCTAGCATGTTGCCTAAAAGGGCATTGAGCAGCACGGAGTCCTCGCTGTTCAGGCTTGCCGTAAAACTACCGGCGCTGAATGCGGCCAAGGAAGGATCTGCAAGTGAAACGGCTTCTGCAGAAAGCAGTATATTGCCGCCGAACAGACCGCCTGCAACCAGACTGCTGGGAACTTCCTGGGTAGCGCGCACATAGACAGCCGCAGCACCGTCGCCCGAAATGAATTCACGTACGCCGCTACTGGAGTTGGCGCTACCCAGGTCCACCAGATTGGGGCTGTTAGCCAGATTTCCATCAAAGCCATTATTCTCTGCTGCAGCCTGTGCTGCAGCCAGCACATCCGTCACATCGGCGGAACACCCAAGACTGCGAGCTGCTTCGATTGCCGCGATGTCGGCAATCACCTGCAATTTTTTCTGCTGCATCCACAAACGCCCGCTGTCTACTGCCAGCGCAGTGAATAGTATCGCCATCAGCAACGTCAGCGCACCCATCAAACCGATGGCGCCGCGCTGGTAATGCAGGCTAGTTGTCGGTAAACGACTCATGTTTGTAATATTCAGGAATCGGCTTGCCGAAACTGTCGATATAGCGCTTGTGAATTTTGTCCATGGCTTCGCCGGACAGGGGCTGTGTCTGTTTGGAGGCTTCCTGTCCGCTGCTTTGCAGGTCCAGCCAGGCACGCGTGGCATTTGACGACGGGGTCTGTTCGGCTGGCTGTTGTTCTGCCGTCCCATCGGCGTGGGCTGTTGCGGCGCTGAGCATGAACGCCAATGTCAGCAAGATTATGCGGTTCATCATTGCACTCCTGTTCTTTTCTGATTGATATTTGCATGCGACAGGGGCTGGAGGGCCATTTCCTGCAGATGCGTCATTTCTTCCGCAGTAACGCCGAATTGGCGGGCAAATGCTTGCGCGCGCTGTTCGTCGCCATTGCGATAGAGCAATAACAACAAATTGTGCGCAGCCTGTCGATAATCGGCGACCAGTTCGACTGCTGTCAGAAATTCATGCAGCGCCGCATTACCGTCTCCGGCCAGCATCAGCATGTAGCCGTAATCATTGCGGATGGTATGTTCTGTCGGGAGGGCTGTGCTGGCCATGTGCAAATGCGCGACAGCCTCCTGTATATTGCCTGCATTGGCGGCAATCAGTCCCAAGCCCCGATAGGCATAGCCGGAAACGCAGGTACTCAGCAATTGCCGGTAAATCTGTTTGGACTGTTCTTCCCGGCCGCTCTGCCGCAAACCATCTGCTCGCAGCACTTCAGCCTGCGGGTGAGTAATTCCGCCCGCATCGAGAAAGGCCAGTGCTGCATGTGGTTTGCCGTCTGCCAATGTCTGGCGTATCAGGCCAAGATTGGTGGCATCTTCGGCCGACAATTCAGCGCATGCGGTAATTCTGGCCTTGGCTGGCTGGCGAATCTGCTGATGGCTCATCATTTCTGCAACAGCCAGTAGCGGCGATGCCAGCAGGCATGTCAGGCTCATCATGCAGAACCAATCCCTCAATTTGAATCGCAGGTACTTCATGCCAAACCTTTCAGTGCCCTGACCAGCCCCATGAAACCCGGACCTGCCAGAAAAATAATGAGTGCCGGAAACAGAAACAGCATCATGACGATAGTCATCTTCGCCGAGAGCTTGCTGACATATTCACGCAGTTCTGATACCTGACGCTGCTCCAGCAGTTCGGCATATTCGGCCAGTGATTCACTGATATTGCCGCCGTATTTGGTCACCTGTTTCATCATGGCTACCGTATCATTCAACTCCGGCACATCGAGTGGTGCCGCCATCTCTGCAAGGGCCTCCCCGCGTTCCTGGCCGGCACGGATACGAACCAGCACCTGCCGCAGCTCATCTGCAATATTCGGTATCAGCTCACGTCCCTGATCTTCGGTCACATGCAGTATATGTTCAAGCGACAATCCCGCGTCAAACAGCATGCGCAGAAGATGCAGCCAGGTAAGGACTTCGCGGCGAATCTCGGCCTGTCGGCCTCTGGCTTTCCAGCGCAAAAAACGCCGGATAGCAATAAAAAACACGCCGAAACCGAACAGTATGTAGAACAGTACCTGCACCATGGTTTCGCCTTGGGACATGGCATAAATGCCGCCGACCAGTCCAGTGATTACGGGCAGCAACCATGCTGCCAGCAAATAATAATAGCGGGACTGCTCGCTTCCCCATCCGGCCTGCCGAAGAAGACCCGGCAATTCATCCATCTCACTGCGGGAGATGCGCTCCAGTAGTGCTTGCTGCCATTGCCCGGTATCAGAACCGGCTTGCAGGGGATTGTTCATCCCCTCCTGTCGCAGCACCTCACGGAAGCGCTGTCTGACATGCACAGAAGTTTTGCTGCGCTGGGCAGCGATCATCACGACAGCGGTTGCCGCAATTATCAATATCATTGTCATCCACCACCAGAAGCTCATGTTCGTCAGATGCTCTTCAGCATGCGCCAGAGCAGGAGTGCACCGACACCCTGCAATCCGAACGCCACTATCAGTATGGTCTTGCCGGAATCCTCCTGTAGCATGAGATTAATATAATTCGGATTGACCATCATCATGTACACCGCCAGCAAAATAGGGGTCAGGCCAAGCACCCATGCGGAGATACGGGTTTCGCCGGTCATTGCCGCCAGTTCCCGCCGTGCCAGTTCCTGCTGGCGTATCATCTGCACGACTCTTTCCAGCATCTCGTTCGGACTACTACCATAACTGTTGCTTATGCGCATGGCCAGAGCAATCAGGCTGAGTTCCTTGAGGCCGTGCAATTCGGCTGTCTGACCAAAGCTGTCCGCCATATCGGCACCCAGGTCGGTTTCACGCATGATGCGGTCCAGCATGTGTTTGAACGGCGGCCTGGCCTCATCGGCAGCCAGACGGATGGCGCTTTCCAGACTGCGCCCGGTGCTGAGGCTGCGTAATACCTGGTCGATGAACAAGGGTATCTGTGAAATGATCAAAGCTTTCTTGCGGCGTAAGCGACGATAGGGCAAAACAAAACCGAAGATCAGCACAGACGATCCAAAAAACAGGAATGCTCCAACCCAGCCAAATAGCGCCAGCCCTATCAAACCGGAGGCCACAAAAAGCAAAGGGATAATGAAGAAATGCATTTCCTTGATTTCAAAACCGGCATAGATGGAAGCTCGCAGACGGAGCATCTGCCAGTAGGTCAGACGGTTGCTGGCCGGCAGGTCAGCAACCGGGGCCTGCCGTAATATCTGTTCAAAGCGTGAGTCGACCTGCTCAAGAAAATGCACATTCCTGCTGTGATAATAGAGCCAGAGCGCCAGCGCCAGTACCAGAAATGCAGCTGCGATGATAATAATCCCGATATAGTTGATTGCGATCATTGCCCGTCCGCCGTTATCGCCCGCAATTTATGATTGACCGGTTGCACATTCGCCCTGACAAACTGCTTGCCTGCAATATCGTAGGCATATAACTCGTTCATGACAAACTGTCCATCACACACGCCCACTATTTCCGTGATCGAAATCACTTTGCGCTGACCATCCGGCATGCGGCTGATATGCACGACGAGTTCAATCGCTGCTGAAATCATCTGGCGCAGGGTTTTTTCAGATCCCTGAAAATTCGCCAGGCCTGCCAGCATTTCCAGACGCAGCATGGCATCCGTACAGTTATTGGCATGCAAGGTCGTCATGCATCCATCATGGCCAGTATTCATCGCCTGCAATACATCCATGACCTCATTGCCGCGTACTTCGCCAAGCACAATACGATCCGGCCGCATGCGCAAGGTATTGCGCACCAGATCACGGGCGGTGATTTCTCCCACGCCATCAATATTATGTGGGCGGGTTTCCAGCCGCACTACATGTTCATGCTTGAGTTGCAGTTCTGCCGCATCCTCGATTGTTACAACCCGTTCATCCTGTGGAATGAAGCGGCTTAATACATTAAGCAACGTCGTCTTGCCGGAGCCGGTGCCGCCGGTGATGATGATGTTGCAGCGCTGCTGAACTGCAGCTGTCAGAAAAGCAAGCATGTTTCCGTCGAAAGAGTCCAGCTTCAACAAATCCGCTGCCAGCAAAGGCTCCTTGCGGAATTTGCGGATGGAAATGCAGGGGCCATCCAGCGCCAGCGGCGGAATGATGGCATTGACGCGGCTGCCATCCGGCAAGCGCGCATCTACCATCGGGCTGGATTCGTCGATTCTCCGTCCCAGCGGGGCAAGAATTCTGCGGATGACACGCAGCACATGGTCATCGTCAATAAAGCGGTAGTTCGTGCTTTCCAGCTTGCCGTTACGTTCGATAAAAATCTGGCGCGGTCCGTTAACCAGGATGTCGTCGACCTGATCATTCTTGATCAGGCTTTCCAGCGGTCCGTAACCCGCCAGTTCATCGACGATTTGCCCACTCAGTGTTTGCAGTTCATAACCGCTGACGGGCAGACGTTTCTCGGAGATATATTCCCGGGTTTTGTTATGAACATATTCGGAAAGACGGTCACGGGACAAAATAAACAGATCGACATTTTCGCGCTCGATTTCTGCGATCAAATGACGGTGCAACTGGAACTTCAGGTCCTGAAAATCCTGTTCTTCCTTCTGCTTCAGCCCGAAATTTTCTCTAAAAATGCTGTTAGCCATTGTTGCCACTTTCTATACCTTGCTGCCATATGGAAACAGCGCCAGCATCAACCGCCGCCAAAGGTTAAGCGGCCGGCCTTCGAGCGCGGTCTCCCCGTTGACAGCGAACCTGGCAAGTTTGCGTACACTCAATGCATAGGGATTATTCGGCGAAAGTTCGTACATGCTGATGCCGGAATTCATGGTGGCAATACGTGCCATGCCGCTTGGTGCCAGCACACTCAGCAGGGGTAGCTCGAAAGATTTTGCCAGGCTTGCAGCGTCCGGCTGCAGCTTTGGCAGGTAACGGTCTATGACCAGACCGGCATGGCCCAAGGCTACCTTTTCCTCGCGCAAGCGCTTGAGCAGCTGGATGTTCTGCCGGCAACTGGGCAGCGTCTGCTCAATCAGCAACATGATCTGATCGACATTGGCCACTAGCAGCGTCAGGAATTCAGATTGTGCGGTGCCGCCGAGATTCACCACAATATTGGTAAAGTGCCTGCGCAAAGTACGCATCAATACATAGATGTCAGCTGATGTGAACTGATTGGCAGGCCCAGATTCATCGGGTAACGAAAGCACCGTCAGTCCGCTCTTGTGTTTCTCGAAACCGGTCTCGATCAAGGTCGCATCCAGATGATGCAGATTATTTAAGGCATCAATAAAGGTGAAAGTCGGTGTGAGCCCAAGAAAAAAAGCTGCGTCTCCATGCGGCACGCCCAGATCCAGTAACAGGGTCGTCCCCGACTCCTGTACGGCTAGCGCCAGATGCATGGCCAGCATGGCAGCATCGGCACTGGGGCGGGCGCTGAGTACTGCAGTAATGCGGCCGACCGGGTTGGCGGGCGACAACTGCGCACGGGTATCAAATGGGGTCAGCCGTTTCACCTCAGCGGCTACTTCAACTGCGTGAGTGCCGATCTTGATGAAGTCACGCGCGCCAACGCGCATGGCGGCAAGCAGCATGTCCTGATTCACCTCGTTGCCAATTATGAATACAGGCAGGAAGGGTTTGGCTGTGATCAGCCGTTCAGTAAGTTTGAGTTCCTGCCGGTAATCAGCGGAATCAATCTCCAGGAAAATTGCCGAGGCAAGAAGAGAATCCGTCAACTGCAGAATCCGCTCCACTGTTACGTCATCCGCAGGCACTACCTCGCCGAGTTCGGCAAGCACCTCTGTCAGCCAGGCGGTCGTGCCCTGCGACTTGGTAATAACGATGTAGCTGTTTCTTTCCGTCATTCTGTCGTTACCTGGAAACTCCGGTGGTCGGCAAACCCGTATCCGGTTTCGGTCCTGTCTGGAAAAACAGCTCACTGAAACTGGGCTGGTAATCACGCAGATTGCCGCCAGGCAACGCTGGCTTCTGCGCATTGCTGGCGATGGGGCGAACCAGATAAGGCGTTACCACCATCAGCAGTTCCTTGTCCTCGACATCGAACCTTGTGGAACGGAAAAATGCGCCGATAATCGGCAGGCTGCCCAGTCCGGGCAACTTATCCACATCGTTCAACGTGTTTCGGCTCACCAGTCCGCTGATGACAAAACTTTCGCCATGGCCGAGCGAAACACTTGTATCTGTCCTGCGTACGCGCAGACCAGGAACTGAGACGCCGCCTGTCTGCACTGCATTGGCAAAATCCAGCTCACTGACTTCGGGTGAGACTTTTAGGAAAATGCGATTGGTATCAAGCACCGTCGGCGTCAGCATCAGACGCACGCCATACTCCTTGTATTTTATGGTGACCGTGCTGTCGCCGCCGGCGCCACTGCGCATGGGCACCGGATATTCGCCGCCGGCAAGGAAAGTCGCGCTTTGCCCGGAAATCGCTGTCAGGCTGGGTTCTGCCAAGGTGTAGGCGAAGCCATTGGCCTCCAGCAGGCTCAGCGCGCTGAGGAAGCCGGAGCCTGAATTGCCGGCGATCAGATTGAAGGCGCTATTGTTAGGCAGGAATCCGGAAGCGCTGTTCAACGTAAAGCCGCCCACGCCGCCTTCAATCCCGCTCAGATTGCCGGGTGAGCCGATGGCAAATGTTCTGTTGTCCTTGTTCCTGCCGATGAAGAAGCCGGCACGCATCATGTTCTGGCGGCTGACTTCCACCACCTTGATGTCGATCTGCACCTGGGAATCAAAGCCGGCCTGTGTCGCATCCATCGGCCCTTTAACCGCCGGGTCGACCGCCTGCCTTGCCAGAGCATGCTGCTCCAGCGACTCTACATCGCCTTTGATCGCGACACCTGAACCCGCCGGCATCGCCGTAATTGACCGGCTCAACTGCAATCGCTGCTGCTCCAGACCAATACTGGCATTCACCACCACCTTGAGCAGACGCGCAGGCTTCGCCGCCTTTTCGCTCTCCCACAGGGAGACTTCAGTCGTGCCTACCTTCTTGCCGGTGATCAGGATATTGTGCGATGTCAGCATGGTGATACCTGCGATATCCGGATTCCCTACTGCCACTCGCTTTACAGGTTTGGTGTGGGCATAGACTTGTTGCCCGCCGGATTCCAGGCTCAGCTGGTTGTTATCTTCTGCGGATAGCGGCAAGGCCAGCAGTCCATGGCAGGCAATTACTCCCAGCAAACAGTTTTTCAGAATTGACATACGTTCCCTTTCAACCGCAACTGATGTTTTCAGCATTTGTTATCTTGCGACAGTAACCACTTCCACCTGCTCACCTCTGTGAATGATGACCCGCTCACGCTTGTTGACTACGACCGACTTTCTTGACGGCGCAACTGTCACTTGATCAGTCTGAGAACCGCCAGGCATTACCGCCATCTGACCGGCTACAGGCTTGGCGACCTCATCAAGACGGATAAACTGGTTTGCCTGATCGATATTCGAGGCTGGAGGCTGCGCTCCTCGCAACGCAAGCCGCAGCACACCGCTGCTTTCTGCCAGCATCAGGCGTGAAACCTGATTTTCAGGGACCGCAAGAATGGCCGAGCGGCTATCCTTCTCTTTTTTTGTTTCGGTCTTTTTTGTGCTGACATTTCCGGTCAAACCGTTACTGCCGCTAGCGGTTTCAGAAGGAGAGCCAGCCTCGCTATCCTCAGTCAGCACCTCGCCATAAGCCAGAATCTTGATATCCTTCAATACAACCTGGGCCGAGCTGACGTTATCCGTCTCTCGCTCTGCTCGCAGGTATAACAGTACATCGACGTGATCGCCAGGTTTCACAAAACCGCCAACGCCGATCACCTCGTTGACCTTGACTGCTACTGCTCGCTCATCCGGACCGAGCGACTGGGCAAGGGCGCCCAGTGCCGGAAAGTGTTGCGGCATGAGTGTTTCGCCTGCGGCCACAGGTTCCAGTACCATTTTCCCGAGGACATCCTGCACATATTTGTATGCACGCGGATGCGGCTCTGTCGTTGTGGTCAGTTCCACGTCATCTCTGGTCAGCGGCTTGCCGGGCGGAATGGCCCGGGCTGCCACCACCTGTGGGTAGCTTGGCGTCACTACCTTGACAGCATCTGCCGGTGGTTTGGTGCTGATGCGGTAACCTGTCCATGCGGTTGCGATGGCGCCGATGGCGAGAATCACGGCCAGAAACCTGAGAAATGTACTATTCATGATGTAAGCCCGTCGTCATGTATCGGTTAGAGATTAATCCTGGCGTTACCTGCCAGATCATCAGGCAGTCTTGGTACCTGCCCGACAAAGGGAAGCGTCAATATCGGCACCAGGGGATCGCTGGTATACCCTTCATATACCACCCGTACACTGAGCATGTTTGCAGGCATTTCCACTTCCACAGAGATTTTGGATTTTGCGCCTGCCGGCAGCCAGTCGAGTGCTGCGTCCACCGTAGTACGTACCTGAGGATCGACACCTTCGTTGAAATAGGCAGCACTGCTGCTGTATGCCAGGCGATCCACCGCAATGGCTGCGCGGGCGCCTTCTTCTGCGGCGTGCATGAAGGCGGATTGCAGCATCATGACAATCGCATAGCTGACGATGGCATAGAACAAGGCAAAAAACACGATGAAGATCAGCGCGAACTCAATGGCAACCGCGCCACGCTCCATTTTTCTGCTGCAACCGCGCCATTTTTTCAAGGTTCCGGAAAAGCTCATCTGCTAAACCCGATAGCCAGCAGCAAACCCAGCGACAATGCAGCACCGAACGGCAACCATCTTTTGCGCGACACCGACAATCCGGTATTTCTGGTCAGGATCAAGTAAGCGATTGCTGCCGAACCCGAGATCAAGCCCGCTATTACAAAACTGAACAGGGTGATCTTCCAGCCTGCCAGCAGGCCGATGGCGAACAGCAGTTTGACATCTCCCGCACCCAACCAGCCGGCAAGATACGCCGGCACGGTCAGCACCAAGCCAAGGCAGGCGGCCAAAACTGCAGACTGCCAGTCAGCGCCCAACACGGCATGGCCGGTCGCCAGCAGGAAACCTGTGGCAAGCAGCATGGCACCGAAACTGAGAATGTTCGGTATTCGTCTTGCGTTCAGGTCCGACAGGCAGACGGCCAATGACCAGGCTGCAACCATTGCTTCAGAGACCGGCATACGAAACCTGCCAAATCAGGGAGTTCCTTCCAGCGCGCCCTGTATTTCTGTAAACAGATTGGTGATCGCGGTATTGATAGGTTCTACGAATACGGCAATAGCGACTGCTACCATGGCCACCAGCAGGGCGTATTCGATGGCACTCGCGCCTTCTTCATCGCGACAGAAACGGATAAAACCAGCTTTTGAGAAAATCTTCATTGCAAACCCTCCATGTCAAATCCCCTGCATCAAAATTCGGCTGCCAGACCTCAAGACAATCCGGTCAGCCTATACACCGCAATATGCTTGGATGTACGAATACATTATCAACCTTATTCAGCAGCAGGCACAAGCAATTGAACGTTCGTGCTTGTCTTATGCAAAGCATGAGTTATTTACTCCGAAACAGCGTTTTGAGTTTCGGGGTAGAAGCCGGTGTCGGGCTGGTCACGAACTCCTGGCGGGTGTTGTCATAGCTGAAAAGTTCGTTGGTTACAAAAATGTTGTCGCGTACCCCTAACACCTCGACAATCGAAGTGATTTTTCTGTCGCCATTTGGCATCCGGTTGATTTGCACCAGCAGGTCGATTGCAGCAGAAATCATTCTGCGCAGGGTGAGGTCGGATCCGCGGAAACCGGCCAGTCCCGATAGCAGTTCCATCCTGAGCAGGGCATCTTCCGGATTGTTGGCATGTATGGTACTCATTGAGCCTTCATGCCCGGTGTTCATGGCCTGCAGTACATCCATGACCTCGTCGCCGCGAATCTCGCCCAGAATGATTCTGTCCGGGCGCATGCGCAAGGCGTTCCTTACCAGTGTTCGTGCGGTGATTTCACCTTCACCCTCAAGATTGCCCGGGCGCGATTCCAGACTGACCACATGGCTGTGATTCAGCTTGAGTTCTGCGGCATCTTCAATTGTGACTACGCGTTCATTGGGGCGAATTGCTCTGCTCAGCAGATTCAATAGTGTCGTTTTTCCGCTCCCGGTTCCGCCACTTATCATGATGTTGACTTTGTGTTCAACGGTGTTCAGCAGAAAGTCCAGCATTTCGTGGTTGAGTGTGCCAAAAGCCACCAGATCGTTACCCGAGAAAGGCTCCTTGCGGAATTTTCTGATGGAGACGCATGGACCATTCAGGGCCAAGGGTGGAATAATGACGTTGATGCGGCTGCCATCCGGTAGCCTGGCATCGACGATAGGGCTGGATTCGTCGATGCGGCGACCAAGAGGAGCGAGAATCTTTCTGACGACACGTAGCACATGCTGGTCGTCGATGAAACGATAGCCGGTTGGCTCCAGCACACCATCCTGTTCAACAAAAATGTTGTTCGCACCGTTGACCAGGATGTCATTGATGCTCTCGTCATCAATCAGGCTTTGTAGCGGGCCGAAACCGGAGAGTTCGTCAATCATCTCCGAAGTCAGGTTATCAATATCCTGTGCATTCACCACATAGTCAATCGAAGCGATGAACTTGAATACCTTGGCGCTGATGTAGGTGTTGACTTGCTCTTCGCTCATTCCCGGCAGGTGTACTTTATCGGCCTCGATCTCGGCAATAAGATAATTGTGCAGGCGATATTTGATGTCCTGGTATTGGCCGGAAGCCCTGGATGCCAGATTGTTTGCCGTATAACGCATGTTTATCGGCTGCTCCTGAGTCGCAGCAGTGCATTTCTCAGTTGAGACAGGAGGTTATCAGCCTGATTCGGTCGTTCTGTGGATTGCATGTCGGGCAGGGCATGAACGAGTTTTTTAATCGCACTGACATAGCTGCTGTTGGGTACCTTGTCGAACATGGACTCGCCGGTATTGATGCAGCTCAGGCGCAGATGGCCGACGCCGGGTAAAGTGCCGCCGAGCTGCATGCCAAAAGATTGGGCAATGCTGTTTGCGGTAGGTGTAGCATCGCTCAGGTGTCGGTCTATAATCAATCTGCTGTCCGGCAGCGCTATCTTCAGATGACGCAGTGATTCAAGCAGGTCATGATTGCGTTTGCAGCTGGGGATGGTCTGTTCCGCCAGCAAGAATGTCGATGTCGTCTGTGACAGCGCGGACTTCAGCAGTTCGGGGGAGGTAATGCCTGAGAGGTTGATGAAGATGTGTTTGAAATGGCGCTTGAGTGCGTAAAGAATCAGATGCAGGTCTGCAGGCGCCAGTTCGCTGTATTTTCTTTCTCCGTCCGGCATGGAGAGCAGGCTGAGTCCCGAGTCATGTCTGGCGAAACCGGTTTCAATCAGCGTTGCATCCAGCCGGGACCGGTTATGGATTACATCCAGCAGGCTGAATTTCGAGGTGAG
>DLMX01000014.1:0-3059 GCA_002479405.1 Methylophilaceae bacterium UBA7525
GACATGATCAAGAACGGCGACATCAGTTTTATTGTCAATGTCACCGAAGACAAGCGTGCGGTAGCTGACTCCTATGAGATCCGCCGCAGCGCGTTGCAGCATAAAGTGACTTACTACACGACACTGGCGGGTGCCAAGGCTGCATGCATCGGCATGGCGCACATGCAGGAACTGGAAGTGGAGTCCCTGCAGAACTTGCATCAGCAACTCGCTAAGTAATAAGATAGATCCTGAATCCGAACCACGCCTGGTTGCCAGGTGTGGTTTTTGTTTTATGTAACATGACAGAGGCTAACAAGAGATGAATCAGATTCCAATCACGATCAGAGGCGCTGAGCTTCTGAAAGAAGAATTACAGCGTTTGCGCGGTGTTGATCGCCCACAGGTCATTCAGGCTATTGCTGAAGCGCGTGCGCAAGGTGACCTCTCGGAAAACGCCGAGTATGAATCTGCAAAAGAGCGTCAAAGTTTCATCGAAGGTCGTATTGCCGAGATTGAAGCCAAATTGTCCAATGCGCAGATTATCGACCCGCTGACCTTGAATGCGGAAGGCCGTTGCGTATTCGGGGCCACTGTGGAAGTGGAAGATTTGGACAACGGCGGCACCAGCACCTACCAGATCGTCGGTGACGATGAGGCCGACATCAAGTCCGGCAAGATTTCTGTTGGCTCCCCGATTGCTCGCGCATTGATCGGCAAGACTGCCGGTGAGGTCGCCGAGGTCATGGCGCCCAGCGGTCTGCGTTCCTATGAAATTCTGGATGTGCAGTACATTTGATGCATGCATGGTCTGACAAACTGGCGCTGATCGTCCTGACTGCTTGGGTTGGTGCCTTGTGGACGGTAGGTTATCTGGTCGCGCCAACGCTGTTCAACACACTGGAGAATCGCCAGTTGGCGGGTATGCTGGCAGGCAAGATGTTTACCTTGGTGGCCTATGTGGGAATCGGTGCGGCCTTTTATCTGATGATCCATCGCCTGGTCAGATACGGCACCGGCGCCTTGCGTCAGGGATTTTTCTGGATCGTGCTGGTGATGCTGTTACTGGTGCTGGCCGGGCATTTCGGCATACAGCCCTTGCTGGCCAGCCTGAAGGCACAGGCCATGCCGGCGGATGTCATGCAAAGCATTTTTGCCGACCGCTTCAGAACCTGGCACGGTGTCTCCAGCATCGCCTATCTGGTCGAAAGTGTGCTGGGTCTGATGCTGGTGCTCAAGGCAAGGTGATTCTGGATTTTTCCGAAGGACGATAGATGACCAGTTGCTTGCCGATGTGATGCACGGCAGTCGCACCGGATTTTTCGCATATCTCTTCCAGCATCTTGATACGCAGGTTGCGATCATCGCCGGAAACCTTGATCTTGATCAGCTCATGCGCATTCAGCGCAAGTTCGATCTCTTTCAGCACTTGTTCGGTCAGGCCGTTGTTGCCGATGCTGACAACAGGGTTAAGATGATGACCAAGGCCACGCAGATAAGTGATTTGTTTGGAGTTCAAGGCTTGTATCTCGTTGATTCAAAAAGGCTCGCATTCTACCACATGCTCACTCGCTCATGAAAAGTTCCGGTTATGAAGAGATCGAAAACCAGTAAAGGCTGGATGCAGGAACACGTTAACGATGAATACGTCAAACGTGCCCAGCGTGATGGCTATCGTGCGCGTGCAGCCTACAAGTTGATCGAGATCGATGACAGGGACCATCTGATCAAGCCCGGCATGACCATCGTCGATCTGGGCTCGGCGCCCGGGAGCTGGTCGCAGGTGGCGGTGCAAAGACTCAAGGGCCAGGGCAAGGTAATCGCCTTGGACTTGCTGGAAATGCAGCCGGTTGCCGGCGTGCAGTTCATTCAGGGGGATTTTCGCGAGCAGGTAGTGCTCGATCAGCTGGAAGCTGCGTTAAATGGTATGCCGGTAGACCTTGTAATTGCCGATATGGCCCCCAATATAAGTGGCATCAGTGACGTCGATCAGGCGAATGCCATGTACCTGACCGAGCTGGCGCTGGATTTCAGTTACAAATGGTTGAAACCCGGCGGCCAGTTTCTGGTCAAAGTGTTCAACGGTAGCGGCTTCGAGGAGACCGTCCGTAATATGCGGCAGGGTTTCGACAAGGTCGCCACCAGAAAACCGAAGGCATCGAGAGATCGTAGCAGCGAAGTCTATCTGTTGGGGTCCGGAAGGCGTAAGAACCTTTCCTGACAGCGCCTCTGTATAAATGTTACGCAAGATTTTCCGCAGGAATAGGTTTAGAATTCAAGCAGTAAACTCCCAATAAATTAAGGAACGGGATTTTGAACAATATCGTCAAGAACATTGCCATCTGGCTGATCGTCGCATTGGTGCTGATGACTGTATTCAATCAGTTCGGCGTCAAGACTGCGTCCGAAGGCCAGGTGGTTTATTCGCAATTCATCGATCAGGTCAAACAGGGGCATATCGCCAAGGTCACGATAGACGGGCGGGTATTGCGCGGTGAGACCAACGATGGCCGCAAGTTCAACACCTATGCGCCTTCCGATCCTTGGCTGGTTTCCGATCTGCTGAAGCACAATGTGATTGTTGAAGCCAAGCCGGATGAAGAGCAGTCACTGCTCATGAGTATTTTTGTTTCATGGTTCCCCATGTTGCTGCTGATCGGCGTCTGGATCTTCTTCATGCGCCAGATGCAGGGCGGTGGCAAGGGCGGTGCCTTCTCCTTCGGCAAGAGCCGTGCACGTCAACTGGATGAGAGTGCCAATCAGATTACATTCGCTGATGTCGCCGGTTGCGATGAATCCAAGGAACAGGTATCCGAGCTGGTTGAATTCCTGCGCGATCCCGGCAAATTCCAGAAATTGGGTGCCCGCATTCCGCGCGGCGTGCTGATGGTCGGCCCTCCGGGCACCGGCAAGACATTGCTCGCAAAGGCCATTGCTGGCGAGGCGAAAGTGCCGTTCTTCACCATTTCCGGTTCCGACTTCGTCGAGATGTTCGTCGGTGTCGGTGCCGCCCGCGTGCGCGATATGTTCGAGCAGGCCAAGAAGAGCGCGCCTTGCATCATCTTTATCGATGAAATCGA
>DLMX01000014.1:3207-24007 GCA_002479405.1 Methylophilaceae bacterium UBA7525
CTGAACCAGTTGCTGGTTGAACTGGATGGTTTTGAAGCCAATTCCGGCGTCATCGTCATCGCCGCGACCAACCGTGCCGATGTGCTGGACAAGGCGCTGTTGCGTCCAGGCCGTTTCGACCGCCAGGTCATGGTCGGTCTGCCGGATATTCGCGGTCGTGAACAGATCCTGCTGGTACACATGCGCAAGGTGCCTATCGATCCGGACGTCAAGGCTGACATCCTGGCGCGTGGTACCCCCGGTTTCTCCGGTGCCGACCTCGCCAATCTGGTCAACGAGGCTGCGTTGATCGCCGCCAACCGCAACAAGCGCACGGTCGATATGCAGGATTTCGAGGATGCCAAGGACAAGATATTCATGGGTCCGGAACGCCGCTCCATGGTCATGCGTGAGGAAGAACGCCGCAATACGGCCTACCATGAGTCCGGCCATGCCGTCGTCGCCAAATTGCTGCCCAAGGCAGACCCGGTCCACAAGGTCACCATCATGCCGCGTGGCTGGGCGCTCGGCTTGACCTGGCAGTTGCCGGAGTTCGACCGTATCAGCAGCTACCGCGACAAGATGCTGGAGGAAATCTCCATCCTGTTCGGTGGCCGTATCGCTGAGGAGATCTTCATGAACCAGATGTCGACCGGCGCTTCCAACGACTTTGAACGCGCCACCAAGCTGGCGCGCGACATGGTGACGCGCTACGGCATGTCTGACAGCATGGGGACCATGGTCTATGTCGATAACGACCAGGATTCCTTCTTTGGCCGCATGTCGTCGAGAACGGTGTCTGAGGCTACTCAGCAAAAGGTCGATGCCGAAGTACGCCGTATCCTGGACGAGCAATACAACCTTGCACGCAAACTACTGGAAGAAAATCGCGACAAGGTTGAAGCCATGGCTGCGGCCTTGCTTGAGTGGGAAACCATTGATGCTGAACAGATCAACGACATCATGGAAGGCAAGCCGCCACGCGCACCCAAGCCGACCCAGGCGACGACCAAGCCCAAGTCCGACAGTAGCGGCTCGGCCGGGCCGAGTGCTGAGACTGCCCCACCGGAACCGCAGCCCACAGCTAAAATCTGATCCGTAACGTTTAATAATCAGACTCAAACAGAGCCACATCCGTTTCCGTCGCCAGCAACCGTACTGGCCGCCGCGAGATGGATGTGGCTTAATTACGCCATGATGCCAACTGACAATCCATCCCATCTTTTCCTCTGCGGGAACTACCAACTCGATCTTTCAAAACCGCGCGTGATGGGTATCGTCAATGTCACGCCGGATTCGTTTTCCGATGGCGGCAAGTACGACACGACGGAGAAAGCGGTCAAGCATGGCCTGCAACTGGTGGCAGAGGGCGCTGATATCCTCGATATCGGGGGGGAGTCAACCCGTCCGGGTGCGACTCCGGTCAGTCTGCAGGATGAACTGGCCAGAGTTGTGCCGGTTATCGAGCAACTTTCGAAAGTTGCCGGTGTTCCCTTGTCCATAGATACTTACAAGCCCGAGGTCATGCGGGCCGCCATCGTGGCCGGAGCCGATATCGTCAATGATGTGCGTGCCTTGCAGGAGCCGGGCGCGCTGGAGATTGTAGCGGCCAGCCGTGCCGGCGTCTGCTTGATGCACATGCAGGGCATGCCGCAGAACATGCAGGCCGATCCGCAGTATGAGGATGTGGTGCAGGAAGTGAATGACTTTCTGCAGCAACGCCTATCAGCGGCGCAGGCCGCAGGGATAGCAGCGGAGCGGGTCGTGCTCGATCCGGGTTTCGGTTTCGGCAAGAAGACGGAACACAATCTGCAGTTGCTGCGGCAACTGGACAAGACGATGGCCATAGGACGCCCCCTGCTGGTTGGCCTTTCGCGCAAATCGGTACTGGGGCAGATCACCGGCGGCGATGTCTATGTGCGTCTGCATGCCAGTCTGGCGGCTTCGGTGATATCGGCCATGAAAGGCGCTAGAATTGTGCGGGTACATGATGTCAAAGCCACGGTGGATGCGCTGAAAGTGGTTGCGGCCGTATTATAGAAATCAGGGTTGAATATAAAAATGACGAGAAGATATTTTGGAACAGATGGTGTGCGCGGCCGTGTCGGCGAAGCGCCGATAACGCCGGATTTTGTCATGCGTCTGGGGTATGCCGCAGGACGAGTGCTGGCGAGCCATGAAAGTCATCAGCACAAGGGCCCGCGGCCTACCGTTCTGATCGGCAAGGACACACGCATCTCCGGCTATATGCTGGAAGCGGCACTGGAGGCCGGTCTGGCTGCAGCCGGTGTTGACGTCATGTTGACCGGGCCGATGCCCACCCCGGCAGTGGCCTATCTGACCCGCGCACTGCGTGCACAGGTCGGTATTGTCATCACGGCCTCGCATAATCCGTTCGAGGACAATGGCATCAAGTTCTTCTCGGCCGAAGGCACCAAGCTGCCTGACGAAGTCGAGCGCGAGATTGAAGCCGAGCTGGACAAGCCCATGCAGGTCGTGGCTTCCGCACAACTGGGCAAGGCGCGGCGTATCGATGATGCGGCCGGTCGTTATATCGAGTTCTGCAAAGGTTCTTTCCCCAATGCGATGGATCTGCGCGGACTGAAAATCGTGCTCGATTGCGCACATGGCGCGACTTACCATGTCGCACCCTCCGTTTTTCATGAACTGGGGGCAGAGGTGGTCGTCATCGGCAATCAGCCGGATGGCCTCAATATCAATCTCGAATGCGGTTCCACCCATACGACCGCGATCTGCAAGGCAGTCGTCGAACATCAGGCTGACCTCGGCATTGCTTTCGACGGTGACGGCGATCGCGTGCTGATGGTCGATAATGGCGGCAAGCTGCTGGATGGCGATCAGCTGCTTTACATCATTGCCATGCAAAGAAAACAGCGCGGCAAGCTGGAAGGCGGCGTGGTTGGTACCCTGATGAGTAATCTGGCGCTGGAACATGCCCTGGCCAGAGCGGATATCCCGTTTGCGCGGGCCAAGGTCGGCGACCGTTATGTGCTCGAGCTGCTCGGTCAACATGGCTGGCAATTGGGCGGCGAGAATTCCGGTCATATTCTGGCACTGGACAAACATAGCAGTGGCGACGGTATTATTGCCGCGTTGCAGGTATTGCAGGCAATGATTTCCAGTGGCAGGACACTGGCTCAACTGGGTAATGAATTGACGCTCTATCCGCAGGTGCTGATCAATGTGACAGTGAAACAGCGCATCAATCTTGATGCCAGCCAGGCCCTGCAGGAGGCAGTGAAAGCCGGTGAATCCGAACTTGATGGCAAGGGTCGGGTGCTGCTCCGTGCCTCGGGCACCGAGCCGAAGATCCGTGTCATGGTGGAAGGCGAGTCAGCGGTGCAAGTGCAGAAACTGGCCGAGCAGATCGCTGATGTGGTGCGGCGGATAACGGCCTAGCGGCCAAATATCTGGATATTGCCGGCACCGGCATGCTTGGCTTGATACATGGCCTGATCGGCCAGGTTGATAAGCGTATCCGCTTTGCTGCCATGATCAGGATAGAGGCTGACGCCTATACTGGCTGAAATATGGAGGGTGTGGTCTTCCACTACAAAAGGCTGTTCGAGTTGCCGGATGATTTTTCTGGCGACTTTTGTCAGGTCGTCCACTTCGGCCACATCGGGTAACAGCACCAGAAACTCATCACCGCCATAACGACAGCTGGTGTCCGAGTCGCGCAGACTCTGCGTTATGTGCCTGCCGACGGATTGCAGCAAGAGATCGCCGACTCTGTGGCCATAATTGTCATTTACAGGCTTGAAGTGATCAAGGTCGATGAACAGCAGTGCAAAATGTTGCTGCTTGCGGCGCGATGTGCGGATGGTGTTTTCCAGGATCTCATGGAAACTGCTGCGATTCAGCAGTCCGGTCAATGCATCATAATGCGACAATAGTGCGAGCTGGTTTTCGAGTTCGCGTTTTTCGGTCACGTTATTGGCGAATCCGGTAAAAATGATGTCGCCATTGGGCATTTTCCGTGAAGTATCGTGCGCTTCAAAATACATTTCACGGCCTTCGACCGTAAACATTCTGAATTCACCGAACCAGCCTTGTTCCTTCTCGCCGACAGCGATGCTCTCGTTCAATACGCGATCAAAATCGTCCGGATGGACCAGTGACAGCAGTCGATTGGCATCCTCCAATGCTTCTGCCACAGGCAGTCCAAGGATGCGCTCAACACCATTGCTGAGATAGAGCCAGGAGAACTCGCCTTGCGGGTTCATCTTCAACTGATAGATAAAGCCCGGCAGCACATCGAGAATCTCATGTGGGGGTTCGAAATTGTGGTCTTTTGATTTCATGGACTGAGCTTTGCGGTTCGCTGCAATTTCTTGCTCCGGATTCCAGAATCCTGATTTCTTTCATCATTTTGTAATACTGCGCTGACATTCTGCACGCATGAAATACCATTCATGCGTTGTAACCGTTCCTTACCGGGAACTTTACCTCAAAGGAGGCCGAAATGTCGCACAAAATGCGCTTGTATCTTAACCGTTTCAATCAATTCGACAGTTCGCTCTGCATACGCGTCAATCGCAGCAGTCAGCACCTGTGGGTGCGTCTGCTGTTCCGTCTGGTCAGCCGTCTTGGTGACGGCGTGTTCTGGTACAGCATCATGCTGGGAATATTGCTGGCCAAGGGCGAAGCCGGCCTGCAACCGGTCATGCACATGCTGCTGGTCGGACTGGTCTGCATGTCGTTGTATAAATGGCTCAAGGGCAAGACTTTGCGGCCGCGGCCTTATGAAGTACACCAGGACATCTGGCTCACCGGCCGGCCGCTGGACCGCTTCAGTTTTCCTTCCGGTCACACGCTGCATGCGGTCGCTTTCAGTCTGGTGATGCTGGCCTATTATCCGCAACTGTTCTGGCTGATCATGCCATTCACTGTACTGGTGGCATTGTCACGTGTGGTGCTGGGTCTGCATTATCCGAGTGATGTGCTGGCCGGCGCCGTGATAGGCGCGCTGATTGCGCTGACCTCTCTTGGTATCTGATACTTGATTGTCTGATATTCAATCAGGCAAATCCTGACCGGGATTCGCTGCTGGCTGCAGGTTACGGGTATTTCAAGCCGCCTCCATGGGCTGGCTCAATAAACCAACCCAATAGATCAGCTGCGGCTGGACTGCACTTGTTCACTGAAATAATCGATGGGAGCCGGATGCATGAGATCGAGATGCCTGCGACATTGGCGTCGCCATACTGCCAGTTCCTGTTCGGACAGATGCTTCAGTTCTGCTTCCCAGCGCGGACGTTCGCCTTCCAGTACGCTGCCGATATCGGCCATCGCGCTCTGTGTTCTGGCAATGTAATAGATGAAATGTCGCTTCATGCGATGATCGATGAATCTGCTGCTGTGATAGATGATGGCCGGGATGCATACGCTACGCAACAGATTGTCCCAGAATGCGAGCTTTTTCAGCGCCTTGCCGGTACGCGTCGCAGAGCAGTGAAACTGCAGCGCGACAAAGTCCGTCAGCAGTGCGTGATGGGCATTCAGCAGCCTTCCCGGTGTTTGTTCCATTAGCGGCGATAGATGCGCATCCATCGCCCATTCTGCTGTGATGTGAGTGACCAGGCCGCGTTCGATCCACATGGCCTCGTAGGCCGGCACAAAGTGATTGTGCGCGATGACATCGACATATAGATGGCTGGCGTAGCCGATGGCGATGGCGGTTTCCTCGTCAGTTCGTGCCGATGCCAGTAACTGGTGCGCATTCTCCCAGAGGTGCGTGTGGCGGAAGGTAGACGAGACGATGGCCAGGTCCGGCAGGCAGGCGCCGGCCATCACCAGTTCGGGGAATTGCCGGATCGCACGTTGCAGTCGAGGGTCGAGCAAAGGCATGGCCCATAGCAGTGATTGCGCGAAGTAGAGGTGAGTAAGCAGGCCCCATGCGTTGGCATCGGTGCTGTAGAGTATGAACGGAGTAAACCAATAGCAGAGCTTCGGCAATCTGCCGACGGAGGACTTACTATTCAGCCTTACGGTCATGCAGCGCACTTTGCGCAACAGACGTGAACCGGATGTGGCATATTTGTGATTTTATTGTGACAGCCGGATGCCAATATGCGACTTTGCTATACTGGCGCGCTGATTAATCTGATAGCTATAGGAATAATATGGAAAGCCCGTATAAAGGCAAAACCGGACTGCGTCGTTTGCTGAATGCATTCGGCTACTCAATGGCAGGCTTCAAGGCCGCGTTCAAGAACGAGGATGCCTTCCGTCAGGAAGTGATGATGGCAGTCATTCTCTTGCCGCTGGCCGTCTATCTTGGCAAGACCGGCATGCAAACAGCATTGATGATCGCCTGCGTGCTGCTGGTCATGATCGTCGAGTTGCTCAATTCCTCAATCGAGGCGACAGTGGACCGGATATCGCTGGAAAATCATCAGCTGGCCAAACGCGCCAAGGATATCGGTAGTGCGGCGGTGCTATTAAGTCTGGTCAATCTGGTGGTGGTTTGGGGTCTGTTGATCTTCGACCGGGTGTGAAAGCGACTTTCGTGACAGATTGAAGACATTCACCTTACTGTCACAATCCGGCGTTAGCATGCTGAAACCATGCAACTAACCATGAGGTAAGGCTTGAAAATCCTGTTCGTTTCAGATGTCTATTTCCCTCGCGTCAATGGCGTCTCCACTTCCATACGCACCTTTGTCTATCAGTTGCAGGAACTGGGACACGAAGTGCACCTGGTGGCGCCGGATTACGGTGTGGCGACGGAAGATGAAGCCTGGATCAGGCGCATTCCCGCCCGCCGTATCTATTTCGATCCGGAAGACCGCTTGATGAAGTATGGCCTGGCGCTGGATCAGTTGATGCAGCTGCGCAGCGAAAAATACGACCTGGTACATATCCACACGCCGTTCGCCGCGCATTATCTCGGCCAGAGACTGGCGCATCTGCTCGATGTGCCCTGTGTCGAGACCTATCACACCTTCTTCGAGGACTATCTGCATCATTATCTGCCCTGGATACCTCGGAGCACTGCGCGCGGCATTGCCCGGTTTGTCTCACGGCGACAATGCAACGGGGTCGATGCCATCGTCGCGCCTTCGCAGCCCATGCTCGATGTCCTGCGTTCATACGGCGTCAAGGCCAAAGCCGAGGTGATTCCTACCGGACTGCAGGCCCAGAGTTTCGCTAGAGCCGACGGTGCTGTATTCCGCGAAAAACATCAGATTCCGCATGATCGGCCGATGGTGCTTTATGTCGGTCGGGTGGCTTTCGAAAAGAACATCGACTTTCTGCTGCGCATGGCTTCCGAATTGTGCGAGATGCAGCCGGACATGCTGCTGGTGGTCGCCGGTGAAGGGCCTGCCGAAAAAGGTCTGCATCAGCTGGCAATCGAATTGAACCTGCAGAACAATATCCGCTTTATCGGCTATCTGGATCGAAACACCGAGTTGAACAGCTGTTACAAGGCGGCTGATGTTTTTGTCTTTTCATCCAAATCAGAGACTCAGGGTCTGGTCATCATCGAGGCGATGGCCCAGGGCACGCCGGTGGTGGCGATTGCCGAACTGGGTACCAAATCGATTCTGGTGGAGGGTGAAGGCGCGCTGATCGCACCGGAGGATGAAGTGGTTTTTGCCGAAAAAGTGAACAGTATTCTGCAGGACAAGAAGCTGCGACAGAAACTGAGTGTCAAGGCTTTGGCCTATGTGCAACAGAAATGGACTTCACGGGCGATGGCTGAGCGGCTGCTGTCTTTTTATCGAAGTATGCTGAGCCGGCAGCGCTAAATGCGGAACAATTAAAAAGCCGGATTGTTTCCAATCCGGCTTTTTGCATTGCTGAACCTGCTTAAATCTGCTTACTTCACGCGGTTCTTGTATTCCAGCGTGCGGGTGTCGATTTCGATCTTGTCGCCGATTTCGCAGAACAGTGGTACTGGCAGCTCGAAGCCGGTGTTGATCTTGGCTGGCTTCATGACCTTGCCGGAGGTGTCGCCCTTGACGGCTGGCTCGGTGTACACGATTTCACGAACGACAGAGTTCGGCAGTTCGACGGAGATCGGCTTGCCGTTGTAGAACACGACTTCGCATTCCATGCCGTCTTCCAGGAATTTCAGCGCGTCTTCCATGGTTTCGGCTTCGACTTCGTACTGGTTGTATTCGGCATCCATGAACACATACATCGGGTCGGCGAAGTAGGAGTAGGTGACATCCTTCTTTTCCAGCACGACGACGTCGAACTTGTCATCTGCCTTGTAGACGGCTTCGCTCGGTGACTCGGTGAGCAGATTCTTGAATTTCATCTTGACCACGGAGGAGTTGCGGCCGGATTTGCTGTATTCGGCCTTGAGCACGACCATGGGATCGTTGCCCACCATAAACACGTTACCTACGCGGAGTTCCTGAGCTGTTTTCATGTGATGTCCTGCGACCTAAAAATTTGGAGGAGTAAAAAGCCGCGCATTATATCAGAGTTTTATCAAGAATTCTCGCAAAAAATCACCAGCTTAGACGCAAGATCGGGCAGCCGTGCCAAATCCTCTGTGCGTTGTTCGGCATATGCCTGCAGTGCCGGTAGTTGTTGCAACAGTTGCTGCCAGTGCGCGGCTTGCAGGTCGCCGCCAACCCAGGCGCGGTGGAACTGTTCCATGCTATCTCTGGCAGCTGCTTCACAAGCTTGGTTGTGGCAGTCGAAAAAGGCCTGCAGTTTGAGCAGGTGGGTGTCCTCTTGCTGCCGGTAGGGTTGCCAGATGAAAGGGCGCGCGGCCCAGATCGCGCGTATCCAGCTGTCTTCGCCGCGCACGAAATTGAGATCGCAGCTCCACAACAGACGGTCGTAGGCGTCCTGCGAGAGGAAGGGCAGGATCTCGACCGTCAGCTGACCGCTGCTGATCTGCTGGCCGACAGTCAGTTGCGTCACCTCGAAGAAATCGCAGACGGCGGGCAGGATGCCGGTTTGCGGAATGCGGCAATGCACCGGTTGCGGCCCCTGCGCCATGACGGAGAGCAGCTGACGGATAGGCGCAAACGGGTAGCAGAAGAGTGATACCTGCAGTGCACTAGCCCCGGCGCCGTTGTCAGCCAGTTGTTGCCGTTGCACGAATGCATTGCGTGTGGCGAACAGGTCTTTTTCACGTAGCAGGCCGCCGGTACGCTCGGTGAAGCCTGGGAAGAAGAAGGTCTTGTTCAGCGGCAGTCTGGGGTGGGGCGACGGTTTGAGGTGGTAATCCTCCACCCAGCTTTCCGCGCTTAGGTATTCCAGGTTGAGCCATATGGGACGAGTCTCGGCCATGGCCTGCAGGTAATTCTCCGGCAGTTCGCAGGCGAAGGCCTCGATCACCACATCAGCCACGAAATCAAAACGAAACTCCGGCTGCCAGTGATGGATTGCGATGCCGTCGATTTTCTGTACAGGCAGCACGGTATCGACTTCCGGCAACAGGCGCTGCGTGCTTTCCAGATCATCGACCCAGAGCCGGATATCCAGGCCGTATTCGTGTGACAGCTGTCTTGCCAGACGCCAGCAGACGCCGATGTCGCCGAAGTTATCGACGACGCGGCAAAAGATGTCCCATCGTTGTTTTTTATGCATTCGGGGGCCAGTAGGTTAAAGTTGCTTGAACCATGCTTGGGTGCTAGAGTCTACGAATCATGAAGTTCTCCCGCATACTTGCAGCTTTCCTCGTTCTGGCACTGGCTTCCAGCTCTGCGCTGGCTGCCATGTGCGCTGCATCGTGTGCAAGCCTGCAATTGCAGGAACAGGTGCTTGAAATGGCATCGTCCGGCATGGATATGCATGATTGTCATCAGGCAGATTCTACACAACAGCAACCGGAAACTGAGCATCAGAATTGCACAATGGCTGGCTGTCACTTTTCACAGGTCGTGTTTGATAACGATTTCAAACATCAGACACCTGACTTGATCAGTGCTTTGCAGCCGGTTTTTATCTCCACCGCTATTTCAGCAGATCAACCTCCCCCGATAAAACCTCCCGCTTGAACTGACGTTCAGAGGCGAGGGCCTCAGTCCGTCCATTTCAAGCGCTCAGGAGAGTTTTATGCTTACCCCATTTCTGTACAGGTCCATCAGGAGCCTGTTCTTGGCCATTGCGATAACCATGGCATCGCCTGTTATTGCCGGGCAAGGCGAGTTATCACCCCCGGTGCCTGGTGAGCCTCTGTCCCTGGCTGATGCCGTGAGGCTTGCGACACAGTCACAGCCTATATTGCAATCCCTGGACGATGCGGCTGCGGCGGCGCGGGAATCCGCTGTCAGGGAAGGTCAATTGGCCGATCCCAGGCTCATGCTGGGATTTGCTAATTTGCCGGTCACCAGCAGCGATGCGCTGCGATTCAATCGTGATGACATGACCATGGCCACCATAGGCCTGTCCCAGGAAGTGACGCCCCGCTCGAAACGTGAGGCTTACGCCAATGTGCTGGAAGCCGAGGCCGGGCAATATCATATGGAGCAGCTGGCGACGGCTCGTGCCATTCAGCTGGAGGTGGCGATGGCATGGCTGGATGTGTACGAGGCACAGCATCAATCAGGCTTGTATCAGCGTATCGTCGACGACATGGTGGCGGAGCGTGGCGTCCTTGCCTCAAGAATCAGTTCAGGCGCTGCAAAGACTTCTGAAGTGTTGATTCTGGACCGGCAGTTATCCATGGCAAAGGACCAGCACTTGCAGGCAAAAGGCGATGAGCGCAGGGCGCGCGCCAAGCTGGCGCGATGGATCGGCAATGACGCCATGCGGCCGGTTTCGGAGGAGGAGTTGCCGGTGGCGCCGGTGCCCAATACGGCAAATGTGGTTGAAAACCACCCCGTTTTGCAGAATGCCCGGCAGATTGAGGCCGTGGCCATGTCTGAACTTGAACGCGCCAAAACCGAACGCTTGCAGAACTGGGGCTGGGAGATCAGTTATGGACGGCGTTTCAATGATTTGAGTGACATGCTCACTTTCCAAGTGGCGATTGATTTGCAGACAGACCGTGCCAACCGGCAGGACAGGCGTGCAGCCGAGAAGCTGTTGCTGGCTGAAAAGGCGCGCAAGCTGACTGAGGACAAACGCCAGGAGCTGGCGGCCCAGCTTGAAGCGGCACGTGCCGAATGGGAGACCGCATGGGCACGTGAAGAAGAACATCAGGAGCGCCTGTTGCCGGCAGTGGATATGCGGCTGCGACTTGCCGAGGCCGGCTATGCTGCAGGCAGCCAGCCGCTGTCGGAAGTATGGGAGGCGCGCAGAGCCGTGCTTGAGGTGCAGATCGAACACTGGGCCATCATGACGGCGTTGCAACGGGCGATGGTCAAGGTGGGTTATCTGTTGAACGATGACCGTTTGTTTCCCGGGAGTGCATCATGAAACGCTCATATTTGATAATGATCGCTGCAGTCATTGTGCTGCTGGCCATTCTTGCAGGTTACTGGCTCAAGCCATTCGACTCCGATCATGCCGATCATGCACAAGTCAATGTTGATGGTGTCGTGCAGGACGATAGCGGCAAAACGGTATTGTTCTGGTATGACCCCATGGTGCCGGGGCAGAAGTTCGACAAGCCGGGTAAGTCACCCTTCATGGATATGATGCTGGTGCCGAAATATGCCGAAGCCGAGGCGCAGGATGGCGGCGTCATGATTTCCCCGCAAACCGTGCAGAATCTTGGCATCCGCCTGGCTAAAGTAGAGATGACGAGTTTCACTGACCGGCTGAGTGCAGTGGGCCGTATCGAGCCGGATGAGCGCCGTTTTTATAGCGTGCAGCCGCGCATCGCGGGTTTTGTAGACAGGCTGCTGGTGCGTGCCGTAGGTGACCCGGTAAGCAAGGGCCAGAAAATCGCCGAGATCTATGCCCCGGAACTTCTGGCTGCCCAGCATGAATACCTTGCCCTGCTTGATTACAAGGATGCCACTATTGCCGAAGGGTTGGCGCAGGCAGCACATGGCCGCCTAAGTTTGTTGGGCATGACCCGGGACGAGATCGCAGCGATTACGCGTAATCGGCGTGCTACGGAACGTTTTGGCGTCTATGCGCCATCCTCCGGCGTCGTCACCGGGATGAGTGTACGCGAGGGGGCGCAATTGATGACAGGGGCCTCGCTGATGCAGATCGCCGACCTGTCGTCGGTATGGCTTGTAGCCGAGGTTCCTGAACGCGACATCATGCGACTCAAGCCGGGCGCCGCTGCCAAAGTCGAGCTGCGGAGTCTGCCGGGAGAAGTCTTTGCAGGCGAAGTGAATTACATCTATCCGACGCTGGACGAGGTATCACGTACTGCCCGAGTACGGGTGGAACTGACCAATCGCGACGGTTTGCTGCGGCCCGGCATCTACGGCAATGTCAGGCTGGAAGGGGCGTCGCGAGATGCGCTTTCTGTCCCCAGCGAGAGTGTCATCGCCACCGGCCTTCGCAAGCTCGTGATAGTCAAACAGCAGTCGGGTTTTATGCCTGTAGCGGTGGAAACCGGGCAGGAGCACGATGGCCGCACGGAGATACTCACGGGTCTTGATGCCGGTGAAACCGTGGTGGCTTCCGGCCAGTTCCTGATCGATTCTGAGGCTTCGTTGTCCGGGGTGCTTGCCAGGCTTGCACAACAGCCTGAGGCGGTAACAGGGATGGATGCGGAGGATGAGCATGCAGGGCATGACATGACTGACATGTCACTTGAAGAGCCAATGCCGGAAGGCACTGGCAAGGTCATTGAAGTCGACGCCAAGTCAGGCAAGGTGGTGCTGGCGCATGACCCGATCCCGGCCCTGGAATGGCCGTCCATGACGATGGGATTCCGTGTTTCCGACCCTCGGCAGCTTGATGGCATCACGGTTGGCGATCAGGTGCGGTTTTCCCTCAAGCTGGATAGCCAAGGCGGCCAGTACGACATTGCAGACATCCGCAGGCAGGGAGGTGCACGATGATCGCGCAACTGATCCGCTGGTCCAGCGCCAACCGGCTCATGGTGCTGTTGATCACGCTCATGGTGTCTGCCTGGGGCGTCTATTCCATGTTGAAGATGCCGCTGGACGCCATTCCGGATCTGTCCGATACGCAGGTCATCATTCGCACCCCGTGGCCGGGGCAGGCGCCGCAGATCGTGGAGAACCAGCTGACCTATCCGCTGACCACTGCCATGCTGTCGGTGCCCGGAGTGAAGACGGTCCGTGGCTATTCTTTCTTTGGCGATTCTTTCGTCTACATCCTGTTTGAGGATGGCACCGACCAGTACTGGGCGCGTTCGCGGGTGCAGGAGTACCTGAGCCAGGTGTCCGGCGCATTGCCCAAGGGCGTTAATCCGGCACTTGGACCGGATGCGACCGGTGTGGGCTGGGTTTATGAGTATGTGCTGCTCGATCGCACAGGCAAGTACGATTTGAGTGAGTTGCGTGCCTTGCAGGACTGGTTTCTCAAGTTCGAGCTGAAGACCATTCCCGGCGTGTCTGAGGTAGCGACGCTGGGCGGGTTTGTGCGGCAGTATCAGATACAGGTCGATCCGGACCGGTTGCGATATTTCCGGCTGCCATTGTCCGTGGTGGTGGATGCCGTGCGCAATGCCAACCAGGAAACCGGTGGTGGCGTGATTGAATTGGCCGAGGCTGAATATATGGTGCGCGTCCACGGGTATCTGCAAACGCTGGAAGATTTTCGCAACATCCCATTGCGAACAAGTGCAGACGGAACGCCGGTATTGTTGTCGGATGTAGCGCGTATTCAACTGGGTCCCGAATTGCGGCGTGGCATCGCAGAGCTGAACGGAGAAGGGGAGGTGACAGGCGGCGTGATTGTCCTGCGTGCCGGACAGAACGCGCTGGAGGCGATTGATGCAGTCAAGGCCAAGCTGACCAGCCTGAAAAAAAGCCTGCCACCCGGCGTTGAAGTCGTGACGGTTTATGACCGATCCAAGTTGATCAAACGCGCGGTCGATAATCTCACCCACAAGCTCATCGAGGAATTTGTCGTGGTGGCGCTGGTCTGCCTGCTGTTCCTCTGGCATCTGCGTTCTGCGCTGGTCGCCATTGTGGCGTTGCCGCTGGGTGTTCTGGTCAGTTTTATCGTCATGTACCACCAGGGTATCACTGCAAACATCATGTCCCTGGGCGGTATTGCCATCGCCATCGGTGCCATGGTGGATGCGGCGATTGTCATGATCGAAAACGCGCACCGCAAGCTGGAGCATTACCACGAAGCGCATGGTGAGCCGGATTATCCGCAGCGTATCAAAACCATCGTCGATGCCGCGACAGAAGTCGGTCCGGCCCTGTTTTTCTCCCTGCTGATCATCACCCTGTCATTCATCCCCGTATTCACCCTGGAAGCGCAGGAGGGCAAACTGTTCGCGCCGCTGGCCTATACCAAAACCTATGCCATGGCTGCTGCAGCGGGCCTTTCAGTGACACTGGTCCCGGTGCTGATGACTTTGTTCATCCGCGGAAAAATCCGGCCTGAATCGCACAATCCGCTCAACCGCTGGTTGATCGCTGCCTATAAACCGATGCTGGGCGGCGTACTGCGGTTTCCAAAAGTGACACTGCTGGTTGCCGTGATGGTTTTGCTGACGACACTATGGCCCTTGAGCAAACTTGGCAGCGAGTTCATGCCGCCGCTGGATGAAGGGGACCTGCTTTATATGCCGACCGCCTTGCCTGGCATCTCTGCTGCCAAGGTTTCGGAGATATTGCAGTTGAGCGATCGCCTGATCAAGACCGTGCCGGAAGTGGAGACGGTTTTTGGCAAGGCCGGGCGTGCAGAAACGGCCACCGATCCGGCACCGCTGGAAATGCTGGAAACGACGATACAGTTCAAACCGCGCGCTGAGTGGCGGCCGGGGATGACGACCGAGAAACTGATCGAAGAGCTGGATGAGAGACTGAAGATTCCCGGTATGGCCAATGTCTGGGTGCAGCCTATCCGCAACCGTATCGATATGCTGTCCACCGGCATCAAAAGCCCGGTTGGCATCAAGATCGGCGGGGCGGATCTGGCAACGCTGGAAAAGCTGGGCATTGAAGTCGAACGGCTCATGAAAAAAGTGCCGGGGGTGAGTTCAGTAGTCTCGGAACGCGTCACCGGCGGCCGTTACATCGATATCGACATCGATCGTCTGGCTTCGGCGCGCTACGGGCTCAGCATCGCCGATGTGCAGTCCGTGGTTTCCACCGCCATCGGGGGCGAAAACATCGCCGAGAAAATCGAAGGTCTGGCGCGTTTCCCGATCAATGTGCGATTCCCGCGCGAGTTGCGCGATTCGGTGGAGAAGCTCGAAGCGTTGCCTATCATTACACCGCAGGGCGCGACGGTACCGCTGGGCGCTGTCGCCAGCATCAGGATTGCCGATGGTCCGCCCATGATCAAGAGCGAAAATGCCAGACCCAACGTCTGGGTCTATGTGGATATTCGTGGCCGTGATCTGGGAGGTTTTGTGCAAGAGGCCAAAGCCATGCTTGAACAGGAGCTGCAATTGCCTGCCGGTTATTCGCTCAGTTGGTCCGGACAGTTCGAGTATTTCGAGCGTGCCGCAAAAAGGCTCAGTTTCGTTGTGCCGATGACCCTCGGGATCATTTTTATCCTGTTGTTCATGACGTTCAAGCGTATCACGCCAGCGGTGCTGATACTTGGCAGCCTGCCATTTGCACTGGTCGGTGCCGTCTGGTTTCTTTACCTGCTTGGCCATCACTTCTCGATTGCCAGCGGCGTCGGCATGATTGCGCTGGCAGGTCTTGCGGCCGAGTTCGGTATCATCATGCTGGTTTACCTGGATGAGGCGCTGGAGCGCCATCGAGCTGCGGGCACGCTGAAGACGGACGATGACTGGCGCAAGGCATTGATGGAAGGCGCTGTGCTCAGGGCGCGGCCCAAGGCCATGACGGTAGCTGTCATTCTGGCAGGCTTGATTCCGATCCTGGTAGGTTCAGGCACCGGCTCCGAAACCATGAGCCGCATTGCCGCGCCTATGGTGGGCGGCATGCTGACGGCGCCATTGCTGTCCTTGTTCGTCTTGCCGGCGGTTTATATGTTGCTGAAACCCAGAAGTTGACGTCTTTGTCCGGAATCCCGGTTCAATCCGGGTTGCGGTAGCTGATGTCGATGATCTCGTAACTTTCTTCGCCGGCCGGCGTCTGCACGCGCACCACATCGCCGATCTGCTTGCCGAGCATGGCCCTGGCCAGCGGCGAGATCCAGCTGATATAGCCCTTGGATGGCGCCAGCTCGTCCTGGCCGACGATGCGGTAGCGATGCTCGCTGTCGCGTTGCAACGAGTAGAGTGTGACCCAGGCGCCGAAGAAGACTTTCTCCAGACCTTGTTGCAGGGCGGGGTCGACCACTTCGGCGTTGTCCATGCGTTTCATCAGGAAGCGCATGCGCGAATCAATCTGGCGCAGTCGTTTCTTGCCGTAGATATAGTCACCGTTCTCCGAGCGGTCGCCGTTGCTCGCCGCCCAGGCCACGGTGCGCACGACTTCCGGCCGCTCCACCTTGCGCAGCTGCTGAAACTCTTCTTCCAGTGCCGCAAAGCCTTCCGGGGTGATGTAGTTCTTGGGTGGGGTGGGTTTCTTTGCTTCCATGCCGCGTATGGTAGCGCACTGTCCTGCTTGGATGAAAATTGAAAATCTGAATAGCCACAGAGGACAGAGGGAGCACAGAGAAAATGCAAAGCTGATAACGCTTAAGGTGACTTCAAATTTGGCGCGTCTTAATCCAGACTTGAATCAGGTAGCGCAGGTTGTGCCCGGATGGTTTTCTCTGTGTGCTCTGTGTCCTCTGTGGCTAAATTTTAGTTTTATGGCCAAGCCCTTATTACCAGTTAAAATGACTCCGTGAACTCATCGCCATCACTTGTCCTTTGTTCCACTGCCCGCCTCGCACGCAGCCTTCGCAACCTGCATGCGCGCAAACTGGCGGCCAGTCAGCAGCAATGGCAACCCTTGCCGGCCTTCCCCCTCAACGTCTGGCTCGAGGAGTGGATAGAACAGGCACTGCTTTGCGGCGAAATCCCGCCGGATGATATGCCGCGCGGCATGTTGAGCAGCGCGCAGGAGCGTCTGCTCTGGGAACAGGCGATCGAGAGCACGCTGAAGGATCTCGATACCGAACCGCTGTTCGACAAGGCCGGCCTGGCCGCCGCGGCGCAGGAGGCCAACCGTTTGCTGATCGAGTGGAATCTCAGTCTGGATACGGATGACCTTGCCGAGGAAACGCGGCAGTTCCTGCTCTGGCGTAAGCGTTTTCAGTCGCTTTGCAAGCAGGGCGGCTGGCTGGAGCCGGTGCGTTATTTCAGCTGGCAGTTGCAATGCCTGGAAAGCGGCACAGGCTCGGTGCCGGCTACCATCAGTCTGGCAGGCTTCGACCGGCTCAGCCCCTTGCAGGAGCGCTTGGTCGATGCCTTGCGCGCGCGCGGGGCCAAAGTCAGCACACACACGCTGGGTTTTGTGCGGGCGCAGGCCGCCAGCCGAGTGGAAATGAACGATCAGGACGCTGAATGCCGGGCAGCGATCGAGTGGGCCAAACGGCTACTGGAACGCAACCCGGCGACCCGGCTGGCGATCGTCGTGCCGGAGCTCAGTGCGTTGCGCGATGCGTTGGCTGCCTTGCTGGATGAGGCTTTCCATCCGGATTGTGTGACGCCGGTGCTGGCGCATGCATCGCGTCGTTATGACTTTTCGTTGGGTGTGCCGCTCAGCTCGCAACCCATCATCGCTGCCGGTCTGAATCTGTTGCGTTTCGGTTTGCAACGACAGGCCATTCCGCAGGCCGACATCTCCGAACTGCTGTTGAACCCCTACTGGTCGGCCGCATTCTCCGAAGCCGATGCCCGCGCGCAGCTGGATGCCAGTATGCGCGAGTGGCTGCCGCTGACATTGACGCCGCAGAGGTTCCAGCATTTCGTGCAGAAATCCCTGAGCTGTGAGCGGCCATTGCCGCTCGCCGCACTCAGCCAGGATTTGCAGGCCTTGCTCAGGCTTGGCCAGTCTCAGTCTGCAAGAAAGTTGCCATCGGCATGGGCGACGGTATTCCGCGATATGCTGCATGAAACGCACTGGCCCGGCGAGCGCAGCCTTTCCAGCCATGAATACCAGGCGCTGCAGTCGTTCGAGAAATCCCTGAAATCGCTGGCCGACCTTGATCAGTTCTCGGGTTCCATCAATGCATCGGAAGCCGTCAAACGCCTCGCCCAACTCTGCAAGGAGCAGATATTCCAGCCTGAGGCGGCCGACATGCCGCAATTGCAGGTGCTCGGCATGCTGGAGGCCGCAGCCGAACCGCTGGACGCCATGTGGGTGATGGGCATGAACGATCACGTCTGGCCGCCAGCGCCGAATCCCAATCCCCTGTTGCCCGCACAGCTGCAACGGGCTGTTGGCACGCCGAACGCCGATAGCCGGGTGCAGATGGAGTTCGCCGAGGCGATCCAGCGCCGGTTGTTGTGCAGCGCCAGCAAGGTCGTGTTTTCCAGCGCCCAGAAGAATGGTGAACGCATGCTGCGCATCAGCCCATTGCTGCATGACGTGGCGCTCGAGGATGAGGGTGTTCCGTTATTCGCCACACTGGCTGAAACGCTGGCGGTCGATGCACCCAAACACCTGCATTTTCTCGACGACGCCAGGGCGCCGGAGATTCAGGAGGGCGAGCATGTCTCCGGCGGTACAGGTCTACTGAAGGCGCAGGCCATTTGTCCGGCCTGGGCTTTCTACCAGTATCGTCTGCATGCCCGTGCGCTGAAAGCGCCGGTCAACGGGCTGGATGCGATGGAGCGCGGCACATTGGTACATGCCGTGCTGGAACGTTTCTGGGCTGACCGCAGATTGAGCGAGGTGCGGGCCATGCCGGTCGAGTCGCTGGATGTGGCGGTGATGGAAGCAACGGATCAGGCGCTGGCTGCATTCAATGAAGAACGGGAAGCCAGTCTGTCGGAACCTTTCATCGCGCTTGAGCGCGAGCGCTTGCGCAAACTGACGCTGGCCTGGCTGCGCGAGGTGGAAATGCAGCGCAGCATGGACTTTGCCGTGACTGCACGCGAGCAGGAAGCACGGATTACGATAGAAGGTATTTCCATCCGGCTGGTGCTGGACCGCATCGACACACTGGAAGACGGCAGCCTGGTCCTGCTCGATTACAAGACCGGCCGCCAGAACAATTTCCGGAACTGGGCCGATGCCCGTATCACCGAACCGCAATTGCCGATCTATGCAGCGTTTGTGCTGACCGATCAAGATGTGGCAGCGGTCTGTTTTGCCCAAGTCAGAATCGATGACAACGGTTTCATGGGCATCAGCCGCGATGCCGATGTGGTGCCGGGTGCGGCGGCGCTGGGCGATACACGGGGCCGCAGGATATTCGCCGAGGCCGATTTTCCGGACTGGCCATCGGTGTTGACGCACTGGAAAAGCAGTATCGAAAACATTGCGCGCGAATTGAAATCCGGCGAGGCGGCTATTCGCTTCGAGGATGAAAAACAATTGGCCTATTGCGAAGTGCTGCCGCTGCTGCGCTTGCCGGAAAGGCTGCTGCAGTTTGAACGTCCTGAACTGACGGAAAAGATGCATGGCCGGGAACCGACAGGCGGGGAGCAACGATGAGTATGAGTGCTCCACAACACCTGCTGGAAGAGGATGCACAAAGCCGCATCCGCGCGCTGGATGCCAGTGAGTCTTTCATCGTCGAGGCACCGGCCGGTGCGGGCAAGACCGAACTGCTGACGCAGCGTTTTTTGAAGCTGCTGCAGACGGTGAACGAGCCGGAAGAGATCATCGCCATCACTTTCACCAACAAGGCTGCATCCGAAATGCGTGCCCGTATCCTGGACAGCCTGCAGGATGCGGCGGACGAAGTGCCGATCGACAAGGAACACAAGCAACAGACCCGTGCTCTGGCGCTGAGTGCACTGCTGCGCAGCTCGGAACGCGGTTGGCGCGTGCTGGAAAATCCTTCGCGCCTGCGCATCTACACCATCGACTCGTTCAGCAGCCATCTGGCGCGGCAGATGCCCCTGATGAGCCGTTTCGGCGCGCAGCCCGGCGTGCGCGAAGATGCCATGCCATATTACGAGGAAGCCGCCACCCGCACGCTGGAATTGCTGGAAGCCGAAGGGGTGGGCGAGATCGTGCAGCAGGCGCTGCATTATTTCGATAATGATGCCTACCGGCTGAACCAGCTGCTGGCCGAGATGCTGGCGAAGCGCGATCAGTGGCCGGACTACACGCAGAACCATGCGGCGCCTGAATTGGCTGAAGCAGCGTTGGGTCGCATGATCATGCACGATATCCGTGCGGCCGCCGCGGCGCTGCCGCCTGCCATGCAGCAGCGTTTGATGCCGCTGGCCCGTTACGCCGCTGCCAATCTGCCGTGCGAAGAGCCGATTGCGCTGCTGCGCGACTGGGAAACCGTAATTCCGGCCAGGCCGGAAGCGCTATCGATGTGGCGTGCCGTGTGCGATCTGTTGCTGACCGGCAAGGATCACAAGGGCGGACTGCGCAAGCGCCTGGACAAGAACCAGGGCTTGCTGGCCACGCCGGAAGCCAAGCCTTACAAGGAGCAGTTGACCGCATTCATCGACGAGCTGCGCCAGCTGCCGGGCGCAGAACAGGCGCTGGCCGGGCTGCGCTTGTTGCCGGACGCCCGGCATGAAGACGATGTCTGGCAGATCATTGCCGTATTGGGGCGGTTGCTGAAGATTGCGGCAGCGCAGCTGTGGCTGGTTTTTCAGGCAAGCGGCGATGTGGATTTCGTCGAGGTCGCGCAGCGCGCGCTGAAGGCATTGGTAGACGATGCCGGCAACCCGACCGATCTGGCACTCAAGCTCGATTACCGTATCCAGCATCTGCTGGTGGACGAGTTCCAGGAC
>DLMX01000085.1:0-6425 GCA_002479405.1 Methylophilaceae bacterium UBA7525
GCCGCCACGACGCCGAAGAAAGGCATAGGCAACACCACGCTGGAGCGCCTCGGCGAATATGCGCGCCTGCATCACCTCTCGCTGTTTGCCGCCGCCTTCGAAGCCGAATTCCAGCGCGAGGTCGGCCACAAACAGCTGGATGACCTGCTCAATTTCTGCCAGTTCATCAACCGCGTGCAGGAGCGTGCCGCAAAAGAGCCGGCAGGCGAACTGCTGAATGAGATGCTGGAAGCTATCCAGTACGAACCTTTCCTCTACGACACGGAAGACCCGCGCGCAGCCGAGACCAAGTGGAAGAACGTCATGGATTTCGTCGGCTGGCTGACCAAGAAAGGCGAAGAAGACGAACGCAACCTGCTGGAACTGACGCAGATGGTGTCACTGATGAGCATGCTGGAAGGCCGTGAGAACGGCGAGCCGGATGCAGTCAAGCTCTCCACGCTGCATGCCGCCAAGGGCCTGGAGTTCGGCCATGTGTTCCTGGTCGGCGTCGAGGAAGGCATCCTGCCCCACCGCGAAAGCGTCGATAACGGCAAGATCGAGGAAGAACGCCGGCTGATGTATGTCGGCATCACGCGCGCGCAGAAATCACTGCACATCTCCTGGTGCAAAAAACGGAAACGCGCCGGCGAGACCGAGGTCTGTGAAGCCAGCCGCTGTATCGAGGAACTGCCGCAGGACGACATCCGCCACTTCGGCAACCCGGCTGCCGACCCGGCCGCCAGCAAGGAGCATGGGCGCGAACGCATGGCGCAGATACGGGCCATGCTGGGCAAGGCCTGAACCTGATTCAGCTCAGGTTTTCATATCCTGCGACTGCAAATAACAGACTTAAACCGGATGGACATAACGGCCGCCACATGCCTGATACCATCGTTCAAACTCTTCGGCGGCAAGCGGTTTCGATAACAGATAACCCTGCACCATATCGCAGCCTGCATTTTGCAGAAAATCGTAGGCTGCCCTGTGTTCCACCCCTTCTGCAATCACTTTCATGCCCATCTTGTGCGCCAAGGTCACCGCCGCCTCGACGATGTTGACAGCGCCTTTTTCGGCCGGCAAATCGCGTACAAAGCACTGGTCAATCTTGATGATGGAGATGGGAAGCAGATGCAGATACTGCAATGAGGAGTATCCGGTACCGAAATCATCGACCGAAATGATGATCTTCGCTTTGGACAGCGTGGCCAACTCACTGATCGTATGTGCCATATCCATCATCAAGGCCCCTTCCGTCACCTCCAGCTCAATGGAGGCGCCATCAAGTTCATACTCTTGCAGCAGCCGCAGGATCAGGTCGGCAAAGCCCGGCTGCAACAGGTTTCTTGATGAGATGTTGATGGCTACGGCAATATCGATCCCGCGCTTTTTCCACTGCGCCAGTTGTCGCATGGATTGCTCCAGCGCAAAGTCCGTCACAAGGCTGATCAGTGTGCTCTGCTCCGCGCGGGGAATGAAAGTGCCGGGCGGAATATTACCCAACTCAGGGTGACTCCAGCGCATCAGCGCTTCCACACCATGAACTTCTCCAGACTTGATATCTACCTTGGGTTGATAATGCATGGACAACTGTCCATCACCTAGTGCGTCCTTCAGACTGCCGATGATGGCCAGATTATCCTGCTTGACTGAGCGAAACACAGGGTTATAAGCCACCTTGTCCTGCACCCTTTCAACGGCAACTGCCAACGCTTCCTCCGCCTTGCGCAGACAATCTTCCGGGCCATCCATATCCCGGCTACAGATGGCATAACCCATGCGCACATCGATATGGATGGGAATGCCGTTGATGGAGAACGGTGTACGGAAGGCATCCACCAAGCGATTCAGCAAGGCATCCTGTTCCTGCTCATCGATCTCCAGCAGCACACTGACCTGAGCCGAATTGATGCGATAAATGGGCAATTCCATTTGCACTGCGCCGGCAACTCTCTTCGGAATCTGCCTGACCACCTCCTCGACTACCGCCTCGCCAAAGGACGACCTCAATTCCATCTCGTTCTCGAGAAAGATCACCACAAGCATCAGAAAATTTGACGGCTCTTCATTAACGATTTTCGACAAGCGTCCTATCAAGGCATTACGGTTCGGCAACTGCGTCACCAGATCATGTTCTGAAACCCATTTGAGCCGTTCCACATAAGACCGGGTCATTTTGCTTGCTGCACCACTGAGGAAACCGATCAACACGAAGAAACCGGTGCGATAAAGCCAATTGGCCGTTTGCTGCATCTCCCCGGTCATCACATCGATCGGCATGAACGGCCCCAGTACAAAACCGGCAAACAAGCCAAACAGTACACCGCCGGTCATGCCAAACAGAAAGCCGGACAGCAGGATCGGCACATACATGGAATGGGAATAAACGAATTTGATGCCGCCGGTCATGTAGACCAACAGGTAGACACCGAATGCAAAAGCAATCAACAGAATAGCGGCAAAGATACTTAGCAGACGGCGATGACGGTAAAGCCATTGGTATCGTTGTTTTGCTTCCATCTTGCAATCCCCTGTAAACCAGCAGGTAGCTGTATACAAATAGAACTTTGAGCAGTTCCGTTATCGCACAATGCTAGCCAGATGTGTCCCTTGCATCAATTCCCTGAACATCCGGCATGCTCATTGCCTTTTACCCCGTTCCAACCGGTCTTCCAGCTCCCCGATATAAGCCGCCAGCGAATTGGTTGATTCTTCCATGCTGGTACGCAAGGTATTGTCGAGTTGATCGACCCGGGAATGCAGCCTGGCTTCGAAGTCCTGCTGCTGGCTCCGCTGCAGCTGTATCGCATTTTCGAAAACATTGCGCAGTTCAGTCAGACGTGAGGCCTCCGCTTTCTCCGCAAGTTCCCGGCTTGCCTGCAGTTCGCGAGCATGGCGCCGAACTTCAAGCAAGGCCGCCGTCTGTACATAGATGGCGAACAGAATGAAAACCAGAGTCATGCCGACCAGCAATCCCAGCATCAGCAGGCCGAATGGCCATTGAACAGACACAATACCGAACGACAATTCGGCTGGCGCGACAAAAACACCCCAGTTCAGCATGGTAAAAGCCGCGACCAGAAGAATGACCAGCAGTAAAAGGAAGGTAGGTAGTCTCATATCAACGCATTCCGGACAAGCAGTGCCGATAACGGTACATGATAAACCTCATGCAGTCTCGGCTATGGAAGAATTCCCTGTGGCGGCAAACTGGATGCCATTACGGCCGGACTCCTTGACCGCATACATGGCTTGATCGGCACGGCGCAGGATATCCTCGGCACTCTGCTCATCCGACCGGAACAGGCATACACCTATACTGGCCGTGCAAACGTGTTCAATCGCCGCCAGATGCCTACCCTTACCTTTGACGTGCATGCGATAAGGTTCTGACAAGGCGTCATGGATTTTCTCGGCAATGACGACGACCTGATTGCGTGATCTTTCGACGTCGGCATCCAGATTCTGGATCATGACGACGAACTCATCGCCGCCGAGACGCGCCACGGTATCCACCTCTCGCACACAATTCTGCAGCCGCCGGGCGACCTCATTCAACAACTGATCGCCAGCTTCATGGCCATGACTGTCGTTCAGCGGTTTGAAGTTATCCAGATCGATGAACAGCAAGGCACCATACAGATTGCTACGCTTGCTGGCGGCGATGGCCAGATCGAGCCGGTCGAACAGCAGACGCCGGTTCGGCAAGCCGGTCAGTTCGTCGTGGAAGGCTTGCTGACGCATCTCGCTTTCTCTGTCCTTGTAATCGCTGATATCGGTCGAGATGCCGCACAACGCGTAGATATTGCCAGCTTCGTCGCGCAATGGCAGCTTGATGGTCAGCAAGGATTGCTGCCCTTTGCCCAGAATCTTCAAGTTAGCTTCCTCCGTTCTCACTGTCTTGCCTTCCTCCAATACCATACGGTCATTTTTGCGAATCTGCGCCAGCGACCCGGTATCGAAGAAACGCGCATCCGTCTGACCGACGATTTGCTCCAAGGGCACACCGAACATCTCGCATGTATAACGATTGGCGAACAGGTAGCGCCCTTCGGTATCCTTCAGAAACACAAGTGCATTGACGTTGTCGAGGATAGTGGAAAGCTTGTGTTCGCTCTTGCGCAACTCGCTCTCACGCTCGGCGGCCACGCTCAATAATCGATTGAAGCTCTCGATCAAGCGGCCGATCTCGTCATCATGTTCAACGTTCAGGGCTTGTAACGGCAGGCTCTGCTCCGACAGCATCGTCAGTTTGCTGATGGCCTGATGCACCGGCCGCAACTGACGGCGCATGACCCGCCAGGTCAAAACTCCGACCAGCAAGGTCATCAGGATGGCAGCCAGTTCATTACGCCGCTCCAACTTGTAGAAAGGCGCCAGCGCCTCATCCGTTGGCAAGGCGACGACAACATACCAGTCATTGACAGCCAGTTGCCGTGACGAAGCCAGCACTTCGACGCCATGAGGATTGACGGTGATGGCGGTTTCTTCGGCACCTGAAATATAGCGGTCGATCAGCGGATTGACGCCGGGGTCCGGCAGCTTTTCCATGATGCGGCGGCGGTCGGAACTGGTGATGATGGTGCGGTTGTTGGCGTTGACCAGCAGAATATAGCCCGATTCCCCATAGGAAACCTGCGTAACCTGATCGAGAAAGTTCGCCTTCTGCAACTCGGTGATACCGGCCAGTGCGCCGACCACCTCGCCCTGCGCATTCAGAATGGGCACCGCCATGCCGAATATCGGTGCAGACAGTGTACGTCCCATCACTGGCGTGCCGACGGTCGGCTTGCGACCTTGCAAGGCACCGGCAATATAATCGCGGTCCTGGTAATTGATACCGGCACGCCTGGCACTCAATGGCAGCGACGCCAGTGTGTCGCCATTGGTATCGGTCACAAAAATACCAGCATTGAACAAATGCAGAAAAGCCGGCAAATCTTCCAATGCCTGCTGCATAAGATCGGCATCATGCATGCGCGGCGCCAGTCTGTCGGCGACAAGCGTCATGACGCCAAGCCGGTCGGCAAGCTCATGATTGATTTCGACCGCAATATAGCCGGCGACCGACCGCTGCTGATCGCCGGCGACTCGCAATAGATCCTCTTGCAGAATCAGGCGAACATAAAAACTGAAGCTCCAGATGCCGACCGTGAAAACTGCCAGAGCAAGCACGGTCACCCGTGTCCGCAAGGACAAGGCAAGAAAATTTTTCTTCGCGTTCATTCCGCCCCGCTGCTACTCATGGCATCGCCCCCGACAAGCGAACTCATTCCCGGAAAAATTCGGTCGCAACTGCATCAGCCTTGATTTATTAAACACGTTTTTATCAGGGGAAGCGAGTGTCTGATGCATTTACATTTCTAACGGGCCTCGGTCAGCATCCTCGCCACGGCACGTTTGAACGGCGCAATGCGATTACCGATGCGCAGGCTGGCAGCCCGCAGCAAACGGGCTGGCGCTGATTCGTCGCTATAAAGCTTGGCGATGGCGTGAGTGGCAACAAACAGCGGATGCGTGGCGCGGCGATGCGCGCGTTCGTAGCGGGTCAATAATCCTTCTGAGCCAATATCTTCGCCATGCGTGCAAGCAGTCATGATCTGCTTTGCCAGGGTATCGGCGCCGCGCAGACCGAAATTGAAGCCATGCGCCGTGACCGGATGCATGCCAACGGCGGCATCGCCGATCAGGGCAAAACGCTGCTTGATGAAACGGCGGGGATAGACCGTCACCAGCGGATAGGCATGTCGTGTCGACACCAGTCGCATGGAACCGAGACGCTGCTGGAAGCGCTGCTCCATCTCCCGGTTGAAATCTTCTTCCGTCATCTGCATCAGCTCACCGATCTCCTTGGCCGGCATGGTCACCACTACCGAAGATCGCTGACCATTCATCGGCAGCAGTGCCAGCGTCTGACCATAGTCGAACCACTCCCAGGCCACATGCTGGTGTGGCAGCTCATGTTCCATTGCACAGACCATCATGACCCGGCCGAAATCGTGCATGGATGCGGCAATGCCCATCGCCCGCCGTGTCTCGGAGAACCGGCTGTCGGCTGCAACCAGCAATTGCACCGTCATGGTCTTGCCACTGTCCAGCGTGATATGCGCGGCATCGGCATCCGTACGCACACTGCCGATCTGCACACCGGTCATCAGCGTAATGGCCGGTGATGATTTCACAGCCTCGTAAGCCGCCTTTCGAATCAGGCAGTTGGAGATGAGATAGCCCAGCTCTTCCTTGCGGCTGTCGCGATGGTCGATCTGCATGGCATAGAGCGAGAGGCCGTTCAGCACCTTGGCATCGCGCAGCGGGGAGATCGCCTCCTGTGCAATGCGGTCCCACACCCCCAGCTCGCGCAACAGTTTGGCGGAATGATGCGTCAGTGCAATCTCGCGACCGTCAAACGCCGGTTCTGCCAGTGCCGCTTCCGCCTGCCTTTCCAG
>DLMX01000085.1:6542-10638 GCA_002479405.1 Methylophilaceae bacterium UBA7525
CCTGCCTTTCCAGAATAGCGATCCGCAATCCGCTCTCGGCCAGTGCACGGGCAAAGCAAAGTCCGCTGGGGCCGGCACCGACAATGGCAATATCGAAATGCATGTTGTACTGTTTGGTCAAAGCCGCTCTCCATGACACACAGAAGTCAAAGTGTAATCCTATGCCTTGCGCCATCGCCATCTTTTGACTTTCATCAAGTGAGTGCCTGAATTAGCTATATTTTCGGCCAATACTGCCAATGAAGTGCCTATTAAAAGAACGCTTCCCCTAGCATATTTATGCCGGCCCGAGAGGCCTCTGCCTGTTAAAATACAGCCATGCCACTCATCACACTAGAAAATGCCTGCCTGGCCTATGGCCATCATCCCCTGCTCGACCATGCCGGTTTCCAGCTGGATCTCGGTGAACGTGTCGGCCTTATCGGCCGCAATGGTGCCGGCAAATCCAGCCTGCTGAAAGTCATTTCCGGCGACAACAAACTCGACGACGGCACGGTCTGGCGCTCGCCCGGCATCCGCATCGCTTATGTACCGCAGGAGCCTGTGCTGAACCCGACGGCCACAGTGTATGAAGCAGTGGCCGAAGGTTTGGGCGACCTGCAGGCCATCCTTGTCGAGTATCACCATGTCTCGCATGCCATGGGCGAAGCCAACGCCGACCTGGATGCCTTGATGAAGCGTATGCAGGACTTGCAGCATGAGCTGGAGGCAAGACAGGGCTGGCAGTCGCAAAGCAGGATCGAAACCGTGCTGAGCCGCTTGCACTTGGATGCCGACCAGCCCATCGCCAACCTCTCCGGCGGCTGGCGCAAACGTGTAGCGCTGGCTCGCGCGCTGGTGACCGAACCCGAGGTTCTGTTGCTGGACGAGCCGACCAATCACTTGGACCTGGAAGCCATCGAATGGCTAGAGGATCTGCTGCTGGGCTTCAACGGCAGCGTGCTGTTCATCACCCATGACCGGCGCTTTCTCAACCGCCTGGCCACCCGCATCACCGAGCTGGATCGCGGCCGGCTGACCGATTTCGTCGGCACCTACGCCAACTATCAGATCAAGAAGGAAGAACTGCTGGCAGTTGAAGCCACCCATGCCGCAAAATTCGACAAAGTACTGGCACAGGAAGAAGCCTGGATACGTCAGGGCATCAAGGCACGCCGCACCCGCAACGAGGGTCGCGTGCGGCAACTGGAAAGGCTGCGGCTGGAGCGTGCCGCCCGGCGTGAACGTCAGGGCAACGTCAAACTCACGCTGGATAGCGGCGAGCGCTCCGGCAAACTGGTGGCCGAACTGGAGCACATCAACAAACACTATGGCGACAGAATCATCGTCAAGGATTTCAGCACGCGCATCCTGCGCGGCGACCGCATCGGCCTGCTGGGACCGAACGGTATCGGCAAGACGACACTGTTAAGGATGATACTGGGTCAGGAAGAAGCCGACAGCGGCACGATAGTGCGCGGCACCAATCTCAATATCGCCTATTTCGACCAGATGCGCGAACAACTGGATGAGGAAGCGACGTTGGCTGACACCATCAGTCCGGGCTCGGAATTCGTGCAGATCGGCAACGAGCGCAAGCATGTCATCAGCTATCTGGAAGATTTCCTGTTCCCGCCCCAACGTTCGCGCTCGCCGGTCAAATCCCTCTCCGGCGGGGAACGCAACCGTCTCTTGCTGGCCCGTCTGTTCGCACGTCCGGCCAATGTGCTGGTGCTGGACGAACCGACCAACGACCTCGACATCGACACACTGGAGCTGTTGGAAAGCCTGTTGCAGGATTTCGATGGCACACTGTTCCTCGTCAGCCATGACCGCGCTTTTCTGGAGAACACCGTGACCCAGGTCTTTGCCTTTGAAGGTGACGGCATCATTACCGAGTTCGGTGGAGGTTATGACGACTGGCAACGCTTCAGCGCACAGCGTGCCGCCGAAAAGGCTGAAGCGGCAACCAGGACTGTAGCGGCAAAACCGGCGGTAAAACCTGCAACTGACAAAAACAAACCGGGCAAACTCAGCTTCAAGGAACAAAAAGAACTGGAAGCCCTGCCGGGCATGATTGAACAACTGGAGCAGGAACAGGCCGGCATTCATGCCACCCTGAGCAATGCGGACATTTATCGCGAGAATCCCGAGCTGGTAAAATCCAGTCAACTGCAACTGGCCCGGATCGAAGAAGCACTGATGCAGGCACTGGAGCGCTGGGAAGAGCTGGAGAGCCGCCGTACCTGAATTGAAATGAATTGAATTTTTTTACAGCCAGGTTCTCTTAACGGTCATAGTTCGGTCATGAGCAGGCATATGCGATACCTCATCCATACAGCAAGTCTGATATTTCTGTTGTTCGCACTTTCCGGCTGCAACGCCGTCAAGGTCGGCTACAACAACGCCCAGGAACTGACCTACTGGTGGCTCAACAGCTATGTGCAGTTTACTGATGGGCAGAAACCGGCAATCAAGGCTGAACTGGCTGCACTGCATGACTGGCATCGTTTCAACGAGATTCCCGTATATATCAAGCTGCTGGAAACCACTCGGAAAAAAGTCCTGCACGATACCAGCAGCAAGGAAGTCTGCAGTGTGGTGGAAGATGTACGCGAGCGCCTGCGCATATTCAACCTGCAGACCGAACCCATCGTCGAAAAACTCGCGCCTACCTTGAGCCACGAACAGCTGGAACATATGCAGCGCCACTTCGACCGCAACAATGCCAAATGGCGCAAGGATTGGCTCGATGGCTCTCAGAAGAAACGCGACGAGCACAGGCTGAAGCTCGCCATCAAGCGTGCGGAAATGTTATACGGCAGACTCAACGACGCACAGCGCAAAATCCTGCAGGAAAATATCCGCATCTCGACCTTCAATGCGGATACCAGCCATGACGAACGGTTGCGGCGACAGGCAGACGCCATCGCGACATTGAAGAAGATCATCGACCTGGAACTGGAGGAGGCCGACATCAAACTGGAAATCGCCGCCTATTTCGACCGTCTGCAGAACGGCGACGACCTGGCCTACAAGAATTACATGGACCGCCTCACCGTTGACAGCTGCGATGGCTTTGCCAGACTGCACAACAGCACCAGCGCAAAACAGAGGCAATATGCCGCCGACAAGCTGGGCGGCTACATCAAGGATCTGGAAAGCCTGAAAAGCTCAGCCCAGATCCGGTAAAAAAACATCACCCGCGGTCTTACCAGGGAATTTCCTTGCCATCATAGGCAACAAAGCGGCCACTGTTCTCCAACGTCAAGGCTTCGATCACGCGGCGCATGCCGGCTACGCTCTCCGGCGCATCGATCAGGCCATTGGGCCCGCCCATATCAGTACGCACCCAGCCCGGATGCAGAATGGTCGAGGCAATGCCCTTGGGCTTCAGGTCTATGGCCAGACTCTTCATGACCATGTTGACCGCTGTCTTGGTGCTGCGATAGATATAGCTGCCGCCGCTGGTGTTGTCATCAATGCTGCCCATCTTGCTGGACACGGTGACGATCTTTTTCAAATTGCTGGCAGCAACATGGCCGGCAAATGCCTCTACCATTTTCATCGGCGCCATGCTGTTGATATGGAAAGCTTCAGCCCATGCCTCATAATTCACATTGCCGAAATCACTCTGCGGGTAGACCCCGGCATTGTTGATCAGGAGGTCAATCGCCCTGCCCTGCAATATCAGCGCCAGCGCGTCGATCTCCTCAAAATCCGCCACATCCAGCTGATGAATCTCGACCTGATCCCCCGAGCGCTCGGCCAGCGCCTGCAATTCTTTCGCTTCATCCGGCCAGCGGCAGCAGGCAATGACCTGCCAACCTGCCTCCGCATACTGTTTGGCAAATTCCAGACCGAGGCCGCGATTGGCGCCGGTGATCAATACTGTAGCTTGTGACATAGTTCCCTCTGTTAAATCTGAAAATGAAAGCCTGAATCCATTATTATCCTGCCAGATGATGAAAGAACAGCAAATAAATCATCAACCCAAAATACAGGCATGCGAATATGGCCACTATGCCATAAACCAGCCTCAGACTTTTACCGATTTTAAGGAAACGTTGATTAAATGAGTGAGCGGGATGAAGTGCAAGGCGCCCGGAACGCAGCA
>DLMX01000095.1 GCA_002479405.1 Methylophilaceae bacterium UBA7525
TTTTGCACTGCATGGTGACGGTAGTGATCCGCGGCCTTGATAGCCCTGGTTACGATAATCGAGGCCGGCACAACTTCTGTTGGCTGCTGTATGGCAGCCTGCAGGTTCTTGGCCTGCCAGAAACGCCTGATGTAGGCAGCCGAAGCGTTTCGCAAGCGAACGGCGCGGTAACCTTTGACAAAAATCAGATACCAGCTCGCGATGGACATCGTGAGCAAGGCGATGGCAACCAGCAGGGAGACTACGCCGCCTTCTGCAATAAATTGCAGGCTGTTGAATTCATATCCGTTATTCATTGCTGTTTCCTTCTGTTCCAAATACTGCTTTAAGATAGTGACCGTCCGCTATCAGCTCTTTCCTTCAACCGTTCAATGTAAACTGGATCGGTACGATGACGAAAGCACTGATTGGCTCCTTATCACGCTTGGCCGGAATAAAACGCCATTTTTTCACGGCGTCCATGGCAGCCTGGTCCAGCCTCGCAGAACCGCTGCCCGTCTCGATTTCCACCGATTCCGCCGCACCGCTTGCAGCCACCAGCACACGCAATAGCACACGCCCTTCCTCTCCGGCACGTCGGGACAGAGGGGGGTACTTGGGTGCCGGATTATGCAAATAGGCTGCGCCAAACTTCGGCGGTTCAATCACCTCTTTCACCTCCTCGGCCACCGGAGGTTCCTGCTGTGCGACTACCGGAACTGATACAGGTGCAGCAGCGGGCTCTGCAGATGCGGCCGGAACAGACTCCGCTGCAGGAACCGGATCGGCTGGTTGAGGCACCGGCTCAGGTTCAACGGCTTTTTGCACTGGCTCAGGTTTCCTGATGACCGGCTTGGGTTCTGGCGCGCGTTCAGGCTCAGGAATGATTTCCACCACTTCCGGCACCGCTTCCGGTGCCGGATCGTTGACCAGGCTGACCATCATGGCCGCAGCTTCCGGCTTCAACGCCTCATCAGGCGCCATTGAGTTGCTCATGAGCAAACCGCCCAGCACCAGCACATGCCCTGCAACCACCAGGAACAAGGCTTTGCTGGAAAAGTCCGGCTTATCAGTGCTTGCCAGCCCATCCGGCAACAACAGCTCATCATTGGCTGCCGGCACGCTATGCGGCGGCTTCGAGCGCGGATGCGTGCTGACCAGGGCAGGCATGGCTTTTACCGCTGACAGCTCAATGGACATGTCTGATAGCTCCTTCGCATTCATACGCCGATCTGGCGGCATTCAATGCAGCCAGTCTCGCCTGCGCCTCCTGCAGCATCTGGCTCAGGTTTGAGAACGCACGCACTTCAAGACGCATGCTCACGGCGCCGATCTCAATCTCTGCAACATGGCAATCTTCACAATAAGAGACACTGCAACCTTCGATGCCGGCTAACACTATTCGTTTACAGGGACTCGTATTCATCACGTCTCCTTGTCGCTTATTTGGTCAAAATCAGCTTGTCCTGACTGGTCAGGCGCAAGCGGTATTCCACGCCAGCATGCTCAATGATGATTTCGCGCGCACCGGAAAACAGGGCTTTGCTCGTCCATCTCATTAAGCCGCCGGCCTGTCGTTCAGGCATCGCCTGAGCTTTGGCTGCTTCTGGACTACCGGCATTTTGGGATAGCTTATTCATTTGCATAAATGATAATAATTCTCATTTGAATAGTCAAGCAATTGCTCAGAAGAAAAAAGGTCGCCCTTAAGCGACCGAGTGAGGAGTTCTTGAATTTCTTGATACGACTTATATTCGATTGGCGTAGTACTCCACCACCTGCTGCACATCCACCGGGAATGGCACATCTTCGGCGGCAGGCATATGCGCAACCCGGCCCGTTTTACCTGAGTCATCCCATGTCAGCCACTCCGGCCTGATCAAAGGCAAATCTTTCAGGGTTTCCAGCACCACGGGCATGTTCATACTCTCGGCCTTGATGGTGATTTCATCGCCCACCCTAACGCGTATGGATGGGATATTCACCAAACGGCCATTCAGTTTGATGTGTCGATGTGAAACCAGCTGGCGCGCTGCCGGAATCGTCGGCGCCAGGCCGGCACGGAATACCACGTTATCCAGACGGCACTCGAGCAATTGCAACAGGGTTTCGCCGGTGGGCGCATTGCCTTTCCTCGCATCAAGGATCAATCGGCGCAGCTGACGTTCCGTAAGCCCATAGTTGAAACGCAGTTTCTGCTTTTCCTGCAACTTGACGCCAAAATCAGACTTTCTGCGCCTGACAGCTTTTGCGCCATGCTGGCCTGGCGGTGTTGGCCTGCTTTCTATTGTTTTCCGTGACAAGCCTGGCAGGTCGGTGCCGAGCGCACGCATGACTTTTAATCTTGGTTTGGTAAAACGCGACATGGTGATTCCACTTTCTATTGTAAATACGGGCTTGCAGGCATCAGATCCCGCATTGTGTTAGCCTGATCATCAAGTACATGCTGCCATTGGCGGACCAGGCGCTTCGCCACTTCTTCCACCAGCTTTGATTCGGCATATTGCGGTGCAGTCAGCTTGTGCGCGAGGCTGGCTGCCAGCCTCGCCAACTCCAGTGATGGATTGCTTGCATACTGACTGGCAACGCAGCAAAGCGATGCCATGACCGCCTTGGC
>DLMX01000090.1:0-5979 GCA_002479405.1 Methylophilaceae bacterium UBA7525
TCGTCGGCAACGCGCTGACCGTCAAGCGTCACCTCTCCAGTCACTAAACCAAAAAGGGAAACCATCCATCATGACCGAATTCATGTTCATCCTCATCATCCCGGCCTTCATCCTCATCTGGAAAGGCATCCGCATCGTGCCGCAGGGCGAGGAATGGGTGGTCGAGCGCCTGGGCAAGTTCAGCGCCGTGCTGAAACCGGGCCTGTCCGTCATCAATCCCATCTTCAGCAAGGTGTCATACAAGGTCACCACCAAGGACATCATCCTCGATATCCCGGAACAGGAAGTCATCACCAAGGATAACGCCGTCATCCTCGCCAACGCCGTCGCCTTCATCAAGGTCACCAACATCGAGCGCGCGGTCTACGGCATCGACAATTTCGCCGAAGCCATGCGCAATATGGTACAGACCAGCTTGCGTTCCATCATCGGCGGCATGGACCTCAACCATGCACTGTCCTCGCGCGACCGCATCAAGGCCGAACTGAAGACTGCCGTTGCGGATGAAGCAGCGGATTGGGGCCTGACCGTAAAATCGGTAGAGATTCAGGACATCAAACCCTCACCCAACATGCAGCAGGCGATGGAACGACAGGCTGCCGCTGAACGTGAACGTGTCGCCGTGGTGACACAGGCCGAAGGCGAGAAACAGGCATTGATCCTGGATGCTGAAGCCCGGCTGGAAGCCGCACGTCGCGATGCCGAAGCGCAGGAAGTTGCGGCCAAGGCCTCGGCCGAAGCCATCCGCCTGATCACCGAAGCGGTCAAGGAAAACAACAGCTCCGCCATGTTCCTGCTCGGCGACCGCTACATCCAGACCCTGCAGAAAATGTCCGTTTCCGATAACAGCAAGATTGTCGTCATGCCGGGCGACGTCATCAGCGCCGTCAGAAACCTGGTTGGCGGCAAGTAGCCGTCCCCTGAGAAGTTCATACCTCCATCGCACTCTTTTCACCCGACAGGGAAAAGGGTGGGATGGAGGTGCAAGGCCGCAATCCACACTCTTCCAACCACTCCTTCATTCAATGCCAGTTCAAATTGGGAGTTAGCCAGCACATACCTTGCAGGCCGAGTCCTTCGCCAGCTTGAGCGAGCGCCATTCCATATGTAGCGCGTCCAGCAGCAGCAAGCGCCCCTGCAGACTCTGGCCGATGCCCATCAACAGCTTCATCGCCTCAGCTGCCTGCGTGGTGCCGATGATACCCACCAGCGGCGAGAACACGCCGCTCTCCGCGCAGCGCAAGCCTTCTTCGTTGCCGGTCTCCGGGAACAGACAGTGGTAGCAGGGGCTGTCGTCGGCGCGCATGTCGAACACCGTCACCTGCCCCTCGAAATTGATTGCGGCGCCTGACACCAGCGGCTTGCGCAATTTCACACAAACGCGGTTCAAGGCATAACGTGTAGCGAAATTGTCCGTGCAGTCGAGCACCACATCGGCCTCGGCCACCAGCGCCTGCAAGCTGTCCTCGGTGGAACGCTCGCACACCGTGCGCACTTCCACATCCGGGTTGATTTCATAAATGGACTGCTGTGCAGAAATCGCCTTGTTGATACCGACCGATTGCGTGGTATGGATGATCTGCCGCTGCAGATTGGTCAGGTCCACCACATCGAAATCGCAGATCGTCAGCTTGCCGACCCCGCCCGCCGCCAGATAGAGCGCTGCCGGCGAACCGAGCCCGCCGGCACCGACGATGAGGGCGTGACTGTTGACCAGCTTATCCTGGCCTTCGTAACCGATTTGCGGGAGAAGAATATGCCTGCTGTAACGCAGGAGTTGATTGTCGTTCATTCAAGGAAGCCTACCTGCTGCAACCATTCTGGAGATATAAATATTTGGTGAAATCCAGACAACGACGTCATCGAATTCGCCTCCATCCGCAGCAGTATTTTCTGTGTAAGTTCTTGCGTAAAATATAAGCCCTGCTCCAGAAGCATTGCCAACCTCATCTTCATTTGTTAAAGACGTATTAGTTATAAGCACCCCATCTTTCGTTGTCGCGCCTAAACCATTTCTACCATGAGACATGATTGCCACTGGAATATCATTTAAATTCGATAAATTCTCTACGTAGCCTGCTGCATTCCTCGTTTTAATTGTGATATCCCGATTGGTTAATGGCGATACTAAAACAGAACTAATCGAATTTGAGAAAGCTGGTGTAACAGAATATCTATACAAATGACCCCAACTATCTGTAGGCATTACCCCTAACTCCTCCCATGGCAAAAATCCCACCCTTTCATTGCATGCACCGCCCGCACCCCGGTCTTCTAATCCGTTTTCATTTGATATTGCTGGGCACGGTAAATATCCTCTAGTAAGGGCATATCCAATTAACGCTTCTTTAGCCTCTTCTAATGATTTTTTTGTATTGCTGTAATTTTTTTGATCGATTTGAGCACCTATAGGAATCAGCATCCCACCTATCAATAAGCCTAAGATTGCTAAGACCACTGCCATTTCAATCAAAGTAAACCCTCTAACATGAGGATTTCTAACCCAGGAATTAGTTAGATTCATCATTGAATACTTACAGGCCTGTCATTTATGAATTGCGATGTTCCAATTTCTCGTAGATATATGTCATCTGCTGTTAAATTCTCGCCCTCAAGATAATTAGCCAAGTCACTTTTTTGAAGATTATTAATTCTAGTTTGCATATTGATAGCTTTGCTACTTGATATCAAAACGACTCGCTTATCAACATCGGGTTGCTCAATTGCATTTTTGATTCGAAGCATTCCTGCACCATCACAATTAGTTGTGCCGCTAGCACAGGCTGGGGCAACAGCATAAAAAATGAACTCTCGCCAACCATTCTGTTGAAACCAATTTCCGCTTTTTTCGCCTCTTAAAATGGAGGATGCTGCCCATCCTGGGGTATGCCCATCTACTGGCAATCTTCCTGGATTATTTGTCGCGGAGGAAATACAACTTCCTGCTCCTATATCAGAATAGCCAAGACAATTTTCATCATCAAAATTAGCAGGGTTGGGGTAGTTAGATGCACCAGAATAATAACTTACCAATTCATTTTTTACTTTTGATAGCACCAGCGCCTCCATTGGTAGCAACATGTCCTCGCGAGTTATAACTATCAATCTATCATTGATCAATTCCCCTCCAGTACTATCATGTGAAGGACCCATGATGAAACCATCCGTAGATTCATCCGCGAAACTTGCATTATCTTCGCCTAACAAGATATCAAGATAATGTTCTGGTAAATTTTCGTTACTACCAATTCTAGACTGTTGCAATCCATCAGCTCTCAGTATTGGGTGCCCAGGGGAAAAGATTATAGCAACCACCCCAGTGTCCAAACTGGCATCATTAATCATTAAGCCTTGGCTTGTTCTAACTGTAATGGTTCCAATTGAGTCACTGTTCAGAGGAAACACGCGAGGGTTATTTTTATACTTAGTTGATACCGCATACCATAAACGTTCGCCGTCACCATCTCTTAAGTCAGTCACACCCAGTGTCTTCCATGGAAATCTTCCAATCCTAAGGCTTTGCGCTCCACAAGCAGGTCCTGCCTCACCGTTATTATTCATGTCTGGGCAAGGCAAATCACCGGGGCGTCGACAACTCACAGTGCAAGAATCGTTGATATCTACTTTTAGTGAATATGCTATTAATGCTGCCTTTGCTTCTGCTAGGGCGGCGATAGTTTTTTTGTCTCGTTCATTTTTAATTTGATTACTATCCAGATGCATCAACAATATTGATGTAAATGCAATAACCAGCAAAATCGCAAAAAAAATCAAACTTGCACCAGTTTGTCTAGTGTGCAAATTGTAGGGCTTCCTACTTTTACCGCTGCTCATCCGGACTTGCTCCGATGCTTCCGGCATCCTGTTCCGTTGATTGCCGCTCGCTTATCCGCGCCTTATCCTCGGCGATGCTGTCCGTCTCCGGCACATATACCTGCCCGGCCTTGAGCTTGAGATCCCGACCGATGGAAGGGATGCTGATCTGCACCTGATTGCCGTTTTGCGGGAGTTTTTTCACCTGCACTTCACCCGCTTCATCATTTTCCTGCACCGGTGTGTTGTTGATCCAGACCGTGCCCTTCTTGCCGTCGCTACGGGTGATATAGCCCTGCACTGAAACACTGCGCGGCGCGACCGGGGCAACGACAACATCTTGCGTTTCGTCTTCCAGCAACTCCTGCTTGCTTGGCGGTTTGCTGGTGAGCCTTAGCTGGTCGAGTCGTGCGCGTTCAGCGGGAGTGGTGAACAGGCGGCCTTCGAGCGGCGCAGCGCTGACACTGTTGATAGCCAGCACTTGCACAGCGGCCAACAGGATAACGAGTTTCAGCTTCATGGTTGCGCCCCCAATACGGCCGGTTCACGCACGGTCAACCAATCCAGCTCGCAATCGGCCTGTAGATTGGGGGAGAATTTATCGAAACTGACGCCGGATCTTCTGGTAATTTCACACTGGCGCAGGATGAAAGGCGTGATTTTACGTGCCCGCAATTCATCCAGCAGCAACAGCAGGTCTCCCTCATGCAGCATGGCGAGCTCCAGCTTCATGATTGAACGATGCAGAGACATCGGCCCCGGGTTCAGGTTGAATGGGGGCTTGTAGGTTTCCTGCACGCCGATGCTGTAGTTGATACCGAACAGTTTGTTTTCCTGATGAATGGTGCGCAGATTGTCGACCCATTCGATGCGCCGTTCCTCACCGATGAAACCCTCGCTGATCAGGCGCCGGTAAACCGGCAGATAGCGCACAATGGTTTCCTTCTCTTGGCCGGAGGACTGGTAACGCTGTCTGGCTTGATTAAGCTGCGTTTCCTGCGCTTGCAACACTGCGGCTGTTCCGGTTTTCTGCTGATAGGCGAAAAACACCAACGCCGCCATGCTGACCACGACGAGTACCAGCACGCCGAGCGGAATCTGCAGGATGCGCCATTCTTGCGGCGTCAGTTTCATGTGACCGGTTCCTCGCGCTTGAAGATCACCCGCAACTTGAACAGCGCCTGCGTCTCCTGCGCCGTGCGCTCATCGGTGGTGCTACCCTGCAGGTTGGAATAGGAACTGACATTGACCGGCGCCTGTAACACAACGACCTGCGCCACCGCCGCATCCGCCTTGAGCCGCTCCACCAGGCGATTGACGCTCTCCAGCGCGGCACGGTAATCGCCGGTGAAACGGCGAATCTCGCCGTTCACAAAGGCGACTTCATACAGGAAATTCGGATCCGGGACAAAAGCGGTCGGCTTCGAGCTGGCAACGTTGGTCACCACCGGACCGCCGGATATGTCGCCATCCTTGGGGTCGGACTCATTGCTGAGCACCCAGGCCAGCCGGTTGACATCGATCTCCGGCGAGGCGCTCACGGCCTTGCTGATGACCTGCATTGTCCGCCCCGGCAGACTGGCATTCTGCAAGATGGCGGCTTCCATATCCGCCACAACCTGCAAGTCGTTGGCAGGGACTGGCGTTACCGGGAAGTCCTTGGCAACTTCTTCATACAACTGCTGCTGATGCACGGTTGCCAGTGCCGCCTGTTCGGTATGCGTCCGGTTGTCGTAGCCGTGCTTGAAGAAGACCGCCGATAGCGCCAAACCAACCAGCAGAACGATGGCGGATGCCGCATTGATCGACTGGCGGATAACCTTGAGCTGGTGATGTTTGCCAAGTTCGCCGGGCGCCAGATTGTCCGGCACGGTGCCGCTGGCGACCAGTTGCATATGCAGCAGGTCGGGATTGTCGCACAGCAAAACGGGATCCAGTTTGAAGCCGCGCGCCAGTTTTACCAGATCAATGGTATTGCAGATTAAACCATGCGCGTGCTCGATATCGCGGCACAGGGTCAGACTGTTTTCCTGATAGGAAGGGATAAGCACTTTAAGCGGTGTTTCGCGACCGATGAAGCGCTGGCTGATCAGGTAAAGTCTGGCCTTTTCGGTTTCCGACAAATAGAAATAGCCAAGCGAATTCCTTGCTTCCTCGGTATAAGGT
>DLMX01000090.1:6111-6877 GCA_002479405.1 Methylophilaceae bacterium UBA7525
CCTTGCTTCCTCGGTATAAGGTACCAAACGGCTGATACGCAGACGACCATTGTGCAGATAGGTTTGGCGCAGGCCGCAAGACAATCGTTCGGTCAGCAGCAGATGCGGATCGGCGATCTTCAGCCGGCGAACGAAATGCTGGCTGACCATGGACAGCAGATAAATGCCGGCCAGCGGCATCTGATGCGCCTGCAGGCGTTCGATCCAGGGCTGCAGCAGTTCGCCGTATGTCAGCGCGGCGAACAGGTAACGGTCATCCTTGCGCTTCGATGGCTCACGGTTGATGAAATGCGCTGCGCGGTAAGGCGTGCCGCGATAGATCTGACCCAGCTTGCGGTTGACCATCTCGCGCCGGGCGTTGCCCATCGTGTGCGGCAGGGTCTCGAGGCGGTAATCCTCCTCCACCACATCAACCAGCAGGTAAACCTTGGTACCTTCATGTTTCTGCAGATAGCGGCCGAAATCCTCATGGCCCTGCGGGTCATTTCTGAACACCTGATGCGACAACAGTTTGCCGAACTGCCATTTACCGGCAAGCAGCCTGTTGTTCGTTACGCATAGGACAATTTTGGAAAACATGTTGACCTTAAATATTCAGCTTGCCGAATGAATCGTACACCGGACCCAGCACCGAGAACATGATAAACGCCAGAATACCGCCGAGCAGTACCGTCAAGGCCGGCTCGATCAGTTTCATCATCTTTTCGATCGACTCATTGACATCGCGATCATAAAAATAGCTGATCTTGAGCAGCGATTTATCCAG
>DLMX01000090.1:7049-16942 GCA_002479405.1 Methylophilaceae bacterium UBA7525
TCGCTCATGCTGTCGCCGGCATTGATCTGTTGCTGCGCACGGCTCAAGGCATCCGCCACTACGCGATTGGCAACTATCTCCTCGCAGGTCTTGATGGCATCCAGAATCGGAATACCGGTCTGATACATCAGTGCAAAATAACGCGCAAAACGGGCGAGGATGATCTTTTTCAGAATATCCCCGACCACCGGGATATGCAATTTGACGTAATCAAACCTGTAACGCGCTTCTGCGCTTTTGCGCACCATAATGGCAGTAACAATGGCAAGCAGAAAAGGTACGGAAACGATAATCCACCAGTAACTGACGAAAGTGTTCGACATGAAAATCAGCACACGCGTTTCCAGCGGCAATTCCTGTCCCATGTTCTGCAGAAATGACACCATCTGCGGTACCAGATAACTCATGAGAAACGCCACCGCCGCCAGCACCACTACCAGCACGAAACTGGGATAGGCCAGCAGACGCTTGGTCTGCGAAACCAGTTCATCCTGCCACCTGAGCGTGGCCGCCAGATTATCGAAAACCTCGGGCAAGCGGCCAGTCTGTTCACCAGCCCGCACCAGACTGACAAAAACATGACTGAAGACATTGGGATATTCCGCCATGGCCTGTGACAGCATCCTGCCACCCTCGACCTCGGAAACCAGACCGCCGATGACCTTCTGAAAATGCGGGCTGGATGTGCTATCGCGCAAATCGATCAAGCCATCAAGCAAAGGCACACCGGAACTGGTCAATTGCTCCAGCTGAAAACAGAACATCATCAGGTCTTTATGGCTGACGGTCTTGCGGCTGAACAGCGAAGTGGTCTTGCTGACCTGACGAAAAGTGATGAGATCCAGCCCGATCTTTTCCAGCCGCAGCTCCAGGTCGATCTCGTTGAGCGCGTCAATCTCGCCCTGTGCCGAACGGCCCGTTTGATCCACCGCCTTGTAATTATAGGTCGGCAAGACTTAATGCCTGATCAAGCTGGTTAAATCAATAACGCGTGTCACTTCGGAGAAACTGGTATAACCCTCAAGGATGCGGCGTACACCGTCTTCCGCCAATGTCACAAAACCTTTCTCCATCGCCACCGCACGGATTGCATCCAGCGGCGAGCGGCGCGCGGCGCGCGACCAAAGCATCGATGTCGTTGTCGATACGCAGCAATTCGATGATTGCCATCCGGCCGCGATAGCCTGTGTAGTTGCAGCGCTTGCAGCCGACATGGCGGTAAATCTGCACTTCGGCCTTGGCTTGCAGGCCGAGCAATCGGCGCTCGTCCACATTCGGGTCATATGCCTCCTTGCAGTGCGGACACAACACGCGCACCAGACGCTGGGCAACGACACCGATGATGTTGCCGGCCATGATATCCGGTGAAACGCCGATATCGAGCAGGCGCGGGAAAGTGCCAAGGGCAGAATTGGTATGCAGGGTACTGAATACCTGATGACCGGTCATCGCAGCACGGAACGCCATGGTGGCGGTATCCTCATCGCGGATTTCACCGACCAGGATGATGTCCGGGTCCTGCCGCATGATGGAACGGATGCCGTTGGCAAAATCCACCTTGTTCACTTCCGCAACCGAAGTCTGGCGCATCATGGTGACCGGGTATTCCACCGGATCTTCCAGCGTCATGATGTTGACGCTTTCAGTGTTGAGATGCGAAAGCAGTGAATATAGCGTGGTGGTCTTGCCGCTACCGGTCGGACCGGTGACGATGACTATACCTTCCGGCCGTGTCATCATCAGCTTCAGTTCTTCCAGCGTTTGGTCACGCAACCCCATTCTATCCATCGGAATAATGGATTTTTCGCGGTCAAGCACACGCAGCACGATATTCTCGCCATGAATGGTCGGATGGCTGGCGACACGGAAATCGATGGGGCGGCCGCCGAGATTGATGTTAAGGCGGCCATCCTGTGGCGAGCGTGTCTCGGCGATATCCATGCCGCTGATGACCTTGAGGCGCACTGCAATTCCGGGCCAGTAGGTTTTGTGCAGACTGCGGATCTGTTGCAGCACGCCATCGATACGATAACGAATGCGCAGGAAAGCGTATTCAGGCTCGAAGTGAATATCCGATGCACCACGCTTGACCGCGTCCATCAACAAGGCGCCTACCAGACGCACCACCGGCTGCGTATATTGATCGCCTTCGGCAATCAAACTCTGGTAATCGATTTCGCCGGTTTCGATCTCGCGCAGAATACCGTCTACCGACAGCTCATATCCGTAGAACTGATCGATATATTCTTCCAGCTGCGCTTCGGCTGCCAGCGCGGGCTTGAGCTGAATCTGGCCACCCAGCATGGCACGCAATTGGTCCAGCGCCACCACGTTGAACATGTCGGCCATCGCCACCGTCAGCAGCTTGATATTGTCCTCATAGGCGATAGGAAGCAGGTGATAACGTCGGGCGAATTCTTCCGGCACCATCTTCAGCGCATCCGAGTCGGCGATGACGGTGGAAAGATCGATACTCTCCTGACCGATGGTGTGCGCGACCAGATCGCGCACCATGGCTTCCGTCACGAAACCGAGGCGCACCAGCTGGCGACCTAGCGGAATATTGTTCTGCTCCTGTTCCATCAGCGCAATGCGCAACTGATCCTGACTGATCAGCCCCTGTTGCACCATGAGTTCGCCTAAGCGTAGCTTGCGTCGCTGCTCGGCCATGTTTATCCAACCATCCTCTGTAGTGTCTTTATTAATTAGCGATTCATGATTGCATCAACCGCCTTGTTCACTGAAGTTGCACGATGCGTGATTCCAGTGCCACGCGGTCTATGGCTGCCGCGTTATGGTTTGCCAACAGGCTCAATGTCTGCCGGTAATACTGCAGCGCAAGCGCTGATTTACCCAACTGATCCAGACTCACCGCCAGATTGAAGGCGTGCTCAGGATTGGAGGCATCCAAGCGGTGCGCCTCGAAATAGGACTGCTGCGCCTGCAGCCAGTCATTGCGTTCTGCGTAGATACTGCCGAGCGCAGCATGGAGGTGTGCCGCCTCCGGTTGTACGACGATCAGGTTCTTGATGCGCGATTCGCTACTGACCGGATCGACCCGCGCCAGCAGATCGGCCATCGCCGCCTGGGCATAACTGTTGCGAGGCTCGATCTCCAGCACCTTGCCATACCAGCCCATCGCGTCATTATTGCGCTCTTGACGCATGGCGATCGCCGCCATGCCGAGCAAGGCATCCGTATTGCGCACATCGGCCTGCAGCACCCGGCGATATGCAGCCTGCGCAGTCGTATCGTCACCTGCCTGAAAAGCCTGATATGCCACCGCCAGATTGGGGTTGATCGCCGGCGGCGGATTGTTGATCGTCACCTTGACCTCGCGTTGCGGCGCTGGCGTTGGGGCGCTGGGTACAAGTTGGGAAACCGGTGCCGTTGCTGCTGCTGCCAGCGAGAAGCCCTGATCGACGGGTGCCGGGCCGGTCGGCGGACTCACTTCTTCCGCGACCGCCTCTTGGGCGAATTCACCTGCAGATATTGCTTCGACTTCCGCAACATCTTCCGTTGGCTGCGTTTCCGGCAAAGCCGGCGTTGGCGTGACTTCAACCACACGTGCCGGAACAATGACTTCCGGCTGCTTCAAGGACTCAAGGTAATAGTAAAAGACACCGGCTATCAGCAGGAGCAGAACTGCGGCAACCAGCAACAATGTCTTGAACGCCGTATTGTCCGTCCGCGATTTGGCAGCAAATACCACTCCGGCACCCTTCTGGTTAGCATTACCCGCAGCACTGCGCACCGGCCGTTCCGGCTCTGTATCGGCAAACCCGGCTTCCGTTTCGAGGTCGGGCTCGATAGGTGCCAGCTCCAGAGATGCGGCTCCTGCCAAGGCGCCAGCTTTTTCCTCGGAGGTCTTTTCCTGTTCTGCCTTGTGCAGAGCCTTAATAAGCAGACTCATCTAAGCTTTGCTGAAGTTGTTGAGATGGCAGATATTGTTTGTAGCTTTGCAGCTCGTCGCTTTCCAGGCTGGCACTGGTGATGACGGTCGGTCGCAGGAAAATGACGAGTTCAGTTTTTTTGTTCGAGTCATTTCTGCCGGTGAAGGCGCGCCCCAGCCACGGCACATTGGAAAGACCGGGCACCTTGTCCGTATTGCTCTTGATGACGTCCTGCATGAGACCACCCAGCACCGCAGTATTGCCGCTGCTGATCTGCAACATTGATTCCATCTCTCTCACCTGGATTTCCGGAATGCCTTGTTGATCGACATTCGCCAGTTTCAATTGAGGGTTAGGATCAGGCACGTACCGAATCAGGCTGGAGATCGTCGGACGGACATTGATATTCACATTACCGGTGTCATTGATTTGCGGCGTTACACTCATGACGATACCGACCGGCACCGTATTAGGGGTTGTCGTTACTGTCGCCAAAGTGCCTCCTACCGAACCGCCTATCGTTGATTGTTGTGCCTGAATAGTAAAATACACCAGGTTATCGACGACCTTGAGAACCGCTGTCTGGTTGTTCAACACCATCAGTTTCGGGCTGGAGAGCACCTTGGTTTCACCGAACTCCTTCAGAAGCCTGATGGACGCTGCAATATTCCCAAGGGAACTGGCCGGATTGAAATAACCGGCGATCAGGCCTGTGCCTGTACCACGCGTCTGCAAATCACCTCGTGAAAAACCTTCCGGCAACTGCAATCTCTGGCTCAGGGTAAAACCGCTACCGGCACCTGCATTGCCCAAGCGGCTCCAATCTATCCCGGCCTGATAGCCATCATTCAGCTGTACTTCAACAATGGTCGCCTCAATCAGCACCTGTCGTTTGGCACTGCTCATGACCTTGTCGATGAATTCCTGGACCTTCTCATGCTGCTTGTTCGTGCCGCGTACCGTGATGACGCCGGCCTCTCGATTGGAAATCACTGTCGCTGCGAACAAGGTCTTATATTCTGCTCTGGCCTGCTCACGCTCCTGTGCATCCGTGATAGATGATGTAGCTACATTAGCAGTGGGTGCCAGTGCTGCCGTAATAGCACCGGCGACGCCTTCGGCACCAGCCTGCTGCGTGGCGGACTGTGGGGTGCCCTCACGCGTAATGATGACTTCCTTGTCGGTTTCAGCCAGTAGTTCCTTGATGTTCTTTTCCAGATTTTCCCAGAAGCGATTCTGTGACTCGCTGGTAACGGAGGTACGCGAGCTGTTGTTGGCGCCGCCGGATGCGCTGGTCGTGACGCTGGTTCCACCTGCCCCGGTCGTCGCACTCTGGCCAGTGCTGGAAATCTCTGCAGCGGCACCGATAAAGCCCTTGGTGTCGCGTGACATATTCACATAATCAATTTTATAGGTGCGCAACACCGGATGATCCGGCGTAATGCTCAACACATTGTTTTCAACCTTGTAGGTCAGATCCACCTGCTTGGCGAGGCGCTCCAGAATCGCGGGCAGAGTCTGATCCACCGCATTGAGCGTGACGCGACCCTGAATGGCGGGATGGATGTCGATATTGAGATTGCTCTCGCGTGCCAGCGCAAAGAGAATCTCCTTGACTGGTACTTCGTTGACCACCACGCTGTAAGTCTGCTCTTTGGGTTTAGGTACGGGTGCTGGCAGATAGGTGGCACTTCTGACCGGCCTTGGAATATCACTGGCAGCTGCCTGAGCACCCTGCCGGACTTGCGGCGATACCTCACCATCAATATGGCCGCTTGATGGCACAACCTTGCTCTGATGCGCGCAGCTGGACAAAGTCAGTGATATTGAAATCGCAAACCATGTTATCCATGTTCTTTTCATACGCATACGCACACACACCATCTACATTGAGCTCAATGACTAGTTTACTCCATAACCCGCTTTAAACCGCAACACCAAGCTATTGAAACTGCTTTGTTTCCTGCAATATGCCACCTACCGTTCGCAATTGCGGCCGATAGGAACGAAAAGCCTCCGGCAACTCCCGCATGGCCGCATGTGCCTGTTGCCGGTCCTGATAACTGCCATATAGCACGGCAAGGAAAGGCGCATTATTGACACGGGTGCGATAGACATAAAGATTATCCAGCTCCACCCTGCTGGCGAGCAATTCGAGCTGCGTACGCAGCTGGTCATAGTTGACGCTTCCCATCAACTGAATGCTGACAGTGGAAGCCGGTTGCTGATTCAGCCATTGCCGGGTGACATTCAGCCTGTGTTCGAGAATGTCGGCAGAAACTCCGCTAATTGGCGGCGTATTTTCTTCTGATACTGCCTCAGCATCCCCAGCTACCGATTGGGATTCCAGCTCAGCACTATCCTCTGCCGCCAACATCGATAAAGATTCCTGCGCCTCCCCAGCAGCTACAACAGGCACTTGCTCTGCTATCCCCGATTGCCACAAATGTGTCAGATAACCGAGCGTCAGACCCGTCACAAGAATGCCAGCTGCGACCAGATACAACTTCCGCGCCTCGCCCTTGTCAAGCTGTTCTGCACCAAACTCGCTATCCCTGATGGCCGCTTTGACATGCTTCGGCAGAACTTGATGAACATTTTCCGAGAAGGCCGCCAGCAGAGCCTTGTCGGCCAGAATATTGATGCGTCTCACCAGACCTTCGGACGATTTTGCGATCATGCGAATAGCAGCTTTGGAAAACAGGTGCGGGCCGAAATAACCTGCAGCGCGCAGACGGAAAATCAGATAATCGGCCACGTCCTGCTCAGCCAGCGGACCGAGATTGAAACTGTGCGTAATGCGTTCTCTCAGCTGGCGGATCCGTGTCTCGTTAAGGTTCTCATTCAGTTCCGGCTGCCCGAAAAGTACGATCTGCAGCAACTTGTCGTGCCGGGTTTCCAGATTGGAAAGTAGACGGATTTCCTCCAGCGTCGCCAGCGGCATGCCCTGCGCTTCCTCGACGAAGATCACCACCTGCCGCCCTTCGGCATGGCGGTCGAGCAGATAGGTATGCAGCACCTGCATGACGCGCAAGCGATCGGCGTCAGGCGGCAAATCCAGCTGCAATTCGAAAGCAATGGCATGCAGCACGTCTTCCGGTGCCACACTGGGATTGGCCAGATAGACGCTTTCCACCTTTTCCGGTAGCAGAGTTTGCAGCATGCGACACAACATGGTCTTGCCGCTACCGACCTCGCCCACCACCTTGACGATGCCCTCTCCACTGGTGATGGCATAGGTCAGCGCATCGAGAACGGCACCGCGATTGCCGCCTGAGAAAAAGAATTCCGTGTTCGGCGTGATTTTGTAGGGCGGCTCTTTCAAGCCGAAATGGGCGTAATACATTATTGTTCTTGCATCTGCATGCGGCTGTACAAGGTGGTGCGGTTGATCCCCAGCAACTTGGCTGCCTGACTGAGATTGCCGTGCGTAATCTTCAGCGCGGCATCGACATAGGCCTTTTCCCAGGTTTTCAGCACCTGATCCAGATTGACATTGGCTTGCGTCTGCAAATGACGCATGGCCTGATTGGAAAGTGCGGCCTCGTCATTCAGTGACGCCACGTCATTAGGCGAAGTCAGTTGCATCAGGTCCAGCTCGGCCGCCAGTTGCACATCGCTTACCGATTGCCCGGCATACTTCGCCATCAGGCGGATAATGATGTTGCGTAATTCACGCACATTGCCCGGAAAGTGATAGCCCAGCCAGCGCTGACCGGCCCTGTTATCGAATTTGAAGGGTTTTCTGCCGGTCTCCCGCGCATAAAAATCGCTGTAATAATCCAGTAGCGCATAACGATCCTCACCCAGATCGCGCAATGGCGGCACCCTTACCGTGAAAACACTCAGGCGGTGATAGAGATCGATACGAAAATTCGAGGCACGCACCTCTTCACGCAAGTCACGGTTGGTGGCGGCGATGATGCGCGCTTTGCTTTTGCGCGTCTGCGTTTCACCGATACGCTGGTATTCGCCGTTCTCCAGCACACGCAGGAGCTTGGATTGCATCTCAAGCGGCAATTCGCCGATCTCATCCAGAAACAGCGTGCCTTCACCGGCGTCCTCGAAGTAGCCGGTATGCGAGGTCTGCGCACCGGTAAAAGCCCCTTTGCCGTGACCGAACAGTATGGATTCCGCAAGCGTCGGCGAGATGGCCGCGCAGTTGACGGACAGATAGGGCTGACGTGCGCGGCTGCTCAAACGGTGAAGACAGTTTGCCACCAGTTCCTTGCCGCTGCCGGACTCACCCTCGATCAGCACCGGAAAAGGCGCATCGGCAAATTGCGTGATTTGCGTACGCAAGGTCTGCATCGGCAGACTTTCGCCGAGCAGCCCGCAGCTTTCCTGCTCCTTGCTGCCTTCCGTCTTTTCCGCTTCCTGCAGTTTCAGCGCATTCTGCAGAATCTCCTTCAGGCGATCCACATCGCAGGGCTTGGGAATGAAGTCGACAGCGCCCAGCGCCATCGCGTGCTTGACATTGATCTCTTCATTCTGGCCGGAAAGCACATGGATCTTCATGGTCGGAGAATGCGCCAGCAACTCGCCGATCACCTTGAAGCCCTCGTCCGGCTTATGCGGCACGGGCGGCAAACCGAGATCCACCAGCGCCAGCGCCGGCGGCACTTCCAGCTGCCTCAAGAGACTTTTGGCTTGCGCTCTGGATTCTGCGACATAAACATCGAAATGCTTGCTCAGTACGTAATGCAGTGTATCGGTAATCAAGGGATCATCATCGATGATGATAAGAGTGGGATTTTGTTCAGCCATTAAAGTGTCTTCCCGCGACAATTATTGATTTATTTTTTAAAAACAGAAAGTAAGGCGCCTTTTTCTAATATAACCGGAATGGCCTGCTGCATCAATCAGATAAGGCTTGCGACCGTCTCAGGAGAACGCGCAGACAGCCAACCTTCGCGTCTTAAAGATCGGCCAGGCTCTTGATATGCGCCATGACACTGCGACCAAGAGCACTCAGCGCATATCCACCTTCCAGCGCGGAAGCGATGCGGCCGCCGGCATGGCGACTTGCCACATCTTTCAGCGCCTCGGTCACCCAGTAATAATCCGCCTCCTGCAAGGCCAGCCCGCCCATGTCATCCTCCCGGTGCGCATCAAAACCAGCAGAGATCAGAACGAATTGCGGCTGGAAACGCTCCAGCGCCGGTAGCCAGCGCTCACTGACAGCGGTACGGAATTCAGCACCCTTGCAACCCGCCGCCAGCGGCGCATTGATGATGTGATCATTGCCGCTGTCAGCGCCGCTATGCGGATAATAGGGATGGCGGAAAGTGGAACACAGCATCACGCGCGGATCATCATGAAAGATTTCTTCAGTACCGTTGCCGTGGTGCACGTCGAAATCAGCGATAGCTACCCGCTGCAAACCATGATGCTGCAAGGCATGAGCGGCGCCAACTGCGACATTATTGAACAGGCAGAAGCCGGAAGCGCTGGCGCGACCGGCATGATGACCGGGCGGGCGGATGTTGCAGAACGCATTCTGCACCTGACCGGACATCACCAGATCAACTGCAGTAATAACGGCACCCGCTGCGTGCAGTGCCGCCTGCAGACTGTGCGGATTCATGCGTGTATCGCCATCGAGCTCGACAAAACCTGATTCGGGCGACAGCGCGAACACCCGTTCGACGTACTCGGGCGCATGCACCAGCATCAACTGCTCCTTGTTCGCCGGTGCCGCCTCAAAGGGCACCAGAAGATCCAGCAAACCGGAGGCAATCAATTGATCGTGAATAGCATGAATGCGGGCGGCTTCCTCGGGAAAGATCTCGCCCATGTCGTGTCCCAGGCAAGCCGGATGTGTGATGTAGGCGGTATGCATGCCTACAACACCTTACGTACTTTTTTGACGCTGTCATCGTCCGGGCTGGTTTCAATGCTGAAATTCAGGCGCTGCACCAGTTTCAGCATACTGGCGTTGCTTTTCAACACCTCGCCCTCCATCACCTTCAAGCCCTTGGAGCGCGCGGCATCCATCAG
>DLMX01000090.1:17179-17820 GCA_002479405.1 Methylophilaceae bacterium UBA7525
AAATCGCAACTCTCGCCATCCGGATTGATGGCGAAGCGCGTAACGCCCAGCTCAACTTCCTGACCGTCTTCCTCAGCTACCGCCACCAGCGCCATCTCACGGCTGTAATCGATTTGCGTAAAGCGGACCAGCATCGCCTCGCTCAATTCCTGCACGCTGTTCATGAAACGGAAATAACGCGCCTCCTCCGACAGATTGCGCACAAACGCCTGTTCGATCCCGGCGTCCTCGGGTCGAATCGGGCGAATCACCAGGTCGGTGCCATCCGCCAATTGCCAGCTGCTGACCAGGTGCGTCGGATAGGGATAGATCGCCATGTGCGCATAGCGGTCGGCGCTGGGCTGACGCAATTCCACCACCACCCGTGCATCTGCGGCCAGCACGCCCGATTCGTCCAATATCAGCGGATTGATATCCATCTCCATCAACATCGGCAGTTCACAGACCATTTCCGAGACGCGCAGTAACACACTCTCCAGCGACCGCATGTCAGCCGGCGGCATATGGCGGAATGCCCCCAACATTTTCGCCACATGCGTCCCCTGAATCAGGTCCTTGACCAGAAACGCGTTCAGCGGAGGCAACGTCACCGAACGGTCGCCCATCACTTCCACGGTTGTACCACCGGCTCCGAACGTGAT
>DLMX01000090.1:18107-24940 GCA_002479405.1 Methylophilaceae bacterium UBA7525
CCGCCGGCATCGGTCTTATGCGTGATATCCGGGGAATTGACTTTCATCGCCACCGGAAAACCCAACTGCTGGGCAATCAGCAACGCCTCATTGGGCGAATGCGCCACCAGAGTCTGCGCCACCGGAATATGAAAGGCAGAGAGCAAGGCCTTGGATTCCATCTCGCTCAGGATCTTGCGCCGCTCCTGCAAGGCACCTTCAATGACCATGCGCGCACCTTCCACATCCGGCTCCAGATGATGCGAGAGCGGCCCTGGCATCTGCATCAGCAGCTTCTGGTTCTGATAGTATGCGCTCAAATAGGAAAACACTTCGACTGCAGGCTCCGGCGTTCTGAAACTTGGCTTTCTGGCGCGATTGAATGCCGCACGCGACGAATCGACCTGTGCGCCGCCCATCCAGCAGGCAAGAAACGGCTTGCTGTACCGGTTGGAAAGCTCGATAACGGCATTGGCTGCTTCCAGCGGCCTGGTCATCGCCTGCGGTGTCAGTATGGTCAGCACACCATCGACACCCGGATCTTCCAGACAGGCCTGCACCGCATGTTGATAGCGATCAGCCTGCGCATCGCCGATGATATCGACCGGATTGCCGTGCGACCAAGTGGAGGGCAATGCCTGATTGAGTTTTTCCAGCGTCTCGCCTGAAAGTTCAGCCATCTGCAGCCCGAGGTCGGCCGCACAGTCGGTCGCCATGACGCCGGGGCCACCACCATTGGTAACGATGGCGAGCCGGTTGCCGGTCGGGTGGAAACCGCAGGAAAGCGCCTTGGCGGCAGAAAACAGTTGCGTGATGGTCTGCACGCGGACGACCCCGGCACGCCTGACTGCCGCATCGAAGGCATCATCAGAACCGACCAGCGAGGCCGTATGCGACATCGCTGCACGCGAGGCGACGGCATGCCGCCCGACCTTGACCAGGATCACCGGCTTGATGCGCGCGGCAGCACGGATGCCGCTCATGAAACTGCGCGCATCGCGTATGCCTTCGATATAAAGCAGAATGCTCTGGGTTTTGGTGTCCGAAATCAGGTAATCGAGAATCTCGCCGAAATCAATATCGAGCGAAGAACCAAGGGAAACGACACTGGAAAAACCGACATCGTTGGTCTGCGCCCAATCCAGAATCGCCGTGCAGAGCGCCCCGGACTGCGAGATGAAGGCCAGATTGCCGATATTCGCACTACCCTTGTTGAAAGTAGCATTAAGGCCGATATCCGGTCGCATGACCCCCAGACAATTCGGCCCGATCAGCCGCACACCATAATGTTGCGCGGTTTCCAGCACCTGTCGTTCCAATACTTTACCGGTTTCACCGGTCTCACCGAAGCCGGCGGTGATGATGACGGCCGCCCTGACCTGATGCTTGCCGCACTGCTCGATGATATCGGGGACGGTCGCCGCCGGCGTCGCAATCACCGCCAGTTCGACGGCCTCCTCAATCTGCGCCAACGAGGCACAGGCTTTGATTCCCTGAATTTTCTTGTGCTTGGGATTAACGGGATAAAGCGCACCTTGATAGCCACTCTGCAACATATTCTGGAACACGATCTGCCCGACAGAATCTGTACGATCACTGGCACCAAACACCGCTACGGATTTTGGCGCGAAAAGAGGCTTGAGATGGTGCTGGCTCATGGTTGCTGGCTACCGTAATTTAAGACAAGCTTATCTTAGCCTATTGCAGCCAGATTGCCAGAAACATGAAAAATGCAGCAGCCATGCGAAGATATGGCTGGGGAAAAATTCGATACTTGGAATGATGAAAGATGGGGTGGCTGATGGGGCTCGAACCCACGACAACTGGAATCACAATCCAGGGCTCTACCAACTGAGCTACAGCCACCACTGAAACTGATGAACATCAGAAACTTGGCCTGCCCGACAGGAATCGAACCTGTAACCCCCAGCTTAGAAGGCTGGTGCTCTATCCGATTGAGCTACGGGCAGATTGTCGGGCAATCTAGACTAACTTCAAAAAATCTGGTCGGGGTGGAGAGATTCGAACTCCCGACATCCTGCTCCCAAAGCAGGCGCGCTACCAGACTACGCTACACCCCGAGGGCGAGAAATATATCCGAAACCGAGCCTCAGGTCAATTCTAATCTACAAGATAGTCGGTTTAATTATCATACCCTGCTAAAATAATGGTTTTTGCACACGCTCAACATATGTCAGCTCAAATCATAAACGGCAAAGCCATCGCAGAACAAATGCTCGCCCGATTGAAGTCACAAGTCGATGACCGCATCGCCCAGGGAAAGCGCGCGCCATCACTTGCCGTCATATTGATTGGAGCAGACCCGGCTTCTGCAATCTATGTGCGCAACAAGCGGCTGGCCTGCGAAAAAGTGGGCATACGCTCCATCTCTTATGACTTGCCTGCCAGCACCACGGAAGCCGAATTATTCGCACTGATCGATGAACTGAATGCCGACACTTCCATAGACGGCATTCTGGTACAGGCACCGTTGCCGCCGCAGATCGATGAGAAGCGCATCATCGAAGCCATCAGCGCCGAAAAGGATGTCGACGGCTTCCACCCCTACAACATCGGCAGACTGGCCGTACGGCAACCCACATTGCGCTCCTGCACTCCTTTCGGTGTCATCAAGATGCTGGAGAGCGAGGGGCTGAAACCACTGGGCATGGATGCCGTGGTTGTCGGCGTGTCGAATCATGTCGGCCGCCCCATGGTACTGGAGCTCCTGCTGGCCGGTTGCACAGTCACCGGCTGCCACCGTCACACCAAGGATCTGGCAGCGAACGTTGCCCGCGCCGATATCGTCGTCGCAGCTGCCGGCAAACCCGGCCTGATCAAAGGTGAATGGATCAAACCCGGCGCCATCGTCATTGATATCGGCATCAACCGGCTGGCCGATGGCAGCCTGTGCGGCGATGTGGAATTTGCCGTAGCGAAGGAACGTGCCGGCTGGATCACCCCCGTACCGGGCGGCGTTGGCCCCATGACCGTTGCAACCCTGATGGAAAATACCTTGCTGGCGCAGACTTTGCACGAATCATCAGTATCTTAGGTAAAGTTGCTAGCAAAATACAGGCTGGACATTATTCCCAATCGTAGTAAACTTGCGCCTGCTTTATTTTTCTGTTAACGCTGATTTTATCGAAAACGAGGCTGCGGCCTCGCGAGACCATAATGGCTGACGTAATCACTAAACACTTTACTCCTTACGAACCGAAAGCCGGTGAGGAGTACATGAATGAAAAGCAACTCAACCATTTCCGTCAGATTCTCAATGACTGGAAAGCAGAGCTGAGTGACGATATCGACCGTACGGTGCACACCATGCAAGACGAAGTCACCATGTTTGCCGACCCTAATGATCGCGCAAGCCAGGAGTCCGACATGGCTCTGGAACTGCGCAATCGCGACCGCGAACGCAAACTGATCAAAAAAATCGACGACACACTGAACAAGATTGATTCCGGCGAATACGGCTACTGCAACAGCTGCGGCGTCGAGATTGGCCTCAGACGCCTGGAAGCTCGTCCTACCGCCACCCAGTGCATCGACTGCAAGACTCTGGACGAAATCCGCGAAAAACAGGTGGCAAAGTAATTTGCACCTGCTTTCAGAGTAGGCTAATGCGCGTAGCGCGTTATGCCGGAACTAAAAGCTCATTCTACGCCTGCATAGCAGGGTTTATCGTAGCTGGAAGCCGCTTTAATTTGCGCCACCAGTTTTCGATGCAGACTTACGCACGTCGTGTGTTACATCAGAAACAAAAAGCGGTAATCGAAGCAAAAGCGACCAAACTCATATAGTCAAGCACCAATAAAAAAGCCCGCAGATGCGGGCTTTTTTATTTCAACCAGGACTTACTCTGCTGGCTGCTCGGCTTCCGCCTTGTCTTCAACCACAGGCGGATCGATCAATGCTTTCATACTCAGGCGTACACGGCCCTTTTCGTCGGCTTCCACCACCTTGACCTTCACAACCTGGCCTTCCTTGAGGAAGTCGGAAACAGCGTTCACGCGCTGATGCGCGATTTGCGAGATGTGCAGCAAACCATCCTTGCCTGGCAGCAAGGAAACGATCGCGCCGAAGTCCAGCAACTTGATGACCGTGCCTTCATAGCTCTGGCCGATCTCGACTTCAGCCGTGATGGCTTCGATGCGCTTCTTCGCCTCTTCACCAGCCTCGGCACTGACACAACCGATCTTGATGGTACCGTCATCTTCGATATCAATGGTCGCACCGGTTTCCTCGGTCAGCGCACGGATCACCGCACCGCCTTTGCCGATCACGTCACGGATCTTCTCCGGATTGATCTTCATGGTAATGATGCGTGGTGCAAATGCCGACAGTTCCTTGCTGCCATCACCGACCGCTTCCTTCATCAGACCGAGGATGTGCATACGACCCTCCTTGGCCTGCGCCAGGGCGACCTGCATGATTTCCTTGGTGATGCCGGTAATCTTGATGTCCATCTGTAGCGCAGTCACACCTTCTTCAGTGCCGGCCACCTTGAAGTCCATGTCGCCGAGGTGATCTTCATCACCCAGGATATCGGTCAGCACGGCAACGCGATTGCCTTCCTTGATCAGGCCCATGGCCACACCGGCGACCGGCGCCTTGATTGGCACACCGGCATCGATCAGGGCCAAAGTGCCGCCGCAAACTGACGCCATGGAGCTGGAACCGTTGGATTCAGTGATTTCCGATACCAGACGGAAGGTATAGCCAAAATCTTCCTGGCTGGGCAACACTGCCACCAGTGCACGCTTGGCCAAACGACCGTGACCGATTTCACGACGCTTCGGCGTACCGACGCGACCGGTTTCACCGGTACAGTATGGCGGGAAATTGTAATGCAGCATGAAACGGTCTTTGTACTCGCCCTGCAATGCGTCGATGATCTGCTCATCACGGCCAGTACCCAGTGTAGCCACCACGATCGCCTGTGTTTCACCGCGCGTGAACAGCGCAGAACCGTGAGTGCGCGGCAGTACGCCGGTACGGATATTGATAGGTCGTACGGTGCGGGTATCGCGACCGTCGATCCGTGGCTCACCGTTCAGGATCTGGCTACGAACCGTCTTGGCTTCCAGATTGAAGAATTCCGTCTTGATCTTGTTGGCTTCTTCGGTTGAGGTTGCTTCCGTGATCAGTTCGGCAAAAACGCGATTGCGGATATCATCCAGTTTGGCTGAACGTTCGCTTTTAGCCTTGATTTTGAAGGCTTCATTGATATCAGCAGCGGCCATTGCGGTCATTTTTTCAATCAGCGCAGTATCCTGCTCCGGAGGTGTCCAGTCCCATGCTTCCTTACCGGCTTCTGCAGCCAGTTCGTTGATGGCATTGATCACGGCCTGCATTTGTTCATGGCCAAAAACGACAGAACCCAGCATGACGTCTTCCGGCAGTTCGCGCGCTTCCGATTCCACCATCATGACAGCCTTGTCGGTTGCTGCGATTACCAAATCCAGTTCGGAGTCCTTCATCTGGCTGGCAGTTGGATTCAGCACATACTCACCATTCAGGTAACCGACACGGGCAGCACCCAGCGGGCCATAGAACGGGATACCGGAAATGGCCATTGCAGCGGAAGCACCGATAATGGCGGGAATGTCGGAATCGATTTCCGGGTCGGAAGACATGACAGTCGCCACGATCTGCACTTCGTTATAAAAGGCTTCCGGAAACAGCGGACGCAAAGGGCGATCAATCAGACGGGAAGTCAGAATCTCTTTCTCTGATGGGCGGCCTTCGCGCTTGAAGAAACCACCGGGAATCTTGCCGGCAGCATAGGTTTTTTCCTGATAATCTACGGTCAGCGGGAAGAAATCCTGACCGGCTTTTACATCACGTTTGCCTACTACGGTAACCAGCACAACAGTATCACCATAACTTACCATCACAGCGCCATCGGCCTGACGAGCAATCTCGCCGGTTTCCAGAGTGAGCTCATGCGCACCGTACTGTATGGTCTTCGTCACTTTATTAAACATTTTCTATCCTCTTCTCTACTATCTACACAATGCACTCTTACTGTTCTAGAGTGTTCTCAGCAAGCAGGTATTTTCAAATACCGTCCAACAAAAAAGCCGAAAGCATCGCTCAACGTATGTTGATGCGATGCTTTCGGCTTGATATCAATTCACAAAAATAACGACGGTCTTGTGAATATCGAATTATTTACGCAGACCCAGACGCTCAATCAATGCACGATAACGATCAGCATTCTTGCGCTTCAGGTAGTCAAGCAGCTTGCGGCGCTGACTTACCATGGCCAGCAGACCGCGACGTGAGTGGTGGTCCTTGGCATTCACTTTGAAATGCTCGGTCAGCGTGGTGATACGCTTGGTGAGCAAAGCAACCTGAACTTCCGGTGAACCGGTGTCATTTGCTGCCTGTTGATATTCGCCAACAATCTGGGCTTTTTCTGCTGTCGTAATTGACATGTTTTCTCCTGGATATTCTTTACCTGCAGTAACCGTATATTCTAACCCTAAAAGAGCCGAGTTATCAAGCGCATATTGCGCAATTACTACATGACTTTACTAAAATTACGATTTATCTCGAACCACCAACAATCTTTTCGGTGCGATCTTTCCGTCCCGATCCAACTCACCTAAGCCGAGAAAACGGCCATTCCCGGAATAAATACGAAACAGCCCGTCGATCTTCATGCCAGACTTCCAAACACTTTGCCCGCGTAGCAGATAAAAAGTGCTGTCGGCATCCAGTTCCACCTGTGGCAGGTCGGCTACTGCGGCATCCGCATCCAACAGAATGTCATCACGCTGTTCCAGCGTCATTTTTTCCAGCTGCTCCAGTGTATACGCATCTTCCAGCCTGAAATGTGCCGT
>DLMX01000090.1:25194-27324 GCA_002479405.1 Methylophilaceae bacterium UBA7525
GATTGCTTATCAAAACTGATCAGGTCGATGCTGAAAATCTTCACTTGTCGCGCTGAACGCACAACATCTACACCACCGCGCGCATATTCATAGAGCGCTTTTCCCTGATGCTTCAGTGCCGAATACATGGGCGGAACCTGTTCGATATCGCCGATAAACTTTTGCAGGGCAGCCTGCAATTGTTCGGCAGTAACATTGACATCACAACGGCTCAGCACCTCGCCTTCCACATCACCGGTCGTCGTCGTACTCCCCAGTTGAACCAGCGCACGATAACTTTTATCAGCATCCAGCAAGAAATGTGAGAACTTGGTCGCTTCTCCCAGACAGATTGGCAGCAATCCGGTTGCCAACGGGTCCAGACTGCCGGTATGCCCGGCCTTGGCGGCCTGATAAAGCCGCTTCACCTGCTGCAACGCCTGATTGGAGGAATAACCGAGGGGTTTGTCGAGTAAAAGCACGCCATCGACGGCACGCTTGATGCGCCTGAATTGCATATCAGTGACCGTCGTTGCTAACGCTTATCTGGATGGTTTGTCTTTATGGTCCGACACCAGCTGATCAGGTGCCAGCGCCTCATCGATCAATTGTGAGAGCCGCATGCCGCGATCGATCGATGCATCATAGATGAAGTGCAATTGTGGCACTGTACGCAGCAGCATGCGCTTGCCAAGCTGAGTACGCAGAAAGCCTGCGGATTTCTCCAAGCCTTTCTGCAATTCTGCAGTACCCGCCTTTGCGCTGTAATAGATCTTTGCATGCGCCATATCGCCGCTCACTTCTACTTCAGTAATGGTGACCATGCCGATACGCGGATCTTTTACCTCGAATTGCAGCAGATCAGCGAGTTCTCGCTGAATCTGCTCGGCAACGCGATCGCTTCTGGAAAATTCCTTGGCCATTAATAGTCCTTATGAAAACACCCGTGCATAATGGTTTCCATACTTAAAGCGAACGTGCGACTTCCACGACTTCGTAGACTTCCAGCGTATCGCCGACTTCGATGTCATTGAAATTCTTCAGTGACAGGCCGCACTCGAAATTGGCCTTGACCTCTTTTACGTCATCCTTGAAGCGCTTGAGCGAATCCAGTTCACCATCATGGATCACCACATTGTCTCGCAATACACGGACTCTGGAACCGCGCTTGACCAAACCATCGAGCACATAACAACCGGCAACTGCACCGACCTTGGAGATACGATAGACTTCACGGATCTCGACCAGACCGATGACATTTTCCTTCTCTTCCGGTGCCAGCATGCCGCTCAGTGCCGCCTTCACTTCATCCACCGCCTGGTAAATGATGTTGTAGTAGCGCACATCGACGCCCAGCGTTTCGATCAGCTTACGTGCGCCCGCATCAGCGCGGACATTGAAGCCAATCAGCACACCCTTGGATGCAGAGGCCAGATTGACGTCTGATTCACTGATGGCACCCACGCCGGTATGGATGATATTGACCTTGACCTCGTCGGTGGACAGCTTCTCCAGAGAGGTAGCCAGCGCTTCGTAAGAACCCTGCACATCGGACTTGATGATCATCGGCAATGTCTTCACTTCGCCTTCTGCCATCTGATCGAAAATGTTCTCAAGCTTGGATGCCTGCTGACGTGCCAACTTCACATCGCGGAACTTGCCCTGACGGAACAATGCGATCTCACGCGCCTTGCGCTCGTCATTCAACACAATGACTTCCTCGCCGGCATTCGGCACATCCGAAAGGCCGAGGATTTCCACAGGAATGGACGGCCCGGCTTCCTTGATCTCCGTGCCATTCTCATCGAGCATGGCACGCACGCGACCAAACGAACTGCCGGCAAGCAACATATCGCCACGGTTCAGTGTACCAGCCTGCACCAGTATGGTTGCCACCGGGCCGCGGCCCTTGTCCAGACGACCTTCAATCACCAGACCCTTGGCCGGAATATTTTTGGCTGCCTTCAGCTCCAGAACTTCCGCTTGCAACAGTACAGCTTCAAGCAGGCTGTCGATGCCCTGTCCGGTTTTGGCAGACACCTCAACAAACATGACATCGCCACCGTATTCTTCCGGAATTACCTCTTGTGCCACGAGCTCCTGTTTGACTCGCTCCGGATTCGCACCTTGCACATCAATCTTGTTGATCGC